>JACMLT010000183.1 GCA_014379455.1 Nitrospiraceae bacterium
GAAAGAAGAAGACATCGATCGAAAGGTCAAAGCGAAATTAGCCTCCTACTCGCGCGGAATCGTTGAGGGTAGTGCGGAATGGGAAGTTTTGTATCGGAAGACATTCGAGGAAGAGACGCGGAAACATGCGAAGGGGTGAGCCACTGGGAGAACATAACGGCGTAAGAACATGGCTACTCATGCTCGGGGTGATTCTCGTGCTCGCCGCATCAGTCGCCTGTTCCTTGACGAGCAAGGCGAAGCCCTTGGTCCCATTGGCACTCGAATCTGGAGTCAAGCCGCAGGTGGTGACGCTGACGGAACAGGGGACCCAGGCTTATCACGCGAAGCAATTCGACGAGGCGAAGAATTATTTCTCTCAAGCGATGGCCGAGGCTCCTCAATCGGGGCCTGCGCACTATAACTATGCCTTGGCCTTGTATGCCTTGGGCGATACGGAGCAAGCGCGCCAACAATTCATGGAAGCGGCGAACCTGGCTCCGGGAGACCAAGTGATCTGGGATTCGCCCGCGCTTCGCCCCTATGGCGATCCAGAGTCTCCCAAAAAGAACCAACCACGTGGGCCCGGGGGCACCAGGTCGGGTCCCGGTAGCGGGCCTCGATATTAAGAGGAAAAGGGGTACATAAAGATGGCAAAGGAACTCACAGTCGGTGATAAGGCTCCCGCCCTCTCACTTCCCGATCAATCGGGAGAACCGGTCAGCCTGAAAGATTTCACAGGCAAGCAGGTGGTGCTGTACTTTTATCCCAAAGACGATACCCCTGGCTGTACAACGGAATCGTGCGACTTTCGCGATGCCGCCACGCCCATTAAGAAAGCTGGGGCAGTGATTCTCGGTGTAAGTCTGGACGGCAAGGAGTCTCATCAGAAGTTCATCAAGAAGTTCGATCTGCCGTTTCCGTTGCTCAGCGATGAAGAAGCCGCTGTCTCGAAGACCTACGGTTGTTATAAAGAGAAAAATATGTACGGCAGAAAGTATTGGGGCATCGAGCGTAGTACGTTTGTGATCGACCAGGCCGGCAAGTTGAAGGCAATCTTCCGCAAGGTCAAGGTGGGTGGTCATGTGGAAGAAGTGATAGCGGCGCTGAAGGCCTAACCTTTTACAGGATGCTGAAAAAAGAGAGGGGGGTGGCCAGGTGCCCTCCTTGCTCGCAGAACGCGCACGGTGAAACTGTGCTCGTTCGATGCGCGCAGTTGAGGGCAGCCTTGGCCACTCCCCTAAAGAGAGGGAAGGAAAGAGAGGCCCTCGCTCGGGATAAAGCGCGTCGCGGCGCGCTGAGGGCTGGGTGGGTGGAATATTGCGCGCAGTTGGGATCATCCCAGCCACCCCTTATGAAGTGGTAGTTCGCGGCCTTGCTGGACGGACTTTTTGAGCATCCTGTTCGGTGTTTTCATTTTTTCTTATGTGGCTGTGCGGTCTATGAGTATGCTCTTCCGCAGAGCCGGTCTTTTTGCCATTCTCCTCTTCTTGACTGCGACCACGGTCCTCTCCGCAGCGGAGAAGATTTCTTGGACATTATCTGTTCACGATTACCTCACCTTTCCGAACCAACCAGCTACCATTGAAGCGACGCTCACAAGGAAGGGCCTCCTCGCAGAGGCCAGTCCGGGAGGGGAGCCCATTGAGCTGCTCGTCGCCGGCAAGGTCGTCACAATCTCAAAGACTGACGGCAACGGGCGGGCATTCTTGTCGTACACCCCAAAGGCTAAGGGGGTGATCCCATTCACCGTGCGCGTCGGAACCACTCCGAGCGTCACCGTGACCGAAGCCGGTGCGAATCTAGCCGTGTGGGAACGTCGCAGTCCGATGATGGCGGTGGAAATGGCTTCGCTCATGGAGGATGCCGCGCAGGGGGCAGCTGTGACCTTGCCTGGTAGAGAGGCAGAAGGCAGACGCCCGATGCCCGATGCCGCAGTGGAACTGGGCAGGCTCACGCAGTTCTATTACAATGTGGTCTATGTGATGACGGAAAATAAGGCGGTAGGTACCAACGATCAGGTGAACGCGCAAGCCAGACAATGGCTCAAGGAGCAGAATTTTCCGGTCGGGCATATCGTTGTGCTGTCGTCCAATCCGGAGGCGTTTGGGGCGAAACTCGACGAACTGCATGCCGCCGGATGGACGACACTCAAAATAGGTGTGGGGCGCACGAAAGCCTTTGCTGAAGCGTTTCTGCAGCGACGCCTCGACGCCGTGATGGTGCCGGAACCGGCCAAAAGCGAGGCGCCGAGGAAGGCGAAGGTGGCAAAGGAGTGGAAGGATGTGCGAAAGAAGTTGTGATGGTGCGACGGCTGGGTGCTCCTCACTGCTCCCAGAGTGCGCACGATGAAACGGTGCTCCCTCGATGGGCGCAGTGAGGAGCACCACAGCCATCCACCTCCTTCCGCTAGATGATAGAAGGATGAGCGAAAATGAAGAGCTGATCTCCACTGCTCGTGGAACGCGCACGATGAAACAGTGCTCGTTCGACACGCGCAGTGGAGGAGTTCCCTACCGCCACGGCCTGGCGGGCGTTCGTAGTCCGGTAGACGGGCTTTGAATCCATTCACGGAGGTGGTGTTATGCTGATCCGCATAAGATGCCGTGATAAACTGCTGGACAGGCAGTAAACAATTGAATGCAAAGGGGGTAACAGACCTTCGGCAAGAAATCTCAAGGCGTGTTATACGGACAGAAAACCAAAACTCCGCATCTTATGCGGATCAGTCTAATTATTGTTGGGACTTTGCTTCACGAAATATCATTCACATGTTCTTAGTCACCCAGGAGCGCACATGAAGAAGCTTTTCTCTATTTTCTTCATTATCGTCATTACCGCAGCGACTATATTGCCGGTTCAAGCGAAGGACACCAGGGCCTGTACGAAGACGAGTGCACAGGAAATTGCTGCCCTATTTGACCGTTGGAACGCTTCGCTGGCAACCTTAGACCCCGATAAAATGGCGGCTCTCTATGCGCCGGCCGCAGTGCTGTTGCCGACAGTATCGAACAAACCGCGTACCAATCATGAGGAAATCCGCGATTACTTCGTCCATTTCCTCGAAAAGAAACCGCAGGGAAAAATCGACTTCCGCATCATCAAGATCGGTTGCGACAGCGCTTCTGACACGGGTCTTTATACCTTCACGCTGCACGATACAAAGGGCAAGGCCCAAAAAGTGTCGGCTCGATATTCCTTTGTTTACGAATACCTAAACGATCAGTGGCTGATCGAGCATCACCATTCTTCAGCAATGCCCGAACTGGTCAGGGTGAAATGAGAGCCGTCGTGTAGTGGCAAATCGAAAAGTGTTAACAACGCCCGTAGCCGACTGCTTACAGCCTCCGCTCCTGCGTCGCTGCTGCTTCCAGCAGCAGCTGAGCGCCAGCGTTAGACCTATGTCTGAATCGGACTCCAATGCGGCAGCTTGCAGGGAAACGCGGTCGGTATGAATTTTGACTTATCGAGGCGGCGGATCTCGCTCTGTGCCTCCTGGCGCAGTCATCTGGGCTGCGGGGTATTCGGCGAAGGAGAATCAAGTCGTACGGCGAATGTCTTCTCGTTATGGCGTGGGAGCCTCTACGAGCCCCCATTTTTCGTGAAGGTTCGTCGGGTCTCCACGCGTTCGCGACGAGCCTTCACGAAGAAGGTGGCGTAATCCTGGTGTCCGCTATTTCTGATCCGCTTCACAATGGCCCGATCTTTGGCACCCATATTTTCCTCGTGAGCTGCTAGAGAGGTCGCATGATTGAGCTACTGTCCGATCCGCAAATATGGATCGCGTTACTGACACTTACCACCCTTGAGCTTGTGCTCGGAGTCGACAATCTCATCTTCATTTCGATCCTCGTCGACAAACTCCCGAAGGAGCGCCGCGACTTCGCGCGAAGGATTGGCCTGTTCTTTGCTATGTTCATGCGCATAGGGCTTCTGTTCCTTCTTTCCTGGATTGTTGGGCTTACCGAGCCTCTCTTCGCTCTATTCGGGCAGGAAATATCCGGTCGTGACCTCATCTTGGTCGGCGGCGGTCTCTTTCTGCTCTGGAAGAGCACCAAGGAGATTCATCAGTTACTGGAGGGCGAAAAGGGCGAAGCGTCGACGGCAGTCCCCGCTACGTTCTCAGCCGTGATTCTTCAGATCACGATCATTGACATGGTCTTTTCTTTTGACTCAATCATCACCGCCGTGGGTATGGTCGACCACGTGGGGGTCATGATCGCAGCCGTCGTCCTGTCGGTGTTGCTGATGATGGTCTTTGCCGGTGGGATCGGCCGTATCGTTTCAGACCATCCGACAATTAAGATGTTGGCCCTCGCGTTCTTGTTGGTCATCGGCGTTGTGTTGATCGCCGACGGATTTGATCACCATATCCCAAAAGGGTATGTATACTTCGCGATGGCGTTCTCGGTCATTGTCGAATTGCTGAACATTCGAATGAGGAAGCGCGCGGCTCAACCGGCCGAGTTGCACGAGCGCTATACACGGGAACCCAAAAAGGCCACGGAACCATCGAGTCGCTCACATTTCGAGGCCCCCAAATGACTCCTCCACGCAACATCATCCGCGTAGACCACGAGGCAAGCCACACCCATGCGTGGCGAGTGACGTTGCAACGACACAATGATATCGTTGCGAAGACATTCTCCGATTCAATCTATGGCGGGAAACGCAAAGCTTTGAAGATCGCTGTGGCCTATCGAGACGAACGTCTACGTCAATACTCGCATTACGCCCATGCCATCTGGGTCCGCACCCGACTGCGTCGGAACAATACGTCGGGCATTCCGGGCGTGGGCAGATATGAGGAACGTATCAATCCACATACTGGCTCCACCCGTGTATTTTGGCTGACCTCTTGGGTCAATGAGCAAGGCGACAGTCGTAAGCGCAGGTTTATGGTTTCTCACTATGGAGAGCGTCAGGCCAAGCGTCTTGCCGTCGCAGAGCGTGAGCGTCAACTAACTCTAGTCTGTGCCAGCAAGAGCGCCAGTCTATAGTGCCCAGCAGGCGGTCACTAGGAATCACCCCACACATGGCGGGAGAATTCCTAGTTCGTAACTCATGAGCGCTTCTGCTGCGATCACTTGACTGTGCCTGTCCGCGCGCGGGTAGAGAGAAAGGAAAGAATTGAAATAATCGTTTCGTTTCTGGTGCGCAGATTGACGGGCACACATGTCACCATCGCATCCGATTCCCCAAGGCCTCTTGCCCTCCGCAACATCCCGCCTAAATTTTAAAACACAAGCACTGTATTTGATCGGAATTAGGAAGTTCCCTAGTTTGCAAGCGGTGTCGCGCGCCTTTGCGAATGTACGGCCGTCGTTTCAGTTCGCCTCTTTATTGCCAAACCACAAACCTTCTGAGCGTTCTCGTGAATCGGATTTGATTCACCTCATGAATCTCTTTCGATACAGCCGTCTGTGATCGGGAGATGTGCGTAACAGGTGTATTCTTACTCAGCAATACGTACCACGCTGAAATTGCAGGAGATCGATGATGACATCGATGATTCGACGCTCCTGTTCGCGTGGAGCATCGAGCTTGCTGTTGACGAATGAGGAATCGCATGAGAGGGAGCCTAGCAGTGGGCGACTCCTGCCGGACTCAGGGCAGCCAATGTGAGCCTGGCAAAAGGATTGACGATGCGGGTTTTGAATCCATTCACGGTGTGGTGTATGCTGATCCGCTTAAGATACCGTGATCAACCGCTGGACAGGCAGTAAACAAGTAAATGCAAAGGGGGTAACAAACCTTCGGCAAGTGTCAATATCACGACTCGATTACACCCGACTCCTCAAACGTGAGGAGGTCCCAAGTCGGGTTCCTGAAATCATTTCGATGGAGGGAAATGTGATGGGTGCAAAAAATATATTGCTCGGTCGGGCTTTTTGACTTCTCTGGCAGTCCTGCTGATGACTTTTTCAGTCTCATGCTCGTTTCCAGGCCATATACCTCCTCAGATAGCATACATTTGTTCACAATCCGAAGACCTTCGGCTTACTGAGGTGTCTTAAGTTCTTCTTTTCACCGTATATGAAAATCCAGGGACGATCAAAGTGATACATGGGTCCGGCACTGCAAAACATGATTTCATCCCCGATGAACATATTCCTCAATTTATCAAGGTTGAGCAAAGCCTGGAAATTCCGGATTATGCTAACAAGGCAACGGTTTTTCTTAACGGTTGGAAATCGAGTTACCTCGGGGCTGACGACCAGAATGTCGTGGGGCTTGGAACCTTAGTTGGTAAAATCAGACTTGTGGACATCAGGCCTGGGGGCAGAAAGCTGACGTGGAATGCGGTGGGATTGCTCAGAGATAATGATGCCCATGAGTCCTATGGCTGGACCTACTACTATACCATCATCGCCTGGAACGACGCAGCGCTGAATGTGATAGTGAACCACGACGACGCGGATAACTTCTGTAAAGCCGGTACGGGCGGCTCGGACAACTTCTATTTCGCCGAAAACAAGGGAACGGCCACCGCGCTTTCATCTTTTAGTTCTTTTCTCCAAAGCCCTAATTTCCCTCCGAGAGGGACTGTTGCCATCCTCCCACGAGGATTTGGATTCGGTTGGGCTAGCGACCACAACCTGCTTCAACTAGCATACAATTTGGATCACAGCGAAAATTTTGTTGAGTCTGGCAAGAAATATCAAAAGGCATTCGAAGATGTTCTCGCTCCAACGGCCATCAGCCTTGCCAATTCTGACTTCGTCAGTTGGAACACTTACAGCATTCTTAAAGATAACGATCTGAGAAGAGATTACGTGTTTGGCGAAATGGTTTCTGCATTAGGCGGCAAGGATGTTGGACTGTTGCAACCGCCTTTTTCGATTCTGCCAATCGAGGACGGTAGTTCATGCGTTTATAGAAGGCTCAAAGACTTGCGTGAGGGACGAGCCAAAGAGATCCCCGCTGAGGAGATGTTCCACCGGGCTCGGCAAGCCATTTCTTGAGGGCAAGGACCTTTCATGAGGAGGCCAGTGCCGAGGTTAACGAAGCAGCAAAATACTATGAAGAAAGAGTGCCTGGGCTTGGCTTGTTGTTTCTTGTCGCCCTAGAAGAGGCGGTTGAGAAGGTACTGGCCAATCCTGAGGCATTCCAACTTGTCGGCGACGAGACTAGGACAAGCTCATCAGGCGCTTCCCCTACAGCCTCCTGCATGTCATTGAGTCGGACCGGATTCGTGTACTTGCGGTCGCGCATCAGAAGCGTCGGCCTGGATATTGGAGGAACCGTTTGTAAAGGGCTGGTATCGTCTTCCATTCTCTCTTCCTAATCCATTAATATAGCTTTCAGATTTCCTTCTTATTGAGGCATTTTTGAATGCGGGCGAAAACGAGTTTTTCCTGCCAAGCTTGCGGCCACCAGTCGCCACGATGGTTGGGCCGCTGCCCGGATTGCAGTGGCTGGAACACGATGAAAGAGGAACGGCAGGCGCCGACCGGCAAGGGGCGGCCCGCTGCGATGAAGATGGCGCAGGCCAAGGCCACGCCGATTGCTGAGATCGAAGTGGTCGGTGAGGATAGGCGGCTGACGCAGATTGGCGAATTCGACCGGGTGTTGGGTGGGGGAGTCATTCCTGGCTCAGTGGTCCTAATCGGTGGTGATCCTGGGATTGGGAAGACCACCCTGTTGCTCCAGGCGCTCCCACGCCTGTCTTCAAAGAAAGAACCGGTGTTGTATGTCTCTGGGGAGGAATCCCCGAGGCAGATCAAGATGCGGGGGCAACGGCTTGGTATCGAGCACCCGAATCTCTTAATCCTGGCAGAAACCTCTCTCGAACAAATCCTCAAGGCGGCTCAGGAGATTCAACCGGCTGCGATGGTCGTCGATTCGATTCAAACGGTCTATACGGAACAGATTACCTCCGCGCCCGGAAGTATCAGCCAGGTGCAGGAAGTGGCAGGCCAATTGATGTGGTACGCGAAGCGCAGCAGCGTACCGGTTTTCATCATTGGCCATGTCACCAAAGAAGGCGCGATCGCTGGTCCTCGATTGTTGGAACATATCGTCGACACGGTGCTCTATTTTGAAGGAGACAAGGGCCACAGTTTTCGTATTCTCCGCGCGGTAAAGAATCGTTTTGGCTCGACCAACGAGATCGGTGTGTTCGAAATGAAGGATTCCGGGCTGGAGGAAGTGAGCAATCCCTCCGAGTTGTTTTTGGCGGAACGGTCTCAGCGCACGACGGGATCGGTGGTGGTTTCCAGTCTCGAAGGATCGCGACCGATTCTGGTCGAACTCCAAGCATTGGTGTCATCCACGAGTTATGCGATGCCGAAACGGATGGCGAACGGCGTAGAGCAGAATCGAGTTTCACTGTTGCTGGCGGTCATGGAAAAACGGCTGGGCATGCATCTGTCTGGGCAAGACGTGTATGTGAACGTTGTCGGGGGGATGCACATCGATGAACCGGCGATCGATTTGGGCATTGTGGCGGCGGTCACGTCGAGTTTGCGTGAAGTGCCGATCGAGCCGGGATTGTTGGTGTTGGGTGAAGTGGGGCTCGGCGGTGAAGTGCGCGCAATCAGTCAGGCGGAGATGAGGATTCGGGAAGCAGCAAAGATGGGATTCACACGCTGTCTGTTACCGGAACGGAACTTGGCCAAGCTCGATCCCATCGATGGGATTGAGTTGATCGGCATTAAGGAAGTGGGGGAGGCGTTGGATGTGGTATTGGCGTAGCAGGATGCTGAAAAAGCCCGCCAGCAGCGTTCTCGCATCGTTCAGACCCTCAACGTACCCCATAGGGTACGCCTCGGCCCTTCACTCGCTGCGGCCTTGCTGGACAAACTTTTTGAGCATCCTGCAGAGTTGTATTGTTTTGTCCGAGACGTGCGGAGGGGAGGCTCATCCACCTGTCGCTTCGCCGGTGGTGGACGAGGGGAGAAGAGGGAAAGCTAGGAGTAAAAAGTTAAAGGGGAAAAGTGAAGGCGTCAGCCTTTTGGCCTTCAGCCTTTTTGCTTTAGCATTAGTTACGTTATCCGGTTGTACGCTGTTTGCCCCGCGCGAGGAGGTTCAGCTCAAGCAGGCGACGGTGAAGGAGCTGACGGCGTTGCTGAGTGAGCGGGAGGCGGCGATTCAGACGATGAAAGGTCTTTTCAGTGCAAAGGTGCGAGGTGGGATCATTCCTATTGCGTCACGGGTGGAGGGCTCCTTGTACTATCGTCGCCCGAACGCCATGCGGCTGCGCGGGTTCACCGCGGTGGGTGGTGAACTCTTCGAGTTTGTGCAAGCCGGTGATCAGTTTAGGCTGCGACTACCGACGATGGGCCGTGTTCTGTCCGGCAATCCGTCCGATATGAGCGAGATGGGAAAACTCGCTCGGCCGTTTCAATTGAGTGTGTGGGCGATGGGTGGTGTGTTGGGCACCGGCATGATTACACAAGATGAGACGGTTGCCCTCGTGGAAGAGGGAGACCGCTACCGACTGGATGTCTTTGGCCCGTCTCCCGACGGGACGCCCCGCGTGCACCGGCAGTTGTGGTTCGAGCGGCAGGCATTACATGTCGTTCGGGAAGACCGGCTCACAGAGTCCGGTGCGATGGAAGCGACGATTCAGTACGAGGACTTCCGTACAATCGGCGAAGCGAAGGCCGCGTCAAGCGACGGCGATAGGCCACTGCAGCGGCCGTTTAAGATCCTCTTGGAAGACGGAAGGGGACAGGGGAGCGTGCAGGTCACGTTTCACGAGATGACTCCGAATCTACCGCTGACTGCCACCGACCTTGCGCAGGCCTCGCGCCAATGAAAATATTGGCAGTCGACACGGCAACCTCATGGCAGAGTGTGGCGATCCTTGATGACTCGCGTGTGCTTGCCCGCCACGACCAGGAGGCGGCTGGATCGCATGCGAAGTTGTTGCTGCCGACGATCGATCGATTGTTTCGGGAGACGGGTCTGACCATCAAGCAGTTGGATGGCCTCGTGGTGTCGATCGGTCCCGGGTCTTTCACGGGACTTCGTGTCGGACTGGCCACGCTGCTGGGGTTTCGAACGATTAGCCGGCTTCCCTTGGCGGTCGTGCCGACATTGGAGGGTATGGCCTGGAATCTCAGAGGAACCTCGACGCTCCTCTGCCCCACTCTCAACAGCCGGCGTGGGGAACTCTATTGGGCGCTGTTTCGATGGACCAGCGATGATCGTTTGGAGCGAGTGCTGTCGGAACAGGTGGGCACACCAAATACGCTAGGGAGCAGTCTCAGCGAATCAGTCCTCCTATTCGGCGAAGGTTGGACGGTCGAAGAGTCAGCCATCCGAGCGTCGATTTCTTCATCCATCACAGTGACCGAGGCGCCTGAGTCTTCTGTGAAACCTTCTGCGGTCTCGATCGGGCAGGTAGGGCTTGAGCGGCTCCGACGAGGTGAGTGCGCAGGAGTCGGCATCAGTCCGCTGTATGTGCAGCGCACCGCAGCAGAACTGAAGTACGAGGAGTCGGGGGGTGTTTCGCCTGTGGTGCTGCGTCAGGAACGGGTCGCACGAAAAGTAACCGCGCGTCAGATTGCTCAAAAAAGCCGTCGTTCGTGAAGCGTGAGACGTGAATGGTGAAACGTGAAAGGTCAAAGGCTTCTGATGAAGCGTCTTCGGTAATCCTACGTTTCACGTTCTATCTTTCACCTTTCACGACTCTTGAGATCGACGTGTTCAGCATCCTGCCAGCGGGGGAGTGGCAATGGGCGAATGGATTATAGAGCCGGCGACCGTTGAGGATCTGCAGGACATTGTCCATATCGAAGAAGCTTGCTTCTCCACCCCCTGGACGCGCAAAATGTTAGCAGTGGAATTGAGCGGTAACCCCTTCGCCCATTTTTTCTTGGCCAAGGGGGCGCCGTCGAGTGAAGGTGCTTCTGTCTCGATTGTCGGGTATCTCTGTTTCTGGGTCGTCTTCGAGGAAGTACGACTGATGAACCTGGCAGTCATCGAGTCGATGCGGCGCAAGGGGATCGCCAGGGCCTTGGTGATGCAGGCTCTGGAGATGGGACTGGTCAAAGCAGCGAGGTGTGCGGTGCTCGAAGTGCGGGCTTCAAACCACGCTGCCCATGCCCTCTATCGAAATCTTGGATTTCGCGACGTGACGATCCGTCCAACGTATTATACAAACCCCATAGAAGATGCATTGCTGATGGAGCTGGACCCGATCGCGACGGAGTCTGGTCTCTTGACACAAGACGTTCATCGCGAGGGAGGACCAATCACGTCACGGCAGTAATCTCATTACCAGGAGGTGCGACATGCTGACAGACAGTATGGTTGCGGAACAACTGCGCCAATCCAACCACGAATTCCGTGTACTGGAAGACGCGCATCACCGTCTGGACCTGGAATTGGTTCAATTGCAGAAACGCCACGTGCTGACCCCGGCTGAAGAACTATCCCTGAAGCATTTGCACAAAGAAAAGTTGGCGAAGAAAGACAAGATGGCCGAGCTGATTCGTGTCTGGCGAAACCACGAGCTGCAGGCCGCTCCACAGTGAAGGCTATCGGTGTGGGGCCGGCATCAATCTGCATCCAGAATTGGAGTCATGATACAGGTTCTCAATCCTCTGGCCGCACATATTCAGACCATCAAGAGGCGTCTGATCATCATCGGAGCCACGATTCTGGTGGCCCTGATGGTGTGTTTTACATTTTCCGGCGAGATGGTGGCGTGGTTGAATCGTCCGTTTCCCAACCAGCTGGTGTTTTACGGACCGACAGAAGCGTTGTTTGCCTCGATCAAAGTGTCGTTACTTGCAGCGATCCTGGCCAGTCTACCGGTTATTTTCTATCAGTGTTGGAAGTGTGTTGAGCCTGCGCTGCTTCCTAAGGAACAACGCTGGGGCATTCCGCTGTTTGCGCTGGCAGGAGCACTTTTCGCCTGCGGATTGGTGTTTTGCAATTTCGTCATTCTCCCGCTGGTCATCAATTTCTTCGTCAGCTTCGGCATGGATCACGATGTCACTCCGGAGCTGAGTGTCGGTACGTATATCGACTTCAACGTCAAATTTCTTCTGATATTCGGCTGCGCGTTTGAACTGCCGCTGGCTCTCACCATCTTGGCACGGGTTGGGGTGGTTTCGGCTCAGCTATTAGCAAAGTATCGGAAGCACGCGATTCTGGCCGCATTGATCCTGTCGGCCATCGTCACGCCGGATGCCACCCTCTTTACCATGCTCTTGATGGCCGTGCCTTTGGTGGTGTTGTATGAGATCGGCATTCTTGGCGCACGCATCTTTGGACGAGGAGGTTCGACAGAAGTCAGCTTGCCGCTCGATCCGGATGTGCCGATAGGGCCGGCCGGGCACCGTGTCCGATAGCAGAATGCTGAAAAAGTCCGCCAGCATCGTTCTCGCATCGCTCAGAGGCTCAACGTACCGAAGCGTACGCCTCGCCTCTTCGCTCGTTGCGGCCTTGCTGGACGACCTTTTTGAGCATTCTGCGGGAGACTATTCTTGTTCTAAACGTGTGGCCACTGAAGTTCACTGTGCCGAAATGGTTTTCACAGTCGGTCACGGGGCAGGGGATAGATGAAGATTCGGACTCTGACTATATCTACAGCGCTTGCACTGAGTATTATTATATGGAGTGCGGGTGGGATCGTGTGGGCTGCCACGCAGGAACCCTCGCCGGCTCCACCAGCTCTACCGCAAACCCCTGGTCATGGGGACGGCCCGCCTCAATATGGTTCCTTCGGCCAGCAGGCCACGAGCATTCAGGCGCTCACCTCTGTTGGGAGCGACCTGATCTATGCCGGATCGTTTGGTCTCGGTCTCTTTCGCAGTGAGGATCGTGGCGTCAACTGGACGAAATCGGGTCAGGGTGTGACTGATCCTTTTATTCTGACGCTGACGACAGGGAAAGATGGCGCCATCTATGCTGGAACGTTCCGTGGCGGAGTGTTTCGTTCGCGTGATCAAGGGAAGAGCTGGCAGGCGATCAATAGCGGACTCAAGCATTTAGAAATTAAAGCGCTTCTTGCCGTCAATCATGGGGTGTATGCAGGCACGAGTGACGGGGTGTATCGGCTCGCAGCTGATCGCTGGTCGGTCGTCACCACCGGTCTGGACGATATCCTGGTTCATGCCTTGGCCCTCTCGGCAGACGGAACGTTGTTTGCCGGCACCTCGGGGAAAGGGGTCTTACGATTTAAGGCTCAATCGACCGGTTGGGTGCGTGAGCGGCAAGGACTCAAAGATCACGAAGGGATGACGGAGAACTTTATTCGCGTCTTGACGATTGATTCAGATGGTGGCATCTATGCCGGCACATTTGACGGAGGTGTTTTTTGGAGTACCGATGGGGGCGTCACCTGGCGGCCCATCAGCCGGGCACTTCCGAACGATTCGATTCGCGGGATTGTGTTCAATAACCGGGGGCTTTTCGTGGCGACAGGGCACGGCATTTTCAGAACGAACGACAAGGGCCGCCAGTGGGTACCGCTCAATAAGGGCTTGACGAGTATGGCCATCCAGGTACTCATCGAGTCTGGCGCGGGTGTATTCTTTGTCGGTACGAGCGACGGGGCGTTCCGAAGCGACGACGATGGACGAACGTGGAATCCAATCAACCAGGGTCTTGAGGGAGGGGAGGCTCCGGCGCCCTTCCATTTTCGCTAACCAAGAAAGGGTCAGGACGATGTCAGAGCCGACAGAACACACACGAGCCACCATTTCCGTGAGCAGCAAGGGGACGCAGTTGGGCGAGATTGTCTTGCGGTTTTATTATGATGTGGCGCCGGGACACGTGAAGAACTTTACAACGTTAGCCCAGGAAGGTTTCTATAACGGCACGACGTTTCACCGGGTCATTCCCGGTTTCATGGTCCAGGGCGGCGATCCCAACAGCAAGGACTCTGACCGTGCGTCGCACGGGATGGGCGGACCTGGACATCGAGTGAAGGCGGAGTTTAACAGTAAGCCGCACAAGCGTGGAGTGCTTTCCATGGCTCGCTCGAACGACCCGGACAGCGCCGGCTCGCAATTTTTCATCTGCGTCGCAGACGCGAACTTCCTCGATTGGCAGTATACGGCATTCGGTGAAGTGGTGACCGGGTTGGACGTGGCAGACAAGGTGGTCACTATGAAGCGGGATGGCCGAGACAATCCACTTGAACGAGTCGAGATGACGGTCACGATCACCGACTAACGTGAGAGGTAAAAGGTGAGACGTGAAAGGTAACAAAAGGATTTTCTAGATGATCGTTTCACGTTTCACGTTTCACGTTTTACGAGGCGCATTCTTGTGTGCGCTGCTTGTCGGCTGCGCCATTCCTCTGATGCCCTATCGTTCGGTGTATGAAGATCCGGTCAATTATGTGCGGCTTGAGCGCGACGAAACGGTCTTGCCGGAATGGCTTCCTAGCGCGCATGCGCATCCGAAGGCGATGCGCGCCGAGGATGTTTCCCGAATCCTCGGCGGCATCTCAGTCAAAGAACATCGGATCTGGCTGCAAAAATGGCTGCAAGGAGAGGCGCCGTTGGTGCCGGCGTTTCGCCCCGAGGAACTCAGGCTCTTGTCTCGGCAAATCGCAGAGGCCTTTGCCGCAGCCAAACCGGATGAACGTGTGACGTTTTATCTCAGTCAACCGCAGACATCTGTCAAGCGTATCATTACCACAGGTGGACTCTATGTTCATGGCACAGAGCTGCATTTCATCTTGGGCAATTGGCAGATTCTCTATGGCATTCCAACCTATGGGATGATCTACGATCGGCGTTATCCTATGCGCCCGACGGCGTCCAAAGGATTTGACCTCTTGTTCGAGCCGGGTGAGGCGATTCTCACACAACGGCACAGCCTCTGGGATACGGTGTTGGCGAACACCACCGACGAACTCGTGATCGATCTGACCAAGACCGGCATTGGCCCGCTCGCGTCTTTCGCAGGGCACTAACGCAGTTCACTAATACACAAACGATTGAGGCTCAGATCGCGATCCATGGGCCGAACTTTCGCTCAACCGTAAAAGCGGCCCATCGCGTCGTGCCCCTGCTGCATGTCGATTGCGAGAAATGAATAATTGCTTTTCAAGACACAGGTTTCGTAGATTTCAAACAAGGGATTCGGTAAGATGATCGTGTAAATGTTGGTATGATGTGGGTTTACCCACCGAGGATGATCGATTCAGGGAGCAGGAGTGGTTCGTACGCGTGTCGCTGTGGCGCTGATTGTGATTCTGCTGATCGGCGGCGGCGCATTTCTTATATTCTCCACCTACCTGACGGGCGATGATTACGTCAAGGATTTTTTCCTCCAGCAGTTGGAACAGAGCATTGGGCGAAAAATTGATGTTCACCGCATCAAGCTGGTTCTGTTCCCTCGCATCCGATTAGAACTGACACAGGTTGCGATTCACGATCGGAATTCCGATGACGTCCTGTTATCGGCCAAGAAGCTCGATTTGGTCTTGCGGTTTCTCCCCCTGTTGCGCAAACAGGTGGTGGGGAAGCGACTGCTGATTGAAGAGCCAACTCTCACGCTTCGCCGCGATCGTGCCGGGCACTGGAATCTGTTCGATCAAGTGGCCCAGGGCAAGGGCACCGATCCTGATACCGTCCAGACAATCAGCCGGATTTTCCACATCCGTGAAGCGACGCTGGTGAATGGGAAGGTGGCCATTATCGACGACCTACGCCCAGAGGGGAGGCGATCGATGACGTTCGAATCGGTAGAAGCGTCGCTAATCGTCAGAGCAGAGCGAGGAGAGGCAGACCTCCATGTCTCTGCAGGTCATACCGGTGATAAGGGCCGCTCGTCTATTGCCCTCACAGGGTTAATCAGTACCGTTCAACGGCCGACGTTGGCGATAGACGATTCCCCCGGTTCGCCGATCATCCCCCAATTCGATGGCACACTCGAAGCGTCCAATCTTGATCTTCGAGAAGCGGCAGGTTTCTTCGGGCCCCGACCGGTTCCAGAGCAGCTGCGAGGTGTCGTGAGTGGGCACAGCCATATCCGGGCCGTGCCCGGCGTCGCGGGCTATGATGTCGTATTATCCGACCTGTCCGCGAATCTTGAACAGCTGCATCTTACCGGCCAAGCGAGTCTCTCAGGTCTGCTGACGACTCAGCCCACATTTGCGGTGACCATTGCGGCACCTCCTGTCCTGATGAGCCAATTGCTCAAGACCGTGCCGGCTGAGTGGATACATCCGCAGCTGCCGGTGGTGATGAAAGATCGAGAGATCGACGGGATCGTGGAGATGGTTTCTGCGACCGTCACCGGATCGTCTGTAGAGGGCACGCAGTTGTCGTTGACGGGGGAGTTTCGCGTGAAACAAGGGCAGGCCCTGATTGGACAGAGTCGTGTCCCTGCCAAGGACTTGTCGGCGGTCGTGTCGGTCGAAGCCGGTCGCCTCAAGATCTCGAATCTGAGCGGACTCTATGGCACGATTCACATGAGTGAGAGCAAGGCGCTAGTGTCGTTTCTGGGAACAGGGCCTTGGCTCGAAATGGACGTTGTCGGGACCATGACCGCCGCGGACCTGGTGCAGTTTCTTGCGAAGACCGTCAAGTCGGGACAGCTGTCGCGTGCATTGGCCGATTCGCATGACATCGAAGGTGATGCCGCTCCCACGTTTCGCATGGTCGGTCTACTGAATCAGCCGGGCGGTGTCACCTTTGCCGGAGGGGAGATTACCGTGAAGCATGTCAGTCTGACTAATCCGTTATTGCCGGAGCGGTTGACGGCGCTGCAGGGCCGGTTTGTGTTGTCGGACGGTGGGACCATCTTCGATGAAGTGACGGGACGTGTGGGCGATCTGGATCTACAAGTAAGTGGGGGAATCACGGGTGGGAGTGGCAGCGCGTTTCAGGATTTTCTGATTCGGAGCAAGGGCGATGCCGATCATATGGCCAAGTTGTTGCCTGCGCACGTCATTCCTGCAGGGACATTCGAGGGTCTGGTCAACGGTGCCGTGGTCTTAACCGGGCCGACCCTCTCGCCCCATCTGCGAGGTGAAGTGGTATTGACCGAATCGAAAGTGACGCTTCCCGGTCTGATCGAAAAACCCGTCGGGGCCCAGGCGACGGTGGAATTTGAAGGGATGATTCCTCAGGGATCCGGGGTCGTGCTCAACAAGATTGAGCTGATCGTGCCGCCGATCCGATTGCCCGTGAAAGGCAAGATCCAACTCGGTGAACGATTCTCCATTGATGCCGCGCTTTCAACCGGTGTGCTGTCGTTGTCCCGCGTACCGGAATGGATTGCCAAGGGAGGATTTGAGGCGGGGAACATTGAGTTGTCGCTCGACATGAAAGGCAAGGGTCTCGATTGGAAGACCTGGAAGACCACTGGGTGGCTCGCATTAACGAATGGGCTGATGAACGCCAAGGGAGCCGAGGGGCCGATCCAGGACTTATATCTAAGGGTCCAATTCGTGAAGAACGATGTGGAAATCAAGCGGTTATCGTTTCGGTTGTTCGATAGCGATGTGGCGCTGGAAGCAACGGTCCGCAATCTGGTGGCGAAGCCCATGATTACCGCGAAGATTGAATCCAGTCAGATGGATCTTGATCTTCTCATCCCGAAAGGCCAACGGTCGCCGATCCGAGATTTTCTGGAATTCCTCGCAGACACCAGCAGAGTTCAGGCAACCGCGTCGATTGCGCGTGGCCGGTACAAGCATCTCAAGTTCGGGAGTCTCGCCGCCCGGATCACGATTCAAGACGGCATGCTCGATCTGGATCGTGTGTCAGGCCAATCGGCCAATGGTGAGGTCGCCGGCCGTATCGTGGTGCAATTGCCGCTCAAGCAGCCAGCCGAAGCTGAATTTTCGGTTCGGGCGACGGGCTTGTTGGTGGAAGACGTGTTGAAGCTGGCGGGGGAGAAAGGACGCGGAATCACCGGCGAAGCTCGAGTGACGGGAACGATCCGCGGACATGGGAAGAACCCGCACGGGGTGTATCCCACGTTGGACGGCAAGTTGAATATATTGCTTGAAAACGGACGCATCTTTAAATCGCAGGAGCGGGCGGTCTGGAAAATTATCAGTATTTTGAATCTCCCGGCCGTACTCCAAGGCAAGGTAGATTTGGAGAGAGAGGGATTGCCGTATAACAAGGTGTCGGCGACGGTGCTCGTGCAGCACGGCCTCTTCGAGACCGAGAACCTGATCATCGATAGCCCGATCGTCAAGATTACCGCGGCCGGCAACTATGATCTTCCGACAGATCAAGTCGATATGGTCTGGGCCGTCAGCCCGTTCGGGTCGTATGCGCAATTCTTGAAAACGATCCCACTCTTTGGGCGGCTCTTTGCCGGTGACCGCAAAGGGCTTGCGACTGCGATGTTTTCGGTCAAAGGGTCCATCGAGGATCCGGAGGTGACGTATCTGCCGATCAAGTCGTTTGCGACCGGCGTCACGGGACTGGCGCAACTGGCCTTCGACATTTTGAAGAACACCGTCATGCTACCGATCGATCTGATGACGCCTGATGGGGAAAAAGAGGCCGTCAAGGACATTGTGCCTGAGCTGGTTCCCTCTGTGCCTTGACCGACCCCCCCTCCCATGTTAGATTCCGACCAGCTTCACTATGGCATCATTCACTAAAAACGCTCAACGCGCCACCGTCTTTATCGCTGCCAGCGAGACCGATTCTAATCTCTATTACGCCACGAAGTTTATGGCGCCGGACCCCTTTATCTATGTGGAGATTAAGGGGGAACGTATTTTGGTGATGAGCGATCTTGAAATTGATCGCGCGAAGAGTCAGTCGTCCGTCGATCGGGTGCTCTCGTATTCGGAGGTGGAAGGCCGAGCCAAGACGCAAGGCATCGCCGAGCCAGGCACGGTCGAGGTGGTCCATATTCTCTTGAGAGAAGCCGGCATCACGCAGATCCTGGTGCCTGCGAATTTTCCTTTTGGACATGCCCTCAAGTTTCAGTCCCTGGGGTATCAGCTGCATCCGAAACGTGACCCATTTTATGAAGAACGAGTGGTGAAGACTGCCGAGGAAGTGCGCGCAATCGAAGCCCCCCAGCGCGCTACCGAACAGGCAGTCGCGGCCGCCTTCCAGATGCTGTGCCAGGCGTCGATCGACAAGGATCAACTGTGGTTCGATGGGATTCCACTGACGTCGGAACGAGTGAAGAAGCTCATTAATGTGTCGTTGATGGAGTGTGATTGTGTCGCCCAGCATACCATCGTCGCCGGGGGAGAGCAGGCCTGCGATCCCCACAATGAAGGCAGTGGGCCATTGCCGGCTCACCGTAGCATTATCTTCGACGTGTTTCCCCGTTCGGCTACGACCCGGTATTTCGCAGATATGTCCAGAACGGTGGTTCGGGGAACGCCGAGCCCAGGATTGAAGCGGCTCTATCAGACGGTCTTGGACGCGCAGGAAGAGGCCATCACCAAAATTAAGGACGGGGCGGATGGAAAGCGGATTCATCAAGGGATCTTGAGACGATTTGAGAAAGCCGGCTACCAGACGGGTCTGGTGAATGGGCGCATGCAGGGCTACTTTCATGGGACCGGCCATGGGGTCGGACTCGACATCCATGAAATGCCACGCATCAGCCGTACTGGGTCACTGCTCCAAGAAGGCCATGTCGTCACCGTCGAACCAGGTCTCTACTACCCAGGTCTCGGTGCCGTGCGCATCGAAGACATGGTGCTCGTCACGAAAGACGGGTGCCGCAATCTGACAAACTCTCCCAAGATCTTCGAACTCGGCTAACCTCGACCACTGTTTCGTTCTCCCTTCTCTTTTTCTTCACAGCGGTATTCTGTGAGACACCGTCGCTGCCGATGGCGTGTCATCTTCTTGTCATGGGTATGGCAGATCGTGTGTCGATGGCAAACGATACACAGCACGCCAAGCCGATGGGGTCGTCAGCGGCCTATACCGCCCCGCCACGTCTTCGTCCAGCCAAAAAAGTGGGTCAAGAACGAAGTAGTTTGGCTCAAAGCCGTCATGCCGGAGGCGGGCTGCCGGACAATTGTGCATTACTTCAGTCGGCGGTGGAAATCCCAGAGACAGATGACGGTCAGTAAGCACTATGTGACGGACACATGCCGACACCACGAGTATCTGAGCCTCACAGCACGGCGGAAACTGAAGCATCGCATCTCGCGCCCCATGCCGAACAATTGCGTGTGGGGGTGTGACCTATTGGTGAGGAAGAATCGGCAGGGACAGCCGCAGCTGGCGCTGGGGATTCTGAATCATGCGAGTCGAGCCCGTTGCGGCTGCATCGGCTGTCCGACAAATCCTCATGGACGTTAATGCAGGAACTGGTGCACGCCGTGAAACGATATGGTCGGCCACAATTCGTGCGGACGGATAACGAAGGGGTGTTCGCGGTGAGGCCAGGCTGGAGGTGATAGGAGAGGGGTAAGAGCCAAGGCTGAAGTCACAAGGGAGTGTCTGGTGGGGTGCGCACGAAATCGGCCAGGGAGGGTGATTCCAGGACGAACAGAGGTCGGACAGCAGTGGAAAATGTGAATCGAACGTAGAATTGTTGAAGTCAAGACGGAGAAATCGGCTGGATGAAGGCGAAACAAGGTGGTGAGTCGAACCAGAATTCTCTATCGGACAGATGGACGGGACAGGGGCCGCGCACGGAGCCATATCTGTCGTGCACAAGCCGGCGTGATTCATCGTGGCCTCTTGCAAAGTTCTTTCGCGAGTGGGAGAGTATATTTGTGATGCGACGATATCCACTATGCGTCTGACTTTCACGATTCAACGATTCAATCCTGAAGTCGATTCCACCGCTCATCCTCAGGAGATCCGACTTGATGTCGGACGCGGGATGACGGTGCTCGATGCATTGATTCGCATTAAGAACGAGTGCGATGGGAGTGTGGCTCTCCGCTATTCCTGTCGCTCTGCGATTTGCGGCTCCTGTGCGATGACGATCAACGGCAGTGAGAAGTTGGCCTGCCGCACCTCCCTCCGTAAAGAACTCGAACGACATGGGCATATCGAGGTTGCACCGCTCCGCAACTTGCCGGTGATCAAGGACCTGGTTGTGGATATGACGTCGTTCTGGGGCAAGATCCACGACGTCCATCCGTGGCTGGTGCCGGCGGTTCGACCTTCTCCGACGCAAGCACGAGGCCACGCCGATCCGCAGTTTCACAATGTCGATGCCTGTATCATGTGCGGTGCGTGTGTCGCGGCGTGCACGGTGCATGAAGTCTCGAAGGGGTTTGTCGGTCCTGCCGCATTGGCGAAGGCTGATCGGTTCATCTCCGACATGCGTGAATCTCCCTCGGCGACGCGAGCCAGGCTCTCGATGCTCCAGGACAAACATGGGATCTGGGACTGCACGCGGTGCAACTTCTGCGTGGAAGTGTGCCCGAAAGATGTCAAGCCGATGGAGGCAATTATTCGGTTGCGGCGGGCCTCGCTCGAACAAGGGTTGACGAAAGCCGGCGGTGCGCGCCATATCCTTGGTTTTACCGATCTGATCGAGCAGCAAGGGCGATTGAACGAAGCGATCATGCCGTTGAAAGTGGTCGGGTTTGTACCGCGTGGGCTGTTGCGCATTCTGCCTTTGGCTATCAAGATGTGGCGCAAAGGGAAAATCCCCAATCCCTTCGGACATGCGTTCCCCGGGCTGAGCCAGGTCCGGGCGCTCATCCAGCGAGTCCGACGTGCCACTCCGCCGACGTAACGGCTATGGCCTGGACCTTTCGCTTTCTGGAAGAGATTGCCCTGGCCGATATTGCCTTCGAGGTCGAGGGGGAGTCGATCGAGGAGGTCTTTCGAGGTGCGACGCAGGCGCTTCTTGAGAGCATGGCAACCCCTTCCACAGTGGCTGAGGAATGGGAGCGCGGGATTGAATTAAGCGATGTGGATCCGTCGGCGCTGTTGTTCGATTGGTTGTCGGAGGTGGTCTATTGGAAGGACGCAGCAGGGGTAGTCTATCGGGAGGCGCCGCTTACTCTCACACATGAACATGGTGTCTGGCTATTGCGCGTGCGTCTGATCGGTGCGCCGGTCGATCAGCAGACACAAGAGCTCCACGCCGATGTAAAGGGGGTTACGAAGCATCTCTACGAACTCAAGCAGACGGGCGATCGCTGGAGTGCACGAGTGGTGCTCGACGTCTAACAGGATGCTGAAAAAGAGGCGGGGTAGCTGGGACGATCCCCGTGCTCGCGCAACGCGCGGCCTCGGAAGGCCCTCGTTGGACGCGCGCAGTTGGGATCATCCCAGCCACCCCTTAAAAATTGATAGCTCGCTGCGGCCTTGCTTGGGGCAAGGCGCGTCTTGGCGCACCGGGGTTGGGCGGGATGGCCTTTTTGAGCATCCTGAGGCCATTGTAGCATCAGCGCTATTCTGTGATATTCCAACGGTGTTGTATGTATGAATCAAGGTTTTCCGCAGCCTGCAAAGAAACAGATGATGAGGGATGTCACTGGTCAGTTGATGATGTGAGGAGCGACATGATGCATTTACACCCTTGACTCTTGACTCATGACGATAGACCCTCTTTACCATGAAGCTCAACACCGACATGACGGTCAATCGGATTACGGATGAGATTTGGGAAATCCCTGTCTCTGAAAAGCCCGGCATGCTGGTGCCCGCCAGGATTTATGCGACAAGGGAGATTCTTCAGGCCATGGACTCCGGGGTCTTCGATCAAGTCACCAATGTGGCTTGCCTGCCAGGCATCAGCCGGTATGCGCTCTGTATGCCGGATGGACACTGGGGCTATGGGTTCCCGATCGGCGGGGTCGCAGCATTCGATGTGCACGAGGGCATCATTTCTCCCGGCGGTGTGGGATATGACATCAACTGCGGCATGCGGCTGATTCGGACGGACTTGACGCTCGCGGACGTGCAGCCCCACCTAGAACCGCTCATGACCGAACTCTTTCGGAAGGTGCCGGCCGGCGTCGGGGCGAGTGGATTTGTTCGGCTCTCGGGGAAGGAATTTAGCCGGGTGATGACCCATGGGGCCAAATGGTGTGTGGAGCGGGGATATGGATGGCATCGGGATCTCGCCCGCATGGAAGAAGGCGGCTGCATCGAGGGGGCCGATCCCTCGATCGTGACCGACCATGCGATTACACGAGGCATGAATCAGCTGGGAACCTTAGGGTCGGGCAACCATTATCTCGAAGTGCAGGTGGTTTCGAACGATGGAATATTTGATCCGGTCACTGCGGCGACGTTCGGCATCACCGGTCATGAGCAGATCGTGGTAATGGTGCATTGCGGGTCACGCGGGTTCGGTCATCAGGTGGCGAGCGATTATCTCAAGGTGTTTGAAAAGTCTATGCGACGCTATGGCATTACCGTGAAGGACCAGCAGTTGGCCTGTGCCCCGTTTCGGTCTCCCGAGGGGCAGGAGTATTTTTCCGCCATGAATTGTGCCGCGAATACGGCCTTTGCCAATCGTCAGATCATTACACATCAGATTCGTGAGGTCTTTGCGACGGTGTTCGGTCGATCCGCCGAGGCGCTGGGCATGGAGTTGGTCTATGACGTGGCGCATAACATTGCCAAGGTCGAACGGTATCCGGAAGGGGATCTGGTCGTGCATCGCAAGGGAGCGACACGGGCGTTTGGGCCGGGGAGTCCAGAGCTACCGGAGCCGTTTCGGCAGACAGGTCAGCCGGTCATCTGCGGTGGGTCGATGGAGACCGGTTCATATTTATTGGCAGGAACAGATCAGGCTGTGCGCGATACGTTTGGATCGACGATGCACGGGGCTGGACGCACGATGTCCCGCGCCCAAGCGAAGAGAACGGTTCACGGCGCGCAATTGCAGCAGCAGATGAAACAGCGTGGCATTCTGGTCAAGGCCGTGTCGATGTCGGGTCTCGCGGAAGAAGCCGGCGTGGCCTACAAAAATATTTCTGAAGTGGTGGAGTCAGTCGATCGCGCGGGAATTACGAAAAAGGTGGCGGAATTACGTCCGATCGGGAATATAAAGGGCTAGTACCTGCCACATCACATTGCGAGGCGGACGATGGAACAACGGTCAAACCTCCGGTATCGCGCTCTATTTAGGAGTTCCTTTTCTTCCGTTGCCATGGTCGGTGGAGAGGGGAGCCTCTTGGATCTCTCCATCAGGGGTTGTCGCATCGAAAGTCTCACCGACGTGAAGCCAGGAACCACTCTGGAGGTCCGGGTTGAGGCGATTGGGGGCGCACCCCCAATTCAGATTCAGGCCGCGATTGTCCGGTGGAGCCGAGAGCAGCAATTCGGCCTTGAGTTTGAGGTGATTGCTCCGACAGAATGGCCCCACCTTCAGAACATCGTGAAGCAGATCGGATTGGAGCCATATCAGCTGGCGCAGCAACAAGGGCAAGCCGGCACGTAGTGCATGGTGTTTCTCACGCTGTCCCTCCGCAGTGATTTCGTGTGTGTGCGGTCGTCTGATTCCTCTGTTACCCCCACACAGCTCACAGTCCTGTGCTGGACGGCATTCGTGTCTGCTTCCACCCTTCTCCTGACCCATTATCTTCTCTCTCGTACCGCAGAAAATGACAGATTCTTCCTCGTGCAATACTCACATTTTCTTGTCTTCCACTCAGTCCTGGTATGTTTGGAGCCTCGGTAGAGCTGCACCCCCAGAACTGAGGTGCGCACGCCAATCCGCAGGCAGGACCTATTCCCTCGTGTGCGCCGAGCAATCCGTCAGTATGCCGAGGTGAGGGGCGCGCATACACACATGGAGGAAGGTGCGGACGATTGACGTAATAGGGGAATAATATGAATGCTATAAGTCGCTTCCGGCCACTCCATAGATGGAGAGGTTCAGTATGGGGCGTAGTCGGCTGCTGCTTGCTTGGCCGGTGTCTGTGCTTGCGCAGACGGAACTGGGAGAGAGTTCACCCTCAACTGAGCCGGCTCAGATGATGAAAGAGGAGGCCATGCTGTCGGGGGATATCTCCTCCGTATCTGGCGTGGCGAAGTACGCGACATGGTGAGGTCTTATCCTGTCGTATCCCTGAACATTCCAGTTCCTTGGAGTCTTCTGCCACGGTCGATGCTCGGTGACTTTTCATGAGGTGAAAGTTATACTTCGTGTCGTACACATGACCCAAGTTGGATTGAGGAAATTGCGATGAAGACATATGTTGGAACGTTATGCGGAGTCGTGGGAATCGGCTTGCTCACTCTATCCGTCGTTTCGGCCTGCGCAACGGACAAACCGGTGACGGGTGATACCGTGATCCGAGAAACCAC
>JACMLT010000184.1 GCA_014379455.1 Nitrospiraceae bacterium
ATCCTCTCCCAAGGGAGTCGCCGGACTGTCCTTTACTGCGCGCATCGGACGAGCACATTCTGATCGTGCGCGTTCTGCGAGCAAGAAGGATGGTCCTGCGGCTCCCTCCCTATCATTCTGAGGCCGCGCGTTGCGCGAGCACAAGAGATTGACCAGGTTGCCTCCGTCTTCTTACAGCAAGTACCGATCGATGCTCAGGGCACCGTGGAAGACACCAAGGATGTCGATCGCACCAGAGCTCTTCAGCACGTAGGCGATTCGGTAGTGACCGTGGAGAAGGATGCGGATGTGCGGGTCGGGTCGTTGCAAGTACCGGTAGCCTGATTCGGGAAATTCTCGGAGAATCTCTGCCTTCTGGTAGAGCGTTTCAATCGTGCGGGTTGCAGCGGCGGGATTATCTTGCGCGATGAAATCGTGGATGTCGCGGAGCCATCGTTCGGCTTCGGCTGTCCAGGTCAGCTCCGCCATGTCTTGATGCGGCGCCCCATCTCTTCGTGGCTGATCGTCCTCCCTGCATCGGAGTCCGCAAGTCCTCTCTCAACCATCCGTGCAAATGCCAGCTCCCGAAGGATTTCATCGTACGAACTGTCGTCCGGTTGGTCTTGCAGAATCTTCGCGATCTGTTCCTTGGCGGAAGGCATCGTGACCTCTCTTTGCGGGGCTGCTGGAATTTGACGCTTCGGTCGAAGGCCAATTCCCAGGCAATGTGTTTCCAAGAATAGCGGGAAGCCCTTTGATTTACAAGCGATCAGGGGGTTGTTAGTATGCCGCGCGTGAAATACTTTCTCGTCTTGCTGTGGGGCCTGGTCGCGATCCTCGGCGCTGTCGGCCTCTCCTTTGTCACGGGCCTTGTCAATCCCAATGAAAAAGTAAACGGCCTTTGGCTAGTCGTGGCGGCGGCTTGCATCTATGTGCTGGCGTTTCGCTTCTATGGCCGCTGGATTTCTCGGCGTGTGATGGAGCTGAACGATCAGCGTGTGACGCCGGCGGTGCGGTTGAATGACGGCGTCAATTTTCATCCCACCAATAAATACGTGCTGTTCGGCCACCACTTCGCGGCGATTGCCGGAGCGGGGCCGCTGCTTGGGCCGGTGCTGGCGGCGCAGTTCGGATTCTTGCCCGGCTTTCTCTGGCTGGTCATCGGCGCGGTGTTGGCGGGAGCAGTGCAGGACTTCATCATCCTGGTTGCGTCGATGCGGCGCAATGGCCGCTCACTTCCTGAAATCGCGCGCGATGAACTGGGGCTTGTCACCGGCACGGCGACGGCGGTGGCGGTGCTGTTCATCGTGATTGTGGCGTTGGCAGGGCTGGGTTTTGCCGTCGTGAACGCACTCTATCGCAATGCCTGGGGCACGTTCACGATTGCGATGACGATTCCGATTGGCTTCATCATGGGCTTCTATCTTCAAAAGTTCCGGCCCGGTCAAGTGGCGGAGGTCTCTTTGATCGGTGTGGTGCTGTTGGTTGCGGCGGTGATCTTCGGGCGGGTGGTCGCTCAGTCTTCGATTGCAGGCTGGTTCGAGTTGGAGCGAACGACGTTGGTGTGGGGGTTGGCCGGCTACGGGTTTCTAGCGTCTGTTTTGCCCGGCTGGATGTTGCTGGTGCCGCGTGGGTATCTATCCACCTTTATGAAGCTCGGCGTGGTGGCGTTGCTGGGGGTAGGCGTGGTCCTCATGGCGCCGACGATTGAAATGCCGCGTGTCACCATATTCGCAAGCGGAGGCGGGCCGATTATTCCCGGCTCACTGTTCCCTTTTCTCTTTATCACGATTGCCTGCGGAGCCATCTCGGGCTTTCATTCGCTGGTCTCTTCAGGGACGACGCCGAAGATGATTGAGCAGGAGTCCCAGGCTACGGTTGGCTATGGGGCGATGTTGCTGGAAAGTTTTGTCGGGGTGATGGCCTTGATTGCCGCCTCGGTGTTGATCCCTGGAGACTATCTGGCAATCAATACGATGCTCTCGCCTGATGCACTGGCTGCGATGGGTTTTCCTGTCTCGCGGATTCAGGAACTCTCGCACCTTGTGGAAGTGGATGTGGCGGGTCGGCCTGGTGGGGCCGTGTCGCTCGCGGTCGGCATGGCGTCCATTTTTTCTGCGCTTCCCGGTATGGCTGGGTTGATGGCCTATTGGTATCAGTTTGCGTTGGTGTTTGAGGCGTTGTTTATTTTAACGACGATCGATACAGGCACGCGCGTGGGGCGCTATCTCATCCAGGAAATGGGCGGACGCTTTTACCCTCCGTTGCGGCGGATGAATTGGTGGCCTGGTGTGGTGGTGAGCAGCGGGCTGATCGTGGGAGCCTGGGGCTATCTCATCGGCGCCGGTAGCATTTCGACGCTCTGGCCGATGTTCGGCGCGGCGAATCAGTTGCTCGGCACGTTGGCACTCTGCATTGGAGCGACGGTGCTCATCAAGATGCGGAAGGCGCAATATCTGTGGATTACCGCGTTGCCGATGTTGTTTGTCGGCACCATCACGTTGATCGGGTCTTATGAGATGTTCGGCATGTTTGTGGCCAAGGCTTCGTCCCTTGCCGATAGCGGGCAGGCCTTTGCGTTGTACCTGGATGCGGGACTGGTGGCGGTGGTGGCCTTGCTCGCGGTGATCGTCTTGGGCGATAGTATCAGGCAGTGGTATGGCTATGTGGTCTTGAAGCGCCCATTTACCAGCAGTGAAGTGGTGGTGATGGCTGGAGGAAGTTCTCCGGGAAGAATGCAGACGACCATTCATCATGATGATGAGGAGCGGCGATTGCAGCTGCCCGGCGGAGGCTGCTGTTAAGGGGGGCGAGAGTGGCCAGGTGCCCCTCTTGCTCGCAGAACGTGCACGATGAAACTGGGCTCGTCCGATGCGCGCAGTAAAGGGCAACCTCGGCCACTCCCTTTGGAGAGGCGTAGAAAAGAAAATGGATAACGTGAGAAGGGGAGGGGATCGTGGCTGAGCAATTTTCGTTCGATGTGGTGTCGGAAGTGGACATGCAGGAGATGAAGAATGTCGTCGATCAGGCGACGAAAGAGGTCAAGCAGCGCTTCGACTTCAAGGACTCGAAGACGGAGATTACGTTGAAGGAGAAGGAAAAGGAGTTGGTTGTGGTCTCAGACGATGAGTATAAGCTCAATGCGGTGAACGATATTATTAAGACCAAGTGTGTGAAGCGCGGGGTCTCGTTGAAGGCGTTCGATTATGGGACTGTGGAGCCGGCGCTGAGTGGGACGGTGCGACAGGTGGCGAAGATTCAAAGCGGCATCGCGGCGGAAAAGGCGAAAGAGGTGACGAAGGCTATTAAGGAGTCGAAATTGAAAGTGCAAGCGCAGATTCAAGGTGAGCAAGTGCGCGTGCTGAGCAAGAGCAAGGATGACCTTCAAGCAGCCATGGCGTTTCTTAGGAGCAAAGATTTTGAGATTGATCTCCAATTCACCAACTACCGCTAACCTCGGATGCTGAAACAGGGGCGGGGATGGAGCCTGATGATCTTCTGTGCTCGCGCAACGCGCGGCCACCGAAGGAGGGGAAGGGAGCGGCCAGGCGCCCTTCTTGCTCGCAGAACGCGCACGATAAGAATGTGCTCGTTCGATGCGCGCAGTAAAGGGCGGCCTTGGCCACTCCTTTAACGAGAGATGAATAAGAATTGGAAGGCCCTCGCCAGGGCTCATGGCACGTCTCGGCGTGCCAGTGGGTGGGCGGGTGAGAAAGCTGCGCGCAGTGGAAGATCAGTCAGCCACCATCCCTGAAGAGAGAACGAGCAAGCTTGGAGGGATCATTGATTGAGTAGTGCATAATAGACTGACGCAGTTTGGAGTGACTCCGCCACCTTCCATCCGAACAACGCCTCAAGCTGGATTCATGAAACGACTCGCCTTCCTATTGCTGCTCCTCCTTGGCCTTCCCCTCTTTGGCTGTAATCGCGGCGATCCCATCGTCGTCATTCAGCTTAATCCGAAGAATCCTGACATCATCTACGTCGCGACGAATGACTATATCTATAAGACGCGCGATGGCGGGCAGACCTGGACGAATCTGTCGAAAGGAATGAGCCATTCGCGGGTGATTGCAATGGCAGTCGATCCGGCCTATCCCGCGACGGTGTATGCGGGTACGAAGGGCGATGCGGTCTATAAGAGCCATGATGGTGGGCAACGCTGGGCTTCGATGCGTTCGGGGTTAGACGATGCGACGATCTCGTCGGTGGTTAATCATTTCGTCTTTGACCCGACGGACAGCACGCACATCTATATCGCCACGACGATGGGGGTGTCCGAGACGAAAGACGGCGGCGAGCATTGGGTGAAGAAAATGGAAGGGATGAAGGAAGTGCTGATGGTGGTGACGCTGGGCATGGATCCGACGAGACCGGCGATCTTGTACGCGGGCACGAGCGGCGGAGTGTACAAAACGATCGACGAGGCCGGCCATTGGGAGAAGGTGAATAACGGCCTCGTGTCGCCGGATATCATTAAGTCGTCGCGTGCGCTCAGCGTCACGTCGGTGCAGGTTGATCCATTTGAGCCGGAGACGGTGTACGCCTCCACGTTGACGGGACTTTATAAGACGACGGATGGAGGGAGATCCTGGGTGCGAATCGGACAGTCGTTGCAAGATCAGATGTTGTTTTCGATGATCTTGGATCGTACGAAGAAGGGCGTCATTTATCTGGGTGGTCGGGAAGGTGTCCATCGGAGCGAAGATGGTGGGGCGACGTGGGGTACGCTCAATACGGGTCTTGCGACGCTCAATATTCGATCACTCGTGCAGAGTCCAACTGATCCGGCCGTGTTCTATGCAGGCACTAACGGAAGTGGCTTGTATAGGAGTAACAATCGTGGAGAGAATTGGGAATCGGTGCCGACTGCACTTTCGAGCCAGTGAGGGAGATTACTGCTGAGGGCCGGTGTCGCGTTCTCGAATGGTTGAACCGACTGAAGACGACCCGAACGATGAACCAACACCCGATTCTTCGAGACTTGAGCCCACGTTGGAACCGCCGAAGCTCGATCCGATCGTTGAATCTGACAAGCTAGATCCCACGGTGGAACGTTGTAGCGATGAGCCGACCGCCGAAGACGATTCGCTGTTGAAGGTGGATTCGCCGATTGAAGGGCCGGCACGGCCTGTGGCGCCGATCCCAAACCCTGCTGGACCTGAGCTCCCGATATTGCGGCTGTGTTTCGATGATGCTCCGATGTCTTGGCCGGTCACGCCTTCCGCGCCGATCGTGTTGCCGGTCTTCGGGGTTTTTCCTATACTCGGCCCAGCTGCTGGTGCGGTGCCGATACTGGCGCCCGTCTTTGGTCCCGTCGACAGCTGCGGTGCATGGATGTCTCGCTCAATCGATTCTTCCATTTCGCGAATCGCACGGGCTTCTCGACCGGAGGCCTCAAAGTCTCCTGCATCACGGGTGGTAGTGGAGCGGCCGATGCGTTCAAGCATGACGCGCAGTTTTTTAAGATCAGCGCGTGCCTTTAAGACGCTTGGGATAATTTCTTGAAGCATGATGCCGCGGGAGGCCATCGAATGATTCGACATATTCGCCTGGGTGGATGTGAGTAAATCTCCGACCTCGTTTCCCATTTCTTCGACCTGCTGAAGTTCTGAAAGATCGGTCTTGCAGCAATCGAGAAATTGGCGATACTTGCTCAGGAATGTCGAGACGTCGCCCTGCAGATTTTCAATCTTGAAGTCGTGTAGAGGTGTATTCCCCGTACGTGTTTCCCCTTCTTCCTCTGATGTCAGGGTCTTTTTCTTCTCGACAAGTGGCAGGCATCCAGGCCCATTGGTTTCAGAATACTGCTGGTCAGATTTTCGATCTGGGCACCAATAGAGCGGCGATGCTGCCGTCGCGCTGGTGTCGGTGATCCCGCTGAACGTGAAGACGGCTCCCCCCATGAAGGAAATTAGGCAGAGGGCTTTGGTTATTGTGAGCAAGCGCATAAAACTATTTTCAACCCGACGTGAATCCTTGTCAATGAAACTCGCCATCTGCGTGTATTGAACGGATTGACTGATTGGTCAATTGGCTAGGCCTCGTGCCTGTCCATTTCTCGCCGGAAGAAGATATTCATGTGGTGATTACACCTGATGCGACGCTCGATTGTGTTAGCCAAGAGGTGACACCGTGTCGCGACCTACGCCTCAAGGGAGTGAACCGTGAGCGTTCAGTGGGCTCTGGTCTGCGATCAAACTATCATTGTTGGAGATTGCCCTCAGCCGGATGCCAAAACTGCCCTGTCTGTCTGTATGGATTGAATGAGAATTAAGTGGACGTATTCCCTCCACAAACGAAGCGCCTATCCCATATCGGCCTCTATTTCTTCTTGCACTCAAATTTCGAGAAGAGAGAGCTCCCACACCTCATAAGTACATGAATTTTCTATTGACAAGTCTTTGATGGGGTGTATACTCGTATTTTAGTGGGAGGAAGTGGGTTAGTCTGGTAAAGAATAATTAATGGAGGCAACTCGACATATCCCGGTCATGTTAGAAGAGGTGTTGTTTTGGCTTGTTCAAGAGGGTAGTCGAGCTTATCTTGATTGTACAGTGGGATACAGTGGGCATGCTGAAAAAATTCTTGAAGCAAGTGGTCCCAATAGCAGGCTTATAGGGCTCGACCGTGATGAGGTAGCTATTGCAGCCAGCAGAGAAAGGCTCGCACGATTCGGCAGTCGTGTTCTTCTTTTTCATGGTCATTTCGTGGATCTGAAGCAGCATCTTACTTTCGGTGGCATGGGCCAGGTTGATGGAATTCTATTTGATCTTGGGATCTCGTCCCCACAGTTGGAAGAACCTGTTCGTGGTTTTAGCTTTCAAGGGGACGGTCCGTTGGACATGCGTATGGATCAGTCAATGAGTGAGACCGCCGCTGATCTGGTCAATCGTTGGCCGGAAGCACAGTTGGCCGACACGATTTTTCAGTTTGGTGAAGAACGGTTTTCTCGGCGAATTGCTCGTGCCATTGTCCACGCGCGCGAGCGTTATCCGCTGGCGACGACGAAAGAGCTAGTCTCAGTGATTGAGGGGGCTGTTCCGGCGAATTATCGGCATGGTCGCCTCCACTGTGCCACCCGCACGTTTCAAGCCTTTCGCATTGCCGTGAATCAAGAACTCGACTGTCTCGAGCCAGCATTGCGTGACGCAGTGGATATGCTGTCTCCCGGCGGCCGCCTCTGTGTCATTTCGTTCCATTCGCTCGAAGATCGGATTGTGAAGCACACATTACGGACGCTCTCCAGTGCGGACGATTCTGCGCTGGTGGTCCTCACGAAGAAGCCGCAGGTCCCCAGCAGGGAAGAATCGGGCCGGAATCCTCGATCCCGCAGTGCCAAGTTGCGAGCTGCCCAACGGGTGTCCAGGGAGGACCGTTTATGAAAGCGGTAACGATTGTGGCCGGGGTGCTGTTGGTCTTCATATTTGTGTGGGAACGTGTGGATGTCGTTCGACTGGGTTATCAGATCGAACGATTGAAGACGCAGAAAATATTGCTGGAGCGAGAGAGGGATCAATTGCAAGTGAAGGTTTCTGCGCTGACGGCTCCAGAGCGGATTGCGAAGCTGGCGACTGAAAAACTTGGACTTGTTCTGCCCCAGCAGGGCCAAGTGCTGATGGTGCATCTGCCGGGAGAGACTCCGAACCAGACACTCCCACACGTGGAACTCATCCGTGTGGCGAAACATGATTCGATCGGGAGGATGCACCAGTGACTGCCGGACCTTCTCGCGGTCGTCGCTATGTGATGCTGCTCCTGCTCCTGTGTGGGTTCAGCATTATTCTCTTTCGGTTGGTCACGCTTCAAGTGCTCCAAGCAGCAGAGCTCACGGCCAAGGCTGATCGGCAACATCAAAAGACCGTGTCTTTCGAAGGGGCCAGAGGGATGGTATCGGATCGCCACGGCAAAGTGCTCGCGATGAATGTGGAGGTGCCATCGGTGTTCGGCATACCGACATCGCTGGAGAACCCTTCGACCGTCGCTCGTCACCTTTCTCCGGTGCTTCACATTCGAAGCCATGAGCTAGAGAAAAAACTTCGGCAGGACAAGAGCTTTGTGTGGTTGGCGCGAAAGGTCGAGCCTGAGCAAGGCCGCAGGCTGCAACAGTTGTCGTTGGACGGCATCGGCGTGGTGATGGAGGGGAAGAGGTTTTATCCTAAGGGCCCGTTGCTGGCTCATGTCCTAGGGTTTTCCGGAATGGATGGGCAAGGGCTTGAGGGTCTTGAGCGCCTTTACGATCCGCATCTGCATGGAGAGAAGCGTGTTACGGTGTTGCAGCGAGATGCGTTAGGCCGTGCGGTGTTTCCTAAGGATGTGGCGGAGCAAACGCCGACGCCGGGACATGCCCTCACGCTGACCGTCGACGAGGTTATCCAATACATTGCAGAAAAAGAACTCGACGAGGCCGTCACCCATTCTCGTGCCAAGTCCGGGACAATCATCGTCATGGAGCCTCAAACCGGTGCGATTCTCGCGATGGCTGTCAGTCCACGATTTGACCCGAATGCCGTTACTGCGTTGACACCCGATCGATGGCGCAATCGTGCGCTGACGGATACGTACGAGCCTGGGTCGACTATGAAAGCGATGGTCGCGGCAGCGGCGCTTGAAGAAAACGTGATGACGCCCGGTTCTATGGTCTTCGGTGAAAACGGCCAGATGGTGGTTGCGAATACGACGATCCATGACCATGACAAGCTGGGCTGGATGACATTCTCCGAGGTGATTCAAAAATCCAGCAACATCGGTGCCGCCAAAACCGGGATGGCCCTCGGAGAGCAGAGACTCTATCGCTATCTCCAAGCGTTCGGATTCGGCCAACGTACCGAGATTGATCTGCCGGGTGAAGTAAGCGGGCTTTTGAAGGCGCCCAAAGTGTGGGGCCGCCGATCGCTCGCGTCGATTTCGATGGGACAGGAGATTGGGGTGACGCCGCTCCAGATGGTATCGGCGGTCGCGGCTCTTGCTAATGAGGGTGTGATGATGAAGCCGTACGTGGTAGCCGAAGTGCGCGAGCAGAAAGGTCGCTTGCTCAAGGAAGTCCGACCGCAAGTGAAGCGGCGGGTTGTGTCGCCGGATACAGCCAGGGCGATGACGACGATGTTGGAAGGTGTCGTGACGAATGGGACAGGAACGAAGGCGGCCATCCCTGGTTTTCGCGTGGCGGGTAAGACCGGGACTGCGCAAAAAGTCGACTCGCGAACCGGCGCCTATTCCTCTACACAGTTTGTCGGGTCGTTTGTCGGATACGTCCCGGCGGAGTCTCCTCGGCTGGCGATGATCGTTGTGCTCGATGAACCTCAAGGTGAATCCTGGGGCGGGGTCGTGGCGGCGCCGGTATTTCGGCGAGTCGGGGAGCAGGTGCTGAACTATCTTGGTGTATCCAGGGAAGACACTGTGAAAATCGCACTGGCAATGAAGGACCGCTAAAAAGCCATGGCGCGCGACCCAGTTCCCTTTTCACAATTGCTTGCGGCGCTCTGTGGGGGAGTCGATATCATGGAGCAACGTGGGGATATGAGTCGTCCAATCCATAGGGTCACGGATGACTCGCGGGCCGTGACGGGTGGGAGCCTCTTTGTTGCCGTGAAGGGCGAACGCGTTGATGGGCATGAATTTGTCGATCGGGCTATCAAGGCTGGAGCGGTGGCAGTGGTCTCGCAAGCACCAGTGGCATTAGGGTCATTACCGTTTGTGCGGGTGAATGATTCACGCAAGGCGCTCGGTCTTCTTGGTAGCCGATTTTATGGGAATCCCTCCGCTCATCTCAAGATGATTGGGGTGACGGGTACGAATGGGAAGACGACGACGACGTATCTCTGCAAGGCGTTACTGGAAGGGATCGGTCGGCGGGTAGGGTTGATCGGCACGGTAGGGTATCAGATCGGACAGGAAACACTTCCTGCTTCGCACACAACGCCCGGCGCACTTGACCTCCAGGAACTTTTAGCGAAGATGGTCGAGCGCGAACTTACCGCCGCAGTGATGGAAGTATCGTCTCATGCCCTCGCGTTGGACCGAACAGCGGGCTGCGAGTATGACATGGCGGTTTTCACGAATCTGACGCAGGACCACCTCGATTTCCATCACACCATGGACGAGTATTGTGAGGCAAAGTTGCGACTCTTTACCGGATTAGTCGGGGGGCAGAAGATCGGGAAGCGCGCCATCGTCAACATGGACGATCCCCGAGGAGACGCAATCCGCAAAGCCTGTCCTGTCCCAGTTTGGGGGTACGCGCTTAAAAGTCAAGCTGATCTCAAAGCGGAACACGTGCGCCTCTCGCTTACCGGGACTACTTTTACTGCGGCCACTCCATCGGGATCGTTTCCCGTCGAGAGCCGGTTGGTCGGGGAGCACAACGTCTACAACTTGCTGGGGGCAATCGGGGTGGCGCTACATGACGGAGCGACAATCGATCAGATTCGCGAAGCGACCACCCATCTCACCAATGTTCCCGGCCGCTTCGAGCGGATCTTGTCAGGGCAGGATTTTACTGTCGTCGTCGATTACGCTCATACAGAAGACGCGCTTGTCAGGTTACTCACGGCAGCCCGTACATTGAAGACTGATCGCATTATTACCGTGTTTGGGTGTGGTGGTGACCGGGATCGAGGCAAGCGGCCCAAGATGGGGCGCGCTGCCGTGGAATATAGCGACGTGGTGATCTTGACCTCCGATAATCCTCGAACCGAGGACCCGATGACGATCCTCCATGAAGTGGAGATTGGTGTGCGTGATGCGCTCGCACGCCGCAATCATGTGCAGTATCACTTGGTGCCGGATCGCCGCGAAGCCATCGGCGCAGCCGTCCAAGAAGCGCGACGAGGCGATATGGTGCTCATCGCCGGGAAAGGGCATGAAGATTATCAAATCATCGGCGCCCAAAAGTTTCATTTTGACGACCGTGAAGTGGCTCGCGAGGCGATTCAGAAATTGCGGGGCTGTGCATGAGAGTTCAGACCATAACCAGGTCTACGAAAGGTGAGGAGTCGAGGGGGATTTTTACGGTCGATGAGTTACGAGAAGTCATCAGCGTGAAAGTCCTCACGGGACAGGACTCGCTATCGAGGAAGCGACGGATCAGACAGATCGGTACGGACTCCCGATCGATTCGCCCTGGCGATCTCTTTGTCGCGCTTCGAGGCGATCGATTTGATGGGCATGAGTTTGTGCCGGCCGTGCTCGAACAGGGAGCCGCGGGAGCCATCGTTCATGATGAATATCAACTTCCTCCAGGCATCACTGCGATGCGCCGGACCGAGGGGCGATCTTTGCCTTTTCTCTTGGGCGTGCGCGACCCGTTGTTTGCCTACCAGCAGTTAGCGACGCACTATCGCAGTCGGTTCAATATTCCTGTGGTGGCGGTGACCGGGAGCAACGGCAAGACGACGACGAAAGAAATGGTGGCGGCCGTGTTGGCTCAGCGGTGGCCGGTATTGAAGACCGAGGGGAATTTCAACAATCGGATCGGCGTGCCCTCCACTCTGTTTCGGCTTACGGCTCGCCATCAAGCGGCTGTCATTGAGATGGGGGTAGATCAACAGGGGCAGACGACCAGGCTTTGTGAGATTGTCCGGCCCACGATAGGAGTGATTACTAATATAGGGCCTGATCACCTCGAGTTCTTCAGAAGCATGGAAGGATCGGCGCAAGCGAAGGCAGAATTGCTGGACCTGCTTCCGTCCGATGGCATGATCATGTTGAATGCCGACGATCCCTACTTTGACTATCTTGCCGTGCGTGCGCAATGTCGTGTGATGTCGTTCGGATTTTCAGAGATGGCGGATATCCGCGCGAGCCGGGTTGTGTCCGATGTACGCCACGGCACGACCTTTCGCTTGCACCTCCCTGGGAAAATCCGTTCCACGATCGTTCGCATGAAGGTACACGGGGTTCACAACGTCACCAATGCGCTCGCCGCAGCAGCGGTGGGTGTTGCCTTGAACCTTTCCGGTTCGATGATCGCCCAAGGGCTGGGACGATTCCGTCCTGCTGCAATGCGGTCGCAGGTGGTGACCCATCGTGGCGTCCATTTCATCAACGATTGTTACAACGCCAACCCGGCGTCGATGAAAGCGGCGCTTCAGTTGTTGGCCCAGTGGAGTCCTGCACATGAACGGATTGCCGTGTTGGGAGACATGCTTGAACTTGGCCCTGAGACAGGTCGGCTGCACCGGGACGTAGGACAGTTTCTTGCTACACAGAAGCTATCGCGGTTGATTGTCTGCGGGATGTTGGGTCGGGACATTGCGGAAGGAGCGCGGCAGGGCGGGATGGCGGGTTTGCAGATCGATGAGGTGGTCGACGCGGCGGCGGCTGCGGATCGCCTCAAGCGGATTCTTCGGCAGGGTGACGTGGTGTTGGTGAAGGCCTCTCGAGGTATGAAAATGGAACATGTTGTGCAAACTCTGGCGGGAATGAAGGCGGTCATCAAGCAGGCATCGTAAGGGAGCGGCATTCATCGGCTCAAGAGTCGGTGAGATGAACCGGCTCATTGGTAAGGTAAAGACCGCATGCTCTACAACTGGCTGTACCCGTTTCATACAGACTATTCATTTCTGAACGTCTTTCGATATTTGAGCTTCCGGATCATTTATGGGGCTGTGACGGCGTTCTTGATCGCCTTTGTGCTCGCCCCCTGGGTGATCAAGAAATTGCAAGAGATCAAGTTGGGCCAGCAGATTCGCGCCGACGGTCCCAAACGTCACCTGGCGAAGAGCGGCACGCCTACCATGGGCGGGATGCTCATCCTTTTCGCCGTCGTCCTCTCGACGCTCCTCTGGGCCGATATTGCGAGGCCCTATGTCTGGCTTGTGCTTCTTGCCATGCTGGGGTTCGGCGCAATTGGATTTGTCGACGACTATCTCAAGTTCGTCAAGGCCCAATCGAAGGGGTTATCGGCGGGACAGAAATTCACGGCGCAAGTGGTTGTGGCCTTGGCAATCGCACTGGTTCTCTATTTTCTGCCCGGCTATACGACCAAGCTCAGCATTCCGTTCTTTAAGAATATCGTTCCCGATCTCGGCTGGTTCTATGTTGCCTTTGCGGTGATCGTGATTGTCGGGAGTTCCAACGCCGTCAATCTGACCGATGGTCTCGATGGGCTTGCGATCGGCCCCGTGATGATCGCGGCGATGGCCTACACGATCGTGGCCTATGTCACCGGCCATCGACTGATGTCGGACTATCTGCTGATCCCGCACATCGAAGGAGCAGGTGAACTTGCCGTGTTCACCGCCGCTATTCTGGGGGCGAGCTTGGGATTCTTGTGGTTCAACACCTATCCGGCATCCGTGTTCATGGGGGATGTAGGCTCGCTTCCGCTGGGAGCGGCGTTGGGCACGGTCGCGGTGATCAGTAAGCATGAGTTGCTGCTCTTGATGGTCGGCGGAGTCTTTGTAATCGAAGCGGTCTCGGTCATTTTTCAGGTGATCTCGTTTAAGGCGCGCGGGAAGCGTATTTTTCTCATGGCACCCATCCATCATCACTTTGAGATGAAAGGCTGGGAGGAGCCTAAAGTTGTGGTGCGGTTGTGGATCATTGCCATCTTATTGGCCTTGTTGAGTCTGAGTACCTTAAAGCTTCGGTGATGGCATCGTGGGAGACGCGGCTGTGGAATTTGCGGGAGCACATGTCACGGTCATGGGGCTTGCCAGAAGCGGTATCGCGGCTTGCCAATTGCTTCAGACTGCGGGAGCGCGTGTCACAGTGGCCGACCGGAAGGAATCGGCGGAGCTCACATCGGCCCTCGCCGCTATCGACCGCGATCGCGTCGGTGTCACCGTTGGGGCGCAATATGAATCGTCGATCGAGAAGGCGGATCTTGTGGTGATCAGTCCAGGAGTGCCGTATCGGCTAGCCTCGCTTGAAACAGCGCGTCGGCGTGGCGTGAAAGTGATCAGCGAATTGGAACTGGCTTCACAGTTTTCCCGAAGCCCGCTCCTTGCCATCACCGGCACCAACGGCAAAAGCACGACTGTGACGCTGATCGGCAAGTTTCTCGCTGAGAGCGGAAAGCAGGCGTTCGTCGGCGGAAATTTAGGCACGGCCTTGAGCGAAGCGGCGGTGGAAGATCTTCGTGCCGGCCAGGCGGGGAAACCAAGTCCGTTCGACTATCTTGTCGTCGAGGTTTCCAGTTTTCAGCTGGAAACGATCGATCGGTTCCATCCCTGGATCGCCGCGTTGCTTAACGTGACGGTCGATCACCAGGACCGATATGAGTCGCTGGACGAATATGTCGCGGCGAAACAACGGATCTTCGAAAACCAGGTTGCGTCAGATTTTGCGGTATTCAATCTGGATGACGATCGCGTGGCAGCTTTGCGGCATCGAGTTCATGCGACCAGGTTGGGGTTTACACGCGGGGCCACGATCGGTGCCGAGATGCATGGGGGGACCTACCTCGAAGGGGACCGAATTGTGACGACGGTCACGGGGGTGCGGCAGGAGATTTGTCATCGAAGCAAGATCCGTATCATCGGCAACCACAACGTGGAAAACGTCATGGCGGCGGCAACCTATGCTTTGCTGTGTGGCTGTCCGCTCGATGCGATTCGTCGTGTACTTGCGACGTTTCCCGGACTCGAGCATGCGCTCGAAATCGTCCGTGAGCGTCGAGGGGTCAGATTTGTGAACGATTCGAAGGGCACGAATGTCGATGCCACGCTCAAAGCACTGGAGAGTATTGATCAACCGATTTGGCTCATTGCCGGCGGACGGGATAAGGGTGGCGACTTTTCGCGACTTGCCCAGGCGGTCAGCCGACGGGTCACGCGTGTGATTCTGATCGGAGAAGCGGCGACGCTGTTGCGACAGGCTTGGGAGGGTGTCTCCACGATGACCGAGGCGGCCACCTTGCGGGACGCCGTGGATCTGGCGGCGCAGGGGGCTTCGCAGGGAGATGTCGTGTTGTTGTCCCCGGCCTGTGCCAGCTTCGATATGTTTGCAGACTATCAAGACCGTGGCCGTCAATTCAAGGCATTGGTTCATGCCTTACCGGCGTGACGTGCAAGGCGAGGGAGGGGCGGTTCTGAGTAATGGCGCATCGATCAGCGGGGACTCTGGCGCTCCCATGGTCCCAGAGCAGCCAACGAACGGGCAAGCAGCGGGTGGCGGCGGATCACACGCTTCTGGCGGTCACCATGATTCTGGCGTTGGTGGGACTTGTGATGGTGTTCAGCGCGAGCGCCATTGTGGCGGGCAACCGGTTTCAGGATCCAGGATTTTATTTGAAGCGGCAAGTCGCCTGGCTCGCCCTCGGCGTTCTGTTGATGCATCTCGCGTCGCGTATCGATTACACATTTTGGAAGAAACTCTCCATTCCAATATTGGCCTGCGTCCTGCTGCTGCTCGTCATGGTGCTGGTCCCGTCTTTCGGCTTGTCGGCCAAGGGAGCGCGGCGATGGTTACCGTTGGGACCTATCTCGATGCAGCCGGCGGAAATGGTCAAGCTTGTTGCGGTGATGTATCTGGCAGCGTATCTGAGCAAAAAGTCAGACAGGATCACATCGTTTCGCAATGGTCTGCTTCCGCCCCTGATTGTGATTGGGCTGCTGAGCGGACTGGTGTTGCTCGAACCGGATCTTGGAACGGTTGTGGTGCTTGGATTCGTCACAATCGGGATGTGTTTTCTCGGTGGAGCACGCCTGTCTCATCTCATGGGGTTAGGTCTCTGTGCGATTCCAGCCGTATTGGCGCTGGTTCTTGGCTCCAGTTATCGCCGCCAACGGCTCATGACGTTTCTTGCTCCATGGAAAGATCCATCGGATGCCGGGTTTCAAATTACACAGTCTTTCTTAGCCTTCGGCAGCGGCGGTTCGTTTGGAGTGGGGTTGGGCGAAGGCAAACAGAAGCTCTATTTCCTCCCGGAGGCGCATACAGATTTTGTCTTGGCGCTG
>JACMLT010000185.1 GCA_014379455.1 Nitrospiraceae bacterium
GAACGCGAAGGTCGTACAGCCGACCCCTTGGCAGCGTTCCACCTGATAGCCGGTCACGCCGAGGTTGTCAGTCGCGGCAGCCCAACTCAAGTTGATCTGCGTCCCGCTGACCACACCGGCGGTGAGACTGCTCGGCGCCGTCGGCGGTGTCGTATCGGCGGCGCTCCCGCCCACCGGGGTCGTCATATCTTGTTGAATCTCACTGACGCTCAAGGCGCGGTTGTAGAGGCGAATCTCATCCAATCGGCCGGTAAAATACTCGCCGCTCGACACCGAATTGCCGCCGATGCTCAACAGCCCGCTTGAGTTCACGAGTGCTCCCGTCGCGGCGAGACTGGCGACCTGCGTGCCATTGATATAGACCCGCAGCGTCGTCCCGTCGTAGGTGCCGGCGAAATGGCTCCAGGTATTCGCGGGCAATACGTTCCCGCCCGAAACGGCCTGGCCCGCCGTGGTGAAGGTTCGCATGCCCGGCCGCACAGGCCCGGTAGGCGACCACACCTTTCCGTACAGCACATACGCAAATGTATACGGTAGACCAGGGGGCGCCTCTTTCATCATGATGGTTGGCCACTCGCCGCCCCCCGCCACGGTCGGATACACCCAGGCCTCAAGCGTCATGCCGGTCGTCAGATCTAACGAGGGAGCGTCCGGCACGGTGACTTTCGACGTGCCATTGAAGGAGAGGGCGTTGCCAAACTTGCCCTGCGTCGTCCAGGTCGCGGTGTTGAGCGTGGCGGTATTGCTGTTCCCCGACGCATCGCTACTGAGAGGGCCGGTCCCTTCGTTCAAGCCGTAGGCCGCGACGAGGCCACCGGCGGGAACGCCGCCACCAGTGGTGGCAGTCGCAATACTCGAATTGCCGCTGAGATTGCCGGCGGCATCGCGCGCACGGATACGATAACTGTAGGTGGCGCCGGCGGTGAGGCCGGTATCGAGGTAGCTGGTCGTGGTGGACGTGGCAAGGAACGCGAAGGTCGTACAGCCGACCCCTTGGCAGCGTTCCACCTGATAGCCGGTCACGCCGAGGTTGTCAGTCGCGGCAGCCCAACTCAAGTTGATCTGCGTCCCGCTGACCACACCGGCGGTGGGACTGCTCGGCGCCGTCGGCGGCGTCGTGTCGGCAGGGCTGAGGCCGTATGTTGCCGTATAGGTCACCGAAGCGGTTCCAACAATGAGATGCGATTGGTTACCTCCATCGGACCAGGAGGCAAAGTAATAGGGTATGCCTCCTAAGGTCTGGGGTGTGACGGCACTGACGGAGTTGGCAGATCCCAGGATCACGGTTTTCGTAAAGGGGGTGGGATCGCTGCTACTGCCGACGGCTAGTTGCAAGCCCGAAGGAGTTGATGCAAAGTTCAATGTGACAGTTTGCGGATCAAGGAAGACGCTCTTGGTATCCGTCAGGCCTCCCGAATCCGTCACCGTCAGTTTGATCTCAAGATACGAATAGTAGTCATGGTCGGGCGCCGTAAATGATGCGGTCGTGACGCCGGAGAAGATCTCAATCGGATGCGTATGACAGTTCGAGGGGCAATGATGCAAGATCATCTCCCACGAAAACGCAGAGGCCGGGAGCGTGCCCTGGTCCGGATCGGTCGCATGACCGGAGAATGTCATCGATTGGCCGACCTGCCATTGGGTACTCGCGGCCGGAGTATCAATAAATGCCGTGGGCTGGGAGTTTCCGGCCGAGATCACTACCCGAACTACGTCAAACGCTCCATGATTATCCGTCACTTTAAGTTGCACGTTGTAGAGTTTCGCCTGCGAGTAGGTGTAGGAAGTCTGGGCGGTCAGGGCATCACCGAAGAATCCATCGCCATTCAGGTCCCATGAATATGTCAGGGTATCTCCAGCGTTCGGATCGCTGGAGGCGCGCCCATCAAAGGTGACGGAAAGCGGGAGCGGCCCGGACAACGGGGTCGCCTGAATCACGGCATTCGGGGCCTGATTGCCGCTGGTGTACTGGATGCGTCGGATGGCCCCTCCATAGTGATCCACATAGAACACATCGCCCCCGGGCCCAATTTGCAGATCGACGGGATTCGCAGCGTCGGCCACAAACGTGGCTCTGGTCGCCGGATCAGGCAAGCCGTTCGCCCCGATGAACATGCTCCAAATACACCTACGTGAAAAATCTGAGAAGAACAACGCGCCCTGATACGACGCCGGATAGGTGCCCCCATGATTGAACGCCAGTCCCGAGATGGACGAACTGCCGGTAGGGCATGTTTCCCCTGCCACCACTTGCTGGCTGTGACCGTAGGCAAAATAGGGCGCGGTATGCCCACCTAGCTGAGAATAGAGGGTTTGGCAAATGGAGAGACCAAGCGCTTGGTAACTCGGCTGCGATGTGGGTCCTTCGTAACAGGGCCAACCGAAGTTCCCCACGGTACTCGATAAGGGATTGGGAATCCGGTCAATCTCCTCCCAGCCCCCCCCACCAACGTCACCAATCCACAATTCATTGGTGCCGGGTTTGAACGTAAACCGAAAGGGATTGCGGAACCCATAGCCCACGATGCGGCGGGCATTGTCGTCGGCATTGGAAAAGAGAGGATTATCGGCGAGGCCCGCGCCGGTGAATGGATCCACCCGGATGAGGGTACCATTTAAGACCGCCGGCCCGCCCACCCGGCGAAGACTCTGGGATCTGGTCCGGCCTCCTTCCGCCGTGGGAGGCGACTGCAAGCCCCCAATGCCTACCGGTGGATCGCCTAACGGATTCCGCGGGATGCCTGCCTGGCCATAATCGTTAAATGTAAAGCTGGCCCCATCCCCTGCCGACGCGTACAGCGCCCCGTCTGCGCCGAACATGAGGGTAGCCACCGTGTGGCTGGGATATTGTTGCCCCCACCCTTCGACCAAGACCGATTCGGTTCCGGTCGAGACATTGCTGCCGGAGACGGCCTCCAGGCGAGAGAGCCGGCCACTTACGACACAACCGTCTGTGGTGGCGCCGGGAGGGGTCGGACACCCATCGGACGTGGACAGAGTCGCTACAGGCGATCCCCATCGTGGCACTTGGGGATTATTGGGGTCTTTGTCATAGGTATAGAACACGTAGACAGAGGGAACTGTGGGAAAGTTGGGGTGCAGTTCAAGACCCAGCAGCCCTCGATCCCAAAAATTGTGCACATTCGTCCGCAAATCATGAAACACCATGGGCGTGGTGGCGGAGAGATTGGCAAAGACCTTAACCAGCCCGCTTTTTTCGGCGACAAAGACCCGTCCATCCGGCGAAAAGCGGACTGCGGTTGGGTACGTCAACCCTGAGAACGCAATGGATTCTGAGAACCCTGCCGGCAAGGTTGCGGCCTGGACGGGATGGATGAACGAGCTGAGGAGATACCCTGTTGCGGTCGAGACGAAGAGGAACAAGGCCAGACATTTGTTGATCATTCTGCTCTCCCCCAAAGCGTATGACACATGTGTTGCGTGCGCAACGCATTCAGGCCCCCGCTCGAATATCCGCCATACGGAACTCCGTCAGCAGACAGATGGCCTGACTGCTTGAGGGGGTGAAGGGGAAAAGAATTACCACAGTGAAAATCATATAAACAAGATTGCTATTGGTACGTAACTCCAAAGGTGGGAATTCACGAATCTCGGCTGAGACTCGTGCGGCCTGATTATTAGCTGTTCTTCTACACTGTCGAGTATATTTTAGGGGGGATCCTTCAGGAAGATGTCCTGAGACGTCTGCGTAACCTTCCAAGAATGGATCTGATGTCACACATCGACCAGAGGCGTGACAACCTGGCACAACGTCGGGCAGCTAGATGATCTTTCCCATCGCGATACCACCGCTCGGCAACTTGATAGTGATAAACAAGCCCCCTGGGACCGACGTGCCGTAAGATCGAGAACATATGTTTTCGGAACACTTGCTCGTAGCCCCTCGCTCCACGCAACAAATCTTTCGACATCGCGTCTGCATGCCGGCAATCATAGACAAACGTGGGGGCGGTCTCGAACGCAAACCGATAATGTCTGGCTAGACGAATGGACAGGTCCCACTCCTGGAACGCCTTGATTTCTTCATCCAGATAATTGATATGTTGTAATGCCTCGCGTGTAACCATGAGCGCTGGAAATACCGGGCCCTCGTGCGTAAGAAGCGTGGCATAGGCATTCCCTGTGATCGGCGGGACGCCATACGTTTTCATGAGACCATCGGGTTCGATGACGTGACACTCTGAATGCACCACGCATACATTCTCTTTCTTGGCCAGGATCATTCGTTTTTCTAGGCTATCTGGAAGATACTGGTCATCGGAGTCGAGGAAGGCAACCCATGTGCCCGTCGCGAGACGAATCCCAGCATTTCTGGCAGCCTGCGCTCCACCGTTGCGCGGTTGCTGAATCAACCGTATGCGAGGGTCATCCTGCGCCAACTTGGCTACGACTTGAGGTGTGCCATCGGAAGACCCGTCATCGACAACGAGTAGCTCCCATTTGGTGTAAGTTTGAGCTTGGACGCTCCGCACACAGTCGGTAATCGTGGTCGCCCGGTTATAAGCAGGCACGACCACAGTAATTAACGGAGAATCTATGGGCATACTGTTGGACAATGGTGTCATCCAAAAGGCCCGGTGTAGTCACAAGTAATGTGCGAATATTCCCGATGGCACTGGCTATGAATTTCGCCACTCTCTACCATCCGGACGAACTGTTTCAGTTCCTCAAGGTCTCCTCTGTACATCTGGGGGTGCGCATTTTTGAATGTGCTCAGCGCTTCGTATGGATCGTAACTGGACTTAATACGTTCCATCTCATTGATCAGAAACTGCTTGTCGTTGTTGTATACGACAAAGTTTTTAGAAAGTGTTCCCGGTCCCGGCTCTGCAAGATCTGTTTTAAGCCAATGAGATGGACACCAATTTGAGTAGGGAGTGAACACGTAACTCCCGCATGCTTGCACTTCGCAAATAGGAAGGCCAAAACTCTCGCGATGCGCGAGGAAAAAGATACTACTTTGCCGGTACAGGCCTCGAATATCTTCCATCGGATAACGCCCATGAAGTACTGTGTACTTCGTATTGGTTTCTTGACAAGCAAGAACTTGAATCGCTCGCTCGGCCATGTGTTCAGGAATTTCAAAATCGATAAGCGCGATGAATTCTTTCTTTGGTTCGACACGCAGCGAATCATGAACAAAGTTGAAGCCAACAAGAGAATATGGCTGGCGGCCGGCCGGCAGAGGACATTCGCTTACCACCGAACCAACGAGATACCAATCATATCGCTCGAGCCCCCAATTACCGGGCTGAGCAATTCCCTCGGATGGATTGCCCTCACGTAGCCATTTGCCCCACGGACCTCTGGTCGGTAAATAAAATACGTCGTAGAGAACGATCGGCGTTTTAGGGAGCCAATACCGCAGGGCCTCGTCACGGAAGAATTCCTTCAGAAAGGCGCCGGCGATGCTGTTGACGATGATGATGACATCAAATTGCCTCAACTGTGTTAGGAACGGGTAGAACGAGGGCGCCTCACGGATGAAATATTTTAGTGTATTCTTGATCGTTGAGCCCTGCGTGGCCTTGCCAAGATACTGCCTCAACCCCGGCTGCACCTTTGCCAGCTGGCCGTGTCCGTCGTAGAAGATCTCCGCTGTCACATAAATGTCCGCGAACATACGCTTGAGTCCTTCAGCCATCGGCCTCACGAACCCAGACGCGAAGTTTCCAAGAATCGCGACTTTCATCTCAGCGTTCTATCCCTCTTTATGATTCTTCGCATTTAACCGAATGAAACACTCGTCGCCCGTGGCAACACAGGAGACATGTGTAAGCCCTTCGGCCATAGTTTTTGTGAGCCGCGACCGATTTTCATGGCTGGGCTCGATGGCGTACACCGTATCCCTGATCCTACACGCTGAGCAACATGTACGCTGTAACTACTAGCGCCCCCACGTTCATTCCCGGACAATGCGCGTTAAGAAACGTGGCTCTGATAAGAGGTTCGAAATCAGCAAACCATCCAGTCAATTCGCCAGGAACGTAACGCCTCGCTGAAGGGACATGAATTGTACGCCCACGGATCAGAACCATTCTTTCATGCGTGCCTCGCATTGAGTATACTGCTACCCCGATATTGGATGGATAGAGAAGATCTTTACGCTGAGTGACTGAGGAGAACGCTAAATGGTACGTACCTCCAGTGTCGATGGATTCCTGATCCCTCCTGGAAAGGACATGATTGAGGGGTTGTTTTAGCGGGATTTCCCTCAACCCAGTACTCCTCTCCTGGAGAAAGAGTGGGTAATCAATACGCACTATTTAGCCGTCTGGTCAGTATATCCCTTTGCCACTTAGAATGATTACGTCATGATCTGGGCGGTACCTTTGAGCACACACAACCCATGCTCCGGTGTCAGCATGAGGCCCGTACCATACACATCGCTCGTCTCAACTGAGAAGGAGACCGCGCGGACCACACAATCGTGTAAATGATGTTGGTCAAGCCTAAGACCGACGCCGACGAAATATTCTCCGGGGCCCAGCAGAAGCTCCGGGATGCAGAAACGAATCATTCCGCTCGATGGGATACGATGAGGAGGCGGGAAACACATCGACGTATTGAATGAACCGACCCCAAGGCCCGCCGCAGAGGCAATGAAAAAACCAGCGTCCATCAACCTGACGTCGCTCTTGCAAGCATATTCTAGTTCCAGTCGCCATTCACCTCCGACCGAAAACGATTGTTTCTCAAGGCCGTCCTTGTCAGTTAGCCTCACACTTGTCATGGAGGGTATTGAGCCGAGCTGACGATTAGCATGCTCTCTCAAGTCACAGCTCCCCTTATTGTCTTCTATTGACCGCAGATAGGCACTGATCGCTGCTGAGCTATTCCCAACAAATTTGACTTGCCCACGCTGTAACACCATGGCGCGTTCCGCCAAAGTTGAAATGAATCCAAGATTGTGGGTCACAAGCAATACGGTTTGTCCACTTTTCGCCACGTCGCCCATTTTGCTAAGACATTTAGTCTGAAACGCCGCATCACCAACAGCCAGGACTTCGTCGACAATGAGAATCTCGGGCTCCAGATGGGCGGCAACAGCAAACGCGAGACGAACATACATGCCGCTGGAGTACCGCTTAACAGGGGTATCCAGAAATCGCTCAACACCGGAAAAATCGACCATCTCATCGAACTTTGCTGCAATCTCAGCCTTACGCATACCCAAGATGGCACCATTGAGGTAGATATTTTCTCGGCCGGTCAGCTCGGGATGGAACCCCGTTCCGACTTCAAGAAGCGAGCCGACACGTCCATAGATCTGTGCCCTCCCGGCAGAGGGCGTGGTCACGCGAGATAGTATCTTCAGCAATGTGCTCTTTCCTGAACCATTGTGGCCAACAATCGCAAACGCTTCTCCCTTCTTGACTTCAAACGACACATCGTCCAGCGCCTTCAGGATAGTAGCGTCAGAAGCCGCTGGAGTGCTTTGGGTCATAAAGACACCCGATAGCTTGTGGGCGATGATTTCGCCGATTGTATGAAAGCGCTGGCGTTTTGCGCCGATCACATACTGTTTGGAAAGGTGTTCCGCCTTTATTGCAATGTCGCTCATCAAATCACGTCGGCGAATGATCGCTCCATTTTCTTAAAAAACAGGTATCCTCCGGCGAGAATGACGAAAACGATTACCATGCTAATGGTCATAAGCAAGAGGTCTGGACTGGCCTTTCCTAATAGCGCCCACCGAAATCCTTCGATGACACCCACCATCGGGTTCAAGCTATAGACTACACGCCACTGCTCAGGCACCATGCTCAGGGGGTATATCACCGGCGACGCATACATCCACACTTGAACAAGAATCCCTGTGACTGCAGCGATGTCATGATAACGAACGTGAATGGCTGTGAACCACAGACTGATCGCGAGAGCAGTCGCAAAGGCTAACCCCAATAAAAGTGGGAGAGTTAGGATTCCCCAGGTTGGAGTAATACCAAACCACAATCCCATTGCTATCACAAGAACAAAGCCTACGACACAATCGACAAGCCCCCCAAGAGTTGAGGCGATGGGTATAATGACCCGCGGGAAGTAGACTTTTGTAATGAGACTCGATTCGTTGGCAACACTTGTGCTACTGCGCTCTAAACTCTTGGAAAAGTATCCCCAAGGGAGCATGGCAGAATATACGAACAATGGGTACGGTACGCCGTCGGATGGTATCTTGGCCCAATAGCTAAAAATGACCGTCATGACTGCGATGGTAAATAAAGGGCTGATCAGGAGCCATCCCACCCCGATCATTGATTGAGTGTAGCGGGTTTTGATGTCGCGCCAACATATCGTGAGGATCAGCTCGCGGTATTTCCACAGCTCGTATAACTCTAGTTCCCACCAGCTTCGGTGGGCCTCTATGACAACAGTCGGCTGAGCCACCTGAGTGGATATTGGCGTTCTATTCGGTGAAGTCTCTGCGCTCACAATCGTCTTCATCCTTCGACCTGCTATTCGGAGTGCTTAGAACCTATTCTCTTACAAACTGCTGTGCTCCAGCGGACACATTCCTGTTTTTTTTCAATGGATCCCTTCGATGGGAAGAACTTTGAGGCAATTATTCATGGGAGAGAAGGCTTGCCACAAGAAGCAATCATTTCTGTACGGGCAAGACTCGCTTCGTAATGAGGGCTTACCGTATCGATGTTGGAAAATGTGCCAGTGTTTAGCTCCAAGATTGTTTGAATCGTATCGAAACGAAAGTCATCAAGAAGAGAAGAGAGGCGGCCATGTGTCTTATGCAAATTCAGATAATGCCTGAACCTGGACAGCCAGGATCCCTCCATTTTTGGTTGATCCGGATCTAACTCCCAGGGATGCAGATACATGACCAAGGGATGTCCTGATCTTTCACTCCGTTTTAACATTGCTCGCAAGAGGGGATAGGGGTATAAACGGAAATACCCCCCTCCGGCCACCGGCAATCGCGCACCAAGAAAGTTTGCCGTAGAAGGTGGAACCTCCCATATGCGACCTGCCTCGCTACGAAGGAGGTGGATTGTGGGAGTGGCATTCGGCATTCCATATCGATCGTGCAAGACCGGAAAGATACTGGAGTCATACAGGTGTCCTTCTTCAATGAGAATGGAAATGGCCCACTCTGTACCCTTGGTAATTGAAAAGCTTGGTGCACGGTAGCCGTACACTCTTTTCCCGCAAATGTCTTCGATTACCCTTTTGGCTCGTCGCACATCGGCGCGAAACATTTCAGGAGTCTGATCTGTGATCAGCTCGTGGCCATAGCCATGCGAGGCAATCTCGTGCCCATGCGCCACTAGCGCCTTGACCAATCCTGGATATCGTTCGGCCACCCATCCAAGAACAAAAAAGGTGGCTTTGGTGCCATGCTGGTCCAACAGCTCTACAAGTTTTCTCGTATTGTTCTCAACGCGGCTTTCATACTTGTCCCATTGCTGTCTTCTGGCCTCAGACCAGAATGCCGAAACCTGGAAATGCTCTTCGACGTCGAACGAAAGACAGTGCATCGGCTTCCCGCCTACAACACTCATCGAGCACCCTCACCACGAAGAATCACTCGTATCGTTTCAAGCATGACGCGCATATCCAATTGTATCGACAAATATTTCACATAATACAAATCGTACTGCAGTTTCACATGCGAATCTTCTGTCGAAGCCCCGTAATGAAATTGCGTTTGCGCCCAGCCGGTAATCCCAGGTCTGACAGTATGCCGAAGATCGTAGTATGGAATGAGTGATCTGAGCTGCTGAACAAATACCGGACGCTCTGGGCGAGGGCCAACCAAGCTCATTTCTCCTCGTATCACATTGATGAGCTGTGGTATTTCGTCAAGCCGCCATTTTCGCAAATACCGACCCACACATGAGATTCGAGCATCTTCTTGCGAAGCCCACCTGGCTCCGTCTTTTTCGGCATCGGTGAACATCGAACGAAACTTCCAAATCATGTACGGCTGCGCACGAAGTCCGACACGGACCTGCCGATAGAACACGGGCCCCGGCGAATCAAATTTGATGAGAAGTCCTATTACCGCCATGAAGGGCAACGCAAGGACAAGTCCCATGAGAGAAAGACTAAAATCCATAGAGCGCTTAACCATCCTCACGACAATCCCCTGCCTGAACTCTCTTGAAAATATGATCGCGCTAGGCTTGAAGTCGTCGATGGGTAGACGTCCGGATTCTTCTTCAAATAGGTGGTGCCCATCCCAAATGTCGATACCCATTCCCTTCAAGTCAAGTAACGCTTGAACGGGCAACACCGCACGCCGGTCCTCCAAGCATACCGCAATGGTATCAATC
>JACMLT010000186.1 GCA_014379455.1 Nitrospiraceae bacterium
CTCTTCAAATCGGGGCTCGCGGCGGGAGAAACTGGAGATCTCGCCAAGTCGAAAAAGAATCTCAAACGGGTCATTGAAGAGTTTCCGACATCGGACGAAGCGAAACTGGCCAAGAATAAGCTGGCCGAAATTCGGTGATCGGATATCCATCGAGACGGTTTCTGGCGTCTCTCTTATCTTCGGCGTTCTCTGGAGTCTAGTGTCATGCCCGCCGCCAGTTCCTCTGCCAAGATCCATACTCTCCCAGACGACGTAGTCAGCCGTATTGCAGCCGGTGAGGTCGTCGAGCGTCCTGCCGCCGTCGTCAAAGAATTATTGGAAAACAGTCTTGATGCAGGGGCCGTGCATATCACGATTGATGTCAAAGACGGTGGACTGACCTGTATTCGAGTGACGGACGATGGAGAGGGGATCAACCGTATCGATCTGCCCCGTGCGTTCGAGCGGCATGCCACCAGCAAGCTCAGGTCTGATCGGGATCTTGTCTCGATGACGACGATGGGTTTTCGCGGCGAGGCGTTGCCGAGTATTGCGTCCGTCTCTCATGTGTTAGTGACGACTTCGACGAGGCAGGATACGGTGGGATCGCACCTCTCCCTGATCGCGGGAGCAGGCGAGCCTATCCTGGATGCACCTCCTATTCCTGGTACCAGAATCGAAGTCTCCAACCTGTTTTTTAATCAACCGGCCAGAAAGAAATTTCTCAAATCAACCGTGACCGAGTTCTCACACATCAGTCATGTCGTACAGCTTGCAGGTCTTGCCTGGCCGGCGGTGCATTTCCGCCTGACCCATAACAGCCAGGAGATTCTCAACTATCCCGCTGTGACAGCGGATCGCGATCGAGTTCTTCAGGTCTATCGCCAAACATTTCTCGATCGGACCATCGAGGTACGAGGGAGGACTGGGGGATTGTCAATCCGTGGCGTGATGATCAATCCGATCCATGCGCGGTCTTCGAGAACGCCACAGGAATTGTTTGTGAACCGGCGTCCCATCCGCAATGCGACGGTATTTCATGCGGTCATGGATGGGTATGGATCGTTTCTGCCAAAAGGGGCTCACCCGACGTTCGTACTCTTTCTGGATATTGAGCCGAATCGACTCGATGTCAACGTGCATCCGACGAAGAGAGAGGTTCGTTTTGCGGAAACTGACACGCTGCATGAGTTGGTGCGTCAGTCGGTCCGCCACGCACTTAGTGGTTCTGGGCAGGAGGCCCTGTTAGGTCCTTCGCAGACAACGCCAGAGGGTTCCCTCACGGCTGAGGGGCAGATCTCGTCGTCTCAGGATTCTCGCCCGGCAGCCTCGATTGCAACGTATGGGCAGGATTCTCGGGCGCGAGACGGTGATGGGGGTTTGTTGTCCAGTCTCGCCGAGGGAAGTCAATTGGCCTTCGCTCACGAGGTAGCCGGAGCGTATCGGCGAACCGAGCAGGTCGACATTGTGCCGCTCGGACAAATCCTCCGCACGTATCTCGTGGCGCAGGTAGGTGAAGAACTCCAAGTGATCGATCAACATACGGCGCACGAGCGCGTGCTCTTCCAGCGGCTCTGGCGTGGGTGGCAGAGCCGGGATATGGCCTCTCAGCCGTTGCTGATTCCTGAGCCGGTCGAGCTGTCGGCGGCTCAGAGCATGTTGTTACTCAAACACGGTGATGAGCTGGAGAAACTCGGCCTCCTGATTGAACCGTTTGGCGCCACGGCCGTGGCGATTCGCGGGGTGCCGGTTGGACTTGGCAAGGTGGATGCCGCGGTCCTGGTGCAGGATCTCCTCGACGACTTAACGGAGTGGGATCGTGCGTCGTCGCTGGAGGCGCGGATTCAACCTGTGCTGGCTTCGCTGGCCTGCCATGGAGCGGTACGGGCCGGACGTGCCCTGACCCTTCCTGAAATTCAACAGCTGATCCTCGATTGGGTACAAGAAGGGTTCATCATGACCTGCCCACATGGGCGCCGCACGGCATTTCGTCTTTCGACCGATGAGCTTGCCAAGCTGTTCGGGCGGGTTGGATGGACATGATGCCGTTCCTGCGAAGATGATGCGTCGCCTCTCCGAATCGCAGATCCTTTGTAAACCGGTGGTCGTGATTGTGGGGCCGACCGCTGCGGGAAAGAGTCGTGTTGCCGTCGAGGTGGCAAAGGTGTTCGAGACCGACGTGCTGACGGCGGATTCACGGCAAGTCTATCGTGGCATGGATGTCGGGACAGATAAGCCGGCTCCGGGAGAGCGTCAGGCGGTCCCTCATCGGTTGATCGATCTCGTCGATCCTGGCGAATCGTTTAACACGGGGATGTATCGCCGCCTGGCGATTGACGAAATCGAGCGCCTCTATCGAGAGGGCCATCTTCCGTTGGTGGTGGGTGGCACTGGGCTGTATGTGCGGACTCTCCTCCAGGGTTTGTGCCATGCGCCACAGTCAGATCCGATTATGCGGGCGGCGCTGAGACGGGAGGCCGAGGATCAGGGGCATGATCGTCTCTATGCACGGCTTGTGGATGTCGACCCTGAGACTGCGGCGCGGTTGCATCCACGAGACGAGTCGAAAGTGATCCGCGCGCTGGAGGTGTATCAGCTATCCGGACGTCGGATGTCGGCGTTTCAACAGGAACACGGGTTTGCCGAGCGGCCATTTTCGGCCTTGGTCATTGGATTGAACCGAGACCGGGCCGCCCTGTATCGCCGTATCGAAGAGCGGATCGATTGGCAGCTGGCTCATGGTTTGATTGAAGAGACGCGGCAACTTTTGGCTCAGGGGTGTCCGCGCATGAGTGCGGCGATGAAGGGCTTGGGGTATCGACAGGTGGCTGAGCATTTGGCCGGCGAATATGATGCCGCTGAAATGGTTCGACGGTTCAAACGAGACACGAGACATTTTTCCAAGCGGCAAATGACGTGGTTTCGAAAAGAGCCGGGGATTCAGTGGCTGACGATTGAGGAGTCGGAATCCGCACAGCACACGGCCGCGCAGGTGATCGGACTGGTAGACAGGTTTCTCGCTACATGTGGGGGGCAATGATGTCACAGCAAGGGAAGGCGGCACGTGCAGAGATCGGGATCATCGGCGGTAGCGGGTTATACGACGTGGAGGGGCTTCGGAAGGTCAAGGAACTATCGGTGAAGACCCCATTCGGAGCAGCCTCCGACACAGTATTGCTCGGCGAATTGGACGGGATTCGTATCGCTTTCCTGTCGCGGCATGGACGTGGTCACCGGATCAATCCGTCCGAAATCAACTATCGTGCGAACATCTATGCCCTGAAGGCACTGGGTGTTCGGCGGGTGATTTCTGTCAGCGCGGTTGGCAGCATGAAGGAGTCGATCAAGCCCGGTGACGTTGTGTTGCCGGATCAATTTATCGATCTCACCAAGCGGCGGGTGTCGACCTTCTTTGAAGGAGGAATTGTCGCCCATGTGGCGTTCGGCGATCCGGTCTGCGCCTCGCTCGGTGCGGCATTGTTGGATGCGGCTCGCACGGTTGGTGCCACCGTCCACCAAGGCGGCGTCTATCTGTGTATTGAAGGCCCGCAGTTTTCGACCAAAGGGGAGTCGCGGTTGTATCGTCAGTGGGGTACGAGTGTGATCGGGATGACGAATCTTCCCGAAGCCAAGCTCGCACGCGAGGCAGAGCTCTGTTATGCCACGGTAGCGTTGGCGACCGATTACGATTGTTGGCATGACACCGAAGCGCCGGTGACTGTTGAGTCGATCTTGACCACGCTTCGTCAGAATGTCACGTTGGCCAAACAACTCTTGCGGACGGCGATGCGTGCGGTGGCCGACGTCAAGGTGTGCGGTTGTCACCGTGCGTTGCAGGACGCCATTATCACGGCTCCGGATCGGATGCCGGCCTCGATCCGACGGAAGCTGGCTTTGCTGATGGATCGGGTTATTCTGGAGAAGAAGAAAGGAGCTCGGTAAGCCATGGGGAAGCTGCTCGTCGTCGGATCAGTTGCGTTAGATACAGTGAAAACACCTTTTGGGGAGGTCAGCGAGGTCCTTGGAGGTTCGGCCACGTTTTTTTCAACTGCGGCCAGTTATTTTACCAGTGTGGATCTCATTGCCGTGGTGGGGGAGGATTTCCCCCCGCAGCACCTGACCTTTCTGAAGAGTCGTGGCATCGACTTGACTGGGTTGGAGCGGAGGCCTGGGGCGACGTTTCGATGGAAAGGAGAGTACACGCATCAGTTGAACGAAGCACGCACGCTCGATACGAAACTCAACGTCTTTGAAACCTTCCGCCCGAAGATTCCTGAGTCCTATCGATCCCCGGAGCTCTTATTCTTGGGCAATATCGACCCGGAGCTGCAGTTCGATGTGTTGCAAAAGCTCCCCCGTCCGCCGTTGGTTGCGTGCGATACGATGAATTTTTGGATCAATGGCAAGCGTGATGCGTTGTGGCGGGTGTTGGAGCAGGTCGATATTCTGATCGTGAACGATGGAGAGGCCCGGGCGCTCGGCGAAGATTCAAACCTGGTAAAGGTTGCACAAAAAATACTCGCACGCGGGCCTAAGCATCTCATCATCAAACGTGGCGAGTATGGGGTGTTGATGTTTAACGAGAAGCAGGTGTTCGGGGCTCCAGCCTTTCCGCTTGAAGACGTGCGTGATCCAACCGGTGCGGGAGATACGTTCGCCGGTGGCTTCCTGGGCTACTTAGCAGCCACCGGGAATCGTTCAGTTGAGGCGTTTAAGCAGGCGATTATCTTCGGGAGCGTCATGGCGTCATTTGCTGTAGAATCCTTTAGTCTTGACCGTTTGCGAATCCTGGACTACAAAGAGGTTCACGAGCGGTTTCGAGCCTTTAAACAATTGACTCATTTCGAGGATATTCCGTGATGCAGATTCCCTCGACCGCTTCGATCGTTCGCCCGCTCGCATGCCCGTGGCTTGTGTTGGTTCTGGCACTTGGATGGCTGCCTGGTTGTGCCACATCGGAGGGTTCGATTCAGAAGTCGAAAGGGTATTTTCAAGAAGGTGTTGCAAGTCTAGAGTTCGATCAGCAGAAAGCGTTTGTGTCATTCCAGAAGGCGGTGAAGCTGGATCCGAATAACAAAGAAGCGCGATACGGGCTCGGCCATATTCTGGCAATGCAGGGTAAATTGCCCCAAGCTGAAGAAGAATTCATGGCTGCGATAAAGCTCGATGAGAATTACTCAGAAGCCCATACGTATCTAGGTCAGATTTTGGAGAAACAGGGGCGATGGACGGAGTCGATCGCTGCGTTTCGTCAGGCGCTGACCAATCCCTTGTATGCCACACCGGATCTGGCGCGATTCCATCTCGGTCGGTTGTTGGCTCACGAGAAAGATTTTCAGGGCGCGGTGGAAGCGTTTGAGGACGCCTTAGTCGTCAGTCCGCCCAATGTTTCCCCGGCGCTGTTACACTTGGAATTGGGGCGTGCCTATTACAAGCTGGGGTTCGAACAACGCTCCAGAGAAACGCTGACAAAGGTCATGACTCTCGATAAGAGCGGCGAGTATGCCGCTGTCGCGAAGGAGTTGCTGACACGGCTGAAGCCGTAGAGAGACACGCATGGAATCGATCGGCGAATTTTTTAAACAGGTGCGAGAGACCAAGGGGCTCACGATCGATGATGTCGCGTCCAAGACGCGAATTCGAAACGATTTTGTGCAGGCGTTAGAAGAAGGGAACTTCGCCAAGTTACCAGATCAAGTGTTCGCGCGAGGCTTTGTCCGGTCCTATGCCAGGTCTCTGGGGCTCGATGAAGACGATGCGATTCAACGATTCACTCAATCGTCAGGCCCCTATTACGACAAGCAAGGCGAGCGCGAACGTCTGAAAGTCAGGCAGGCGGAAGAAGACCGGAAGCGCAAAGCCAATCGCAAGGCCGTCGCAATAGCGATCGGCATCGCGATTCTCACGCTTATTTTCCTCTTGAGCCGGGAACAATCGTCGCTCCTGGTCCGTCGTTCAAGTTCAGACGCGCCAGCTCCTACACCCAAGAGGACCGCACCCCCGGTTTCTGAATCTCAAGACGCGCCGCCTACTCGGAAGGCTGAAGCGGTTCCTCCGGCTCCCCCGGTTGTTCCGGCTCCGCCTACCCCTTCCAAGACCAAACCGAGCGAGCCCCCTCCGGCGCCAGCCAAGGTCGTTGAAGGAAATACTGCTGGGCCAGTGACCGGTTCAGCACCCACAGCGTCGTCAGCTGTGACGGAGCAGACGGCTCCGGTCCCTGCGTCGCTGGGGAGCGACGGACCTCTGGGCGGAATTTCACTTGAGGGGTCACCGGCAACGGAGGGACAGTTGTTGCTTGACCTTGAGGCAATAGAGCTGAGTTGGGTCGTCGTTCAAATCGATGGCGGGAGCCCACAAGAGGCCTTGCTTCGGCCTGGAGAGAGGGCCAGATGGAAAGGCCAAGACCAATTTATCCTGACCCTCGGTAATGCCGGTGGCGTCAAGGCCGAGCTCAACGGCAAACCTCAAAAACCCTTCGGTCCGAGCGGCAAAGTCGCGCGCGATATTGTCATCAAGCGCTGACTGCACGTGAGTGTCGTTTATCTGTGGAACGAGACGGATTCTTCGCGTCGGTTCAGTAGATCCCCTCTATTCACATCCATGCAGATTCCGTTCGATGACTGACCGTTTTGGCTCGTGGTGCCGAAGGTTGGCGGTGTGTAAGATCAAGGGTGGGGCGTCGCAGCAAAGGCTGAGGCGAAATGGCGCCACCCTTGTGAGGTCTCCGAGACTCTAGATATCCCTAACTAACTGAAATATCGTGCTTCGTTATGAGAGCGTTCTGGCACGAGCCTTGATACATATCTGATGAGGATGTAATGAAATCCGGCGGAGTGGAAGTGAGTCAGAGCACTCAGGTTTGCTTGACATGAGTGGAAGGCCATTGTTATATTCGCCCGCGTTTTGTCGCTTTGACATGGATCGCATATAAGCTGGTGGCCCGATGTCGAGTTCACGTGCAGTGGTTAAACACAAAGGAGGAAATCTGATGGGGTATTTTTCTAAGTTCCTAGGAATCAGCGCAGCGCTGCTGATGCTGTCGGCTACGGTGGTTGGAGCCGAGGAGAAGGATCCACTTAAGGCCCGTGTTCCGGCAGATCAGATGGCCGACGCGAAGGCCATGAAGAATCCGATTGCTTCGAGCCCAGAGAGCATTGCCAAAGGAAAGGCGCTATTCGAGGGTAAGGGTACCTGCTTCAATTGTCATGGTAAGGATGGCAATGGCCAGGGCGAGGCCGGTAAAGTTCTGAATCCGAGCCCCCGCGATTTCACAAACTGCAAATTCCATAAGAAGCGGAAAGATGGCGAGCTCTTTTGGGTTATCAAGAATGGGAGTGCCGGCACAGGCATGATCTCCTTGACCCCAGCAATCATCACAGAAGAGGAAGCCTGGATGATCATCAACTACGAGCGGACCTTCTGTAAAGCCGAGTAGTTTCGTCGTCGCTCTGAATTTTAAGAAAAGAGGGTGGAGGACCAAATCCTCCACCCTCTTTTTGTTGTCTTGCGACCCTAGGCTCCATCTCGTTGAACATCCATGCAAGGGATGGGCAATGGTTCACCCTTTAAAGCGGCCCATTGGAGGCCTGGCGGGTAAGGCGGGCGGCTGTAACAGGAGTCGTAATCCCACAGGATGCTCAAAAATATCAGACTTCTCACCCGCCAACCCCGGCGCGCCGAGACGCGGCTTGTCCCAGCTACCTCACCTTCTTTTTCAGCATCCCATTAATGCGCTTCAGTGCTCTGGATCGCGGCGGGCTTGGTCAATATTAAGGCAGCAGCAGGATCAGTCGAGTTGATTACTGGAACAACGAGTGGGCGTTGTTCTTGGTTCATATAGGTCTTGGAGGCCCACCGTACTTTCTGGTTGAGATACGTCACTGTTTCTCCGAGGGTGACCTCGCCATTCCGGTTAGTATCGGCCTCACCACGCAGTGCCCGCAGCAAATAGTAGGTGAACAGGCCATGCCGATGCTGGTCGTCTTCTAGCCCCTGCCCGATGCCGCTGGTTCCAATGACATAGAGAGTCGAATTCCCCGCGGAATTCCATTGCGGGAGGGTGGTCTTGGTTCGGTTGTCCGGTTCCATGCGTGATACGGTGCCATCGAACAGAAACACTGTCTGTTTTGGGTGCAAGCGAGCCAGGGCCGCTTCCAAATCCTTGATCGGGTATGACCGTGAGGGGGTTGTGGCGGTTTCATCGTATGGGACCAGGAACGTCTCTCCCGTCGAAGAGACCGAAGCCAGACCGGCAAAATAGACAATGACGACTGCGTGCTCGTGTATGCGAGGCGGCAGCCAGTCCAGCAACGCTTCATCGATATCTGATCGCATCGCTTTCCCGTCTTGCAGGAGAAGAATGTTGGAAGCTGGCAAGCCACCAAGGATCTGGAAATAGTTTGATACTGATTGGGCATCCGAGGAAGCGAATTTTCTGGATGGAACTTGTCGGCTTCGGTACGAGCCGATCCCGATTGAGATCAAGTAGGTGTGGGGCTGCCTGAATTCTGTCACGGTAGCAGGGAGGTGATCCACCTCGTCGACTCTGATGCCGGTTGGCTGGATCGCCAGTGCCAGGGTTTGTGGCGGTGGCTGAGTAGGAGTTCCTGCGTCAGAGACCGCCACGTAGATTTCGGCTTTTGCCGGTTGGAGGGATTGGGGTATTGTCGCCACAAATTCCATCGAGCGGGATTGGCCCGCTTGCAGTCGTCCGATCGAAAGCGTTGTCGTTGGAAACTGCGCGAGTAGCGAGGCGGTTCCCGTTAGAGCTGCCGTGATACCCTGAAGTTCCTGCTCTCCTCGGTTCACGAGATCGACGCGCACCCGAATGCGCTCGCCTCCTTCAAAGACTAAATTGCTGTTCTCATCCAGCACCGTGGCCTTGAACATGAGTGCCGACGGAGTGGCTTGGATCGGTATGGCCGTTCCCGGCGAAACCGGTCTGAGGGGTACTGCTGCCACCGGTGCGGGACCGGATCCACCCATCGCTGCCAACTGGGTCCGGACGGCGCGCATGAATTGTGTCGAGAAAGCGATTCCAGCATCATGAACGAATTCCCTCATATTGCCATAATCGCATCGGCGTGGGGTCGGTTCGAGAATAAGGCGTTGGTTGTGCACCATGGAAATGGTCTGCTCGCCAAGCTCTCTCCCCCCGGCCTCCTTCAGAGCGACAAGCGTCTCGATGGTCATGTCCGCGGGCACCCGATCATAGACATGATCGGCCCAAAGTTTGAGGCCTGAGCGTTGGAGCGTGACGATGATTTCCTTGTCTGGCGGGATTTGCGCAGGGATTCCATCAGCGACGGTAACGGCCCTAAAGTTCTTGGAGGCCGCGTCAATCATCAGCGATTCGATTTCTTCCCCCACGTGGAGTTCATGGGGGCTATTGCACCCATCGATGTACTGCATCGTGAGATTCGTGAAGGAGGGGTCGAAGGTCAGCTTGACGGAGTTGGCAAGCCGTGGACCCAAGTCCGGTAAAGGGGTTCGATGCAGCACCGACGTCACCGTATCGCATCCAGACAGTCCTCCGGTTGTGACGAGTAGAAACAAGAGAATGGCCCATCGTATGGTGAGTTGCTGAGGAAAGCCTGTTGGGTGCTGTTCAATGGCCATGATGAAACAGTCTGGCGTGACCGGAGTTCCAGCCCGATCTCGATCCCGAATCGATATGAGAGGCTGAATGTAACAGGGCTTAGGGTGTTTTGCGAGCCGATGAATCCCAGGGATCGTGTAAAACCGCTGGAGTCAGTCGAGTGAAGTCTGGAGGAACGCGTCTTCTGGCAGGATTGCAAGGGGCGGGTCCTGCCTAACTTGACAGACCCGCCGACGGGGAGCGAACGTACAGGAGTATAGAATAATGCGGCGGACGAAGCTGCATGGTCTGAGGTGGGAGATGCGCCATCAGTTTAATCAGTTCAGTCTCGTGCTTATCGCCATATTCATGGTGTCGTGTGCCGCCGCCGTTCCACCGGCACGGATTGGCGAGTATGTGTCCTCATGGCGCCAGGTCGGACGCGAAGCGTTCACGAAGATCGATCAGCGCCCTGTACAGGCAGGGCTTGTTATGGTATCGGATACGGCAGAGCCGGGCGCGGCTCCAAGTCTGCCGGAGGAAGCGCTGGCTCGCCTCGGCGAAAGTCTGCAACGGGACCTTGGCCGCGCGATTCCTGTTGCGATCACAGAGATCATCTCAGCCGACCGCATCAAGCCACAACCGCAGGGAGATTGGGCCCAGTTTGCTGAATTGGGGCAGCAACATGGATTCGACTATCTGGCCGTTGTGATTGTCTCCAGTACTGAGCAGGAATATCCAGTAACCCTCTCTCTAGGATTGACCAGGCATGCACAGCCCGGGTTTCGTCGAGATAACTGGTCGTTACTGGAATTCGCTCTCTTGGATTTGAAGCAGCATCAAATATTGGCGCAGGCGGAGGGGCGGGGCTGGGCCACCCTGGATCGTCCGAGCGCGCCAGGGATCAATCAATGGTATCCAGCGATCTCCCTGCGCCCTCAGGATGAGCGGCGTATCTGGCCTCCGACATATGTCGGCGCGCCGAATACGCTGCGTGTGGTGTCCTTCGAGCAAGCGGCTCAGCGGCTGGTCTTGAAACTGCACAATTCGTGGCGTGGAGTATGAGAGTCAGAGACGGCAGCTCGAAGCACCACGTCGTCGTAGGAATATGATCTTTCTCTCATCCCGTGAGCGGCACGGCCATACTCCATCACCCCCTTCGGGCTCTGTCCGGTGAGCCTCTGAGGGAGACTATTAGTCTTTGAAGCCCTCGGAATGGATAGTGTACAATATGTTGCGCGGCTCATACGGTCGTGTCAGTCAACCCGTGGAGGAACACTGTTATGGTCATGCGGAGTCGGGTGTGGAATATGCGAGGTCTTGTTGCAGGTATCGGCTTGATCATGGGTGCCGCTGCCGTTACTATCCTGCCCAGTGAGCCCACAGCCTTTGCCGCCGGGGTTCCCGCCGGGATGACACAAGGGTTTTCTGAGATCGTCAAGAAGGTGACGCCTGCGGTGGTGAACATTGCGGTCACCGGTGGCGGAGAAGGTAAGGGGCGAAGCCGGAAGTCGCCGGTACCGCCAGGTCCATTTGGGGGACCTCCGGGTGAAGAAGCACCGGAGGGTGAACTCCCAACTCCTCCGCCGATGCCGCCTGGTGGCGGACATGGACGCCCTGATCAGAGTGCCGGGTCCGGGGTCATTTTTGATTCGAACGGATTTATCGTCACCAATAATCACGTCGTTGAGGGGGCCACGCAGATCACTGTCACGCTGAGCGATCGACGTGAATTCAGTGCAAAAGTGGTGGGGACCGACCCGAAGACGGACTTGGCGGTGGTCAAGATCGAGGCGAAGGATCTCCCATCCTTAAAATGGGCCGAGTATGAGAAATTGCAGGTCGGCGACCTGGTATTGGCCGTCGGCAGTCCGTTTGGACTGAGTTCAACCGTGACTCTGGGTATCATCAGTGCCTTGGGACGCGGCAACGTCGGGATTGCAGACTATGAAGATTTCATTCAGACCGACGCGGCGATTAATCCCGGCAATTCCGGCGGCGCGTTGGTCAATGTGAGCGGTGAACTCATCGGAATCAATACGGCGATCTTCTCCAGGACGGGTGGGTCGGAGGGGATTGGATTTGCCATTCCCAGCAGCATTGCGTTGGATATCGTCGATAGCTTGCAGAAGACGGGCAAGGTCGTACGAGGCTGGATGGGTGTGGCCATTCAAGAAATCACGCCGGCCTTGGCCAAATCCTTCAAACTCCCGGAACAGCGCAAAGGCGTATTGATCAGCGACGTGAATGAGAACGGTCCTTCGCATGCTGCGGGTGTGAAGCGTGGCGATGTGGTGATTTCCTTCAATGGAAAAGAAGTTCAGAACGTGAGTCAGTTGCGAAACCTCGTCGCGCGCACGATCGTTGGCAAGGATGCGCAGGTGAAGGTGTTGCGAGACGGTAAGGAGCAGACGATCGCTGTGAAGGTGGCGGAGCGGCCGACGGATGAGATGTTGGCGAAAAAAGAACCGGCATCTTCCAAAGAACCGGTCGAAACGGCGAAGTTGCCTGATAATGTCTTGGCGTCGATTCGTGTGCAGGGGTTGGATGCGGCCACGATGAGTCAATTGAATATTCCGGCGAAGATGACGGGTGTCGTCGTGACGTCGGTCGAGGGCGGCGGCCCTGGAGAAGCAGCGGGTCTGCAGCGCGGCGATGTGATTCAGGAAGTCAACCATGAAGTCGTGAAGACGCTCGAAGACTACCAGACCGCTTCGAATAAGCTGAAAAAAGATGAGTTGGCCGTCCTGCTTCTGAGCCGGCAGGGGAACAACCTGTTTGTCGCAGTCAATCCAAAATAATAGGCATGACGCTAGCCGCGACCGCTCGGTATCCGAGCGGTCGCGGCTAGCCATCGGATGAACGGATCGTATGTCCAACGGCCCGAATTCACTTTATCAGTGGCTGCAGGACACGATCTTCAAGCCGCTGGAAGATAAGAAAATGCCGGTCATGGAGCACCTCGTGGAGCTCCAGGTTCGGCTGACACGAGTGGCCATCATCACGGCCGTGGTGTTTGCCGGCACATTTTTCTATGCCGACACGTTGGTCAAGTGGCTTCGCATCCCCCTTCAAAACATGTTTACGTTGGGCTCTTTGTCGTGGGTGCCGACCGATCTGCCCACTGTCCCGTTCGTCTTCCTTGCGCCGACTGAAGCGTTATGGCAGAACGTCAAGGTTGCCGGGCTCTTTGCCGTCGTTGCCGCGACCCCCTACATTTTGTTTGAGATTTGGCAGTTCGTCGTGCCGGGCCTCCATGCCCAGGAGCGGCGCTTTGTCGCCCCGTTTGTGATGCTGACCGCCGTCGCCTTTTACGCAGGCGTTGGATTTGCATTTTTCTTCGTGCTCCCGTTTGCGCTGAATTTTTTGATTGCCTATGGCGTCAATGCCGGTTTCGTTCCCCAGATCTCCATTGCGCAGTACGTCGGGTTTGCCCTTTGGTTTTTGATGGTATTCGGGCTGATTTTCGAAGTCCCACTGGCGATCACACTCATGGCAAAACTTGGGTGGACTAATGCGCCGTTTTTGATTCGATACTGGAAGTGGGCGTTGCTGGGATCCTTTGTGATCGCCGCAATCTTGACACCGACTCCTGACCCGTTTAATCAAGCGCTCATGGCGGGCCCGATGTTTCTTCTGTACTGGGTTGGAATTTTCGGCGCCAAGTATTTCGGTAAGACCAAACCGACAGATAGTCAGACGGGTGTTCCCGCAGTCGCAATGGCCGCGGCAGGGGCAGGCCCCACACCCTCCAGTGTGATGTCGAAGCCTTCTGACGGCGACTATGTCGGCGTACCGACAGATCGACGACGATGACGGGCACACCGGTAGCCCGAACGTGATGTCTCACAAAAGGAAAAAGCATGGCGCGTGAATTAAATGTGATTCAACCTCCCAGTTCCGGTGGCAGTGATGCCTGTGTCTATATGTGGGCCTGCGCGATCTGCGACGAAAATGAAACCTGTCAGAAGGACAAGGAGGGGCACAGTCGCTGGTTGGTGGCCAAACGGATGGAGCGGATCGAATACAAAGTGCTCATCATGAGTAATAAGGGTGGAGTCGGAAAGAGCACCTGTACGACGAATCTTGCCGTGAGTCTCGCACTCAAAGGGTGGCATGTCGGCATTTGCGATATGGACATTCATGGTCCGAACATTCCCAAGATGGTGGGTGCCGAAGGGCAGAAGCTCAAGATCAGCAGCTCGGGCGGAATCATTCCCTTCCAGGCGTATAACCTTAAGATTGCCTCAATGTCTTTCTTGCTACAGAATTCGGACGATCCGATCATCTGGCGCGATGCGTACAAGTATGAATTCATCAACCAGCTCTTGGGTGGGGTTGAGTGGCAGGATCTCAATTTTTTGTTTGTCGACCTTCCTCCAGGGACCGGCAACGAATCAGTCACAACCATCGATCTGCTCGGCAATGTCAGCGGTGCGGTGATCGTGACGACGCCGCAGGAAGTGGCCCTGTTAGATTCACGCAAGTCGGTCACATTCTGCAAAGACAGCGAAGTCCCGATCATCGGGATTGTTGAAAATATGAGCGGGTTAGAGTGCCCCCATTGCCATAATCACATCGACGTATTCAGAAAGGGCGGTGGAGAAGCGTCTGCATTGGATATGGGTGTGCCCTTCCTCGGACGGATTCCGCTCGATCCCGATGTCGTCATCCAGTCCGATGCCGGTGAGCCATTTGCGATGTTCAACTCCGATACGGCTACGGCCGAGTGCTATCACGAGATTGCGAACAAGGTCGAAGCGTTCTGCAAAAAACGCGGGTCCCTTGTGAACGTTGGATCTCGGCAGGCGCACTGATAAGGGGAGAGGGTGAAAGCTATAGACGGAACACAGGGTCTTACGCAGTTGGAGGAGGCGCAACGGATTGTCTTGGAGTCCACGCCGATCCTGGGCTTGGAGAAAATTTCGATCCTTGATGCGCTCGGTCGTGTCCTCGGGGAGGACATTGTGGCGGAACGGGATAATCCGCCCTGGGACAACAGCGCGATGGATGGGTTTGCGGTACGGTGGGGGGATATTAAGCAGGAACATGCCATTCAGAAAACGGTCACGCTCACAGTAATCGAGGATGTCGCTGCAGGCAAGATGCCGTCAAAGTCCGTCGGCGAGGGGCAGGCGATTCGCATCATGACCGGGGCCCCGCTCCCGAAGGGGGCAGACACGGTCTTGAAGGTGGAAGACACTGAGCATACACCGGATTCCGTACGCGTCTTCAAGTCAGAACCGCAAGGCGCCAACATTCGGCCACAAGGTGAAGACGTCAAGAAGGGCGAATGTATTATCGGCAAGGGGACTCAGATTCGTCCTGGTGAAGCCGGGATGTTGGCGATCCTCGCGAAGTCGTTCATCTTTGCCTATCAACGACCTCGTGTGGCGATCCTTTCGACCGGGGATGAACTGGCTGACTTGGACGAGCGGTTCAGCGAGGAAAAAATCATCAACTCCAACAGCTACGGGATTGCGGCAGCGGTGCAAGAGGCGGGCGGCATTCCCCTGCTACTAGGGATTGCAAGGGATACTCCTGCTGCGTTGAAGGAAAAGATTTCGCAGGGGCTGACAGCAGATATTCTCGTGCTATCCGGTGGTGTGTCAATGGGCGACTACGATTTTACAAAAGCGGTCTTTCATGAACTGGGTGCAGAAATGAATTTTTGGAAACTGGCGATTAGGCCAGGACAGCCGCTTGCCTTCGGCAAGATTCAGGGCAAGCTGGCGTTCGGCTTGCCCGGGAATCCCGTGTCCTCCATGGTGACGTTCGAACAACTGGTTCGGCCAGCCATGCTTAAAATGAGCGGGCACCGGAGCTATGGTCGTCCGGTCGTGCAAGCGATCTTCCAGGAGAAGTTTTCCAAACGGACGGATCGGCGTCACTTCCTCCGGGGGGTGCTTACACGAGAAGAAGGGGTCTTCACGGTTCGCACAACCGGCTCGCAAGGGTCTGGGATATTGACGTCTATGGTGAAGGCCAATTGTTTGATCGATATCCCGGTCGAAGTTGAGCGAGTGAATCCAGGTGATCGGGTCTCGGTGCAATTGCTGAGCGGGGAAGCGTGGGCCACCCATGCCGATCCGGCCCAGCCGAGTGGGCATCGGCTCTCTTGTTGCTGAACATCGTGGTGAGTAGGACTGGGTGGGCATCCGTAGCCGATTGATCTGTGCTGGATCACGAAGGACTTTTTGTATATGGCCGTACCTATTGTCTCTTTTGTCGGTCAATCGAACAGCGGAAAAACGACGTTGATCGAACGGGTCATTCCTCAATTGGTCCAGGCGGGCTACAAAGTGGCGACGGTGAAGCACGCCGGGCATGGCTTCGATCTCGACACGGAAGGAAAGGATAGCTGGCGCCATAAGCGAGCAGGGGCCAGCAGTGTGATGGTGCTCTCCAAGGGTAGCATGGCGATGTTTGCCGACGTACCTGATCAGTTGAGTGTCGAGGCCGTGCGGGATCGGTTTCTCGACGACACCTATGACCTGATCATTGCCGAAGGATGGAAGCACGAAAATTATCCAAAGATCGTCATCGTTCGTGAACAGATCGGTGAAATTCCTGTGTCGGCAGAAGGGCTTCTTGCGGTGGTATCGGACAAGCCTATGGATCTATCTGTCCCGCTGTTCGGGCTGGATGATGTCGTCGGCGTGGCGGCCTTGATCATGAAGCAGTTTCCACGATTACTATCCCGCGCAGAGCAAGGGCTGGAAATCTAACGCGGTCGTCGTCCGAGGAGTCTGTCCGAGGAGTCTGTCCGAGGAATCCTTCCTTGTAGGCAAAGGGGCTATCGGTAGATTCGAGGCCGCAGGCTCGAAAAAACCTGAGGCGTATTCGCGGGAATATTTTGAGAATCTTTCGAGCTGAGAACGATGCAGATACGTGCAGTCGGTTGCCGCAGTAGAATGGCAGTACTCGGCTAGACTCCTCACGCTCGTTGCCGGTACCCCCACATTGTCAGCACCCTGCTGAGTTGCTGATCATCCATGTCCATACCTGTCTTGCACGTCCAACATCTGACGAAACGGTTCGGCGAGTTTGTCGCCGTCAACGATATTTCGTTCGACATCAGGCCGGGAGAGATTCTTGGGTTGCTTGGCCCGAACGGAGCGGGGAAAACCACCACGATTCACATGTTACTCGGGGTGGTGACACCGACTGCCGGCTCCATTCAGATGTTCGGGCTCGATTTGGCGACTCATCGTGAAGCGATTCTCCAGCAAGTGAACTTTTCATCGACCTATGTTTCTCTGCCTCAGGCACTCACGGTGGAGGAGAATCTCTGGGTGATTGCGAGGCTCTATGGTCTGACTCAGATCCAGAACCGGGTCAATGACATCGTGAAGCGGCTTGAAATGGAAGAGTATCGACACAAGATCGCGCGCAAGCTGTCTTCCGGTCAAAGTACTCTTCTTGGGCTGGCCAAGGCTTTTCTGACCGGACCGAAGATTCTGTTTCTCGATGAGCCGACGGCGAGTCTGGATCCAGACATTGCGCAAAAGATTCGAGGCTTTCTCAAAGAGGAGCGACGATCGTCCGGGCTCAGCGTGCTGTACACGTCGCACAACATGCATGAGATGGAAGAGATGTCGGATCGGATCATCTTTCTCCAGCGTGGAAAGATTGTGGCGGAGGGGACGGCGCAGGAGATCGTGACCCGGTTTGGACAGGCGGACTTAGAAGAAGTATTTGTGAAACTGGCCAGAGAAAAATAGAGAAGGAGGAACCGGGCAGGATGTTCCCGTTGCTCGCGCAACGCGCGGGCTGAGAAGGATGGGGAGGGAGCGGCCAGGTGCCCTTCTTGCTCGCAGAACGCGCACGGTGAAACTGTGCTCGTTCGATGCGCGCAGTAAAGGGCAGCCTCGGCCACTCCTTTAACGAGAGGTGAAGAGGATTTGAAGGCCCTCGCTCGGGCTTATGGCACGTCTCGGCGTGCCAGTGGGTGGGCGGGTGAGAATGACGCGCGCAGTCAGGAACATCCTACCCGGTTCCTCCTCGGAGAAGAGGCTCTTGCCAACCAGAGAGGGGAAGGGGAAAAAGAACAATGAAGCTGCATCGGGTTTATGCCTTGGTGGTGAGGTATATGTACCTGTACCGGCGGAGTTTGCCGCGTATGATGGAAATCTTCTATTGGCCGTTCTTAGATCTCGTCATTTGGGGATTCATTACGGTCTATCTCATGAAATTCCAGGCGCAGATCCCTGGAGTGGTGACATTTTTTTTAGGCGCGTTGATTCTGTGGGATATCCTATTCCGAGCCCAGCAGGGAGTGACGATTTCGTTTTTGGAGGAGATTTGGGCGAGAAATCTCATGAACCTATTTGCCAGTCCGCTGAAGCCGAGCGAGTTCCTTGCCGCGACAATGGTGATGAGCGTCCTCAAAGTGATCGCTGTGTCTGTCGTGATGGTCGTATGCGCGGGCTTGTTCTACTCCTATAATATCTTTGTGATCGGGATGTGGCTCATTCCGTTCGTCTTGAATCTCGTGATGACTGGATGGATTATCGGGGTACTGACTACGGCCCTCATCATGCGATTTGGCCAGGAAGCGGAAGTCCTGGCTTGGAGTATGGTATTTCTGTTCCAACCCATCTCGTGTGTGTTCTATCCGATGGAGGTGCTCCCAGGTTGGTTGAAGGCCATTGCTTGGGTGAACCCGGCTGCCCATGTATTTGAAGGGATGCGCGCCGTGATCAATAACTCTGGCGAGCCGATCGCCCATCTTGGGTGGGCGGCTGGCCTTAATGTATTATTCCTCGGCATCGTCATTGGCGCCTTTCATTGGACCTTTGAGCTTTGCAAGGAACGGGGATTGCTGGTTCGCATCGGGGAGTAAGGAAGTATTGAGCCCGACAGGGTGGTGAAAATATCTTGATACGCCAGTGCTTCTGCGGTCTGTGGGTGTCGCACAACAGGAAAATATTCTTGCGGGATGCTCAGGCAGGCCTGGCTTCCCCCCAGTAAGGTTGGCGCGAGTGAAAGGCCGACGCATACTCGTTGGGGTACGTGGAGGGTCCGAACGGTGGGAGAACGACGCATGGGGGAAGGCGCGTCCCTGGGCGGGCGGGTGAGAAGGGTGTCTTTTGTAGTATTCTGCGGAGTACAGATTGCCATTTTCAGGAAAGCTGTGATAGCCTAAGCCCGCCTTATCGCACTGGCCTGGCGGCGAGGTGGAACGAAACATACAGGTCTGCAGCATCGATAGTGCCTTGCCCGAGAATCTCGCCGGAAGTCAGACCTAAGTCGCCGCATCTTTCGCGTCTTCGGCCCGCTCCTTCCCCCGTTCCTCGGGTACAAGACCATATCATTATACTCATAAGGAGGAACCCCAGATGGGTTCGAAGATTTATGTCGGTGGGTTGCCCTACTCGGCGACCGAGCAGGAGTTGAGTGATCTTTTCGGGCGACATGGCGCCGTCGCGTCAGCGCGGATCATTACGGATAAGTTCACGGGACAGGCGCGCGGCTTCGGCTTCGTCGAGATGTCTTCGGATACGGAAGCGCAGGCGGCCATTACCGCTCTCAACGGTACGGAAATGGGTGGTCGGACCTTAACCGTGAATGAAGCGCGTCCCCAGGAGCCTCGCACTGGTGGAGGCGGTGGTGGTGGTGGATTTGGTGGGGGTGGAGGCGGTGGCAAGAGAGATCGCTGGTAGTCTGTCATCGCGAATACGAACCGGGGCTGTTATCGTCAAGATAACAGCCCCTTTTTTCTGCCCGACTCGGGCTGATCACCGAGCGGCGTATAGCGAGACGACTTAGAAGGGGAAGCGGTCCCGCCATGTCGTTCAGCAAGAGCTGGTGAGGATTCAAGGGGATCCGATGTGCGAGTCCGTCTTGTTGGGTGACCTACCTTCATTTTCTTTCCACACGAATCCTGTTCTTGTCGTCAAGAATTTTGACTGGCGGAAGAACAGCAGTTCTTCCGTGAGGCGATGCATCACGCTGCATGGAAGAATCTGGCGGATTTTCCGAACGTAAGGGAGGATTTTCCGCATGCGGGGAACTGGGCGAAAGCAGAAATTGGCCCAGCCCAAGGGCGGCGAATACTTTCGCGCTTGCAGTTGCCCTGTATTCAGGCCGGCATGGAGTCTTTCTCGAATATCACAGGGAGGTACGTAGGTTTCAACTATTATTCATACGCGGCTGGAGATTGTTTGCTGACCCAAGGCTATGAGATCGAGGGTGTGACGGCGTCTCGCCGACGTATCGCGCTCGTAAGCTATGTGCCTGTCGAATGGCGATCGGATTAGGGCGGAGAACTGATCACCTACGCGAAACGGCAGGGGCAGGGTTCTGAGCAGCCTGATCTCGAAGTGACACATTGTATCGAGCCTTGGCCAGGCTCTCTTTTGATGTTCACGGTTCCCCGCATTCATCGCATCTGTCGAGTGGATCGAGTCGCAGGCGAAGGGCGGCGACTGTCAATTGCCGGCTGGTTTATGACCGAACACCGTAAGGTCCGTTAATCAAACCATCCATCCCCAACTTTTGGAACACCTGGCTGACCTTCTGTCAGGGGCTCTGCTGAAGGAGGAGACGCGTGAAGAGTCTGTTGCACAAGTGCGACCAAGGCTTGGGACTCAAACGGTTTGGGAAGAAATGGAAGACTCCCCTGGCGTAAGCCGTACCCTGCCAATTCTTTGTCGATATTGCCGGACATGAGGATCACTCGAAGGCCTTTCCGTACGCGGAGCGCGCGGACAGCTAACTCGTGGCCGTGCACATGGGGGAATTGGTTGGAGTGAGAGGCCAATTGAAAGCCTGGAGGAGGGAGGATGAGGTCTGTCAGCAACAGATCGATGGGCCCTTCATGCTGCGTACAGATTTTGAGTGCCTCTGAGCTGCCTTCAGCATTGAGGACGGAAAAGCCTGCCTGCTGAAGGATTATCTTGCACAACTTTGTAATGGATGGTTCGTCATCGACCACCAGAATGGTCGGGGGTAGGGATTGAGGTGCGGCGTGTTGCTGTTCTGACATAGGGTGGTTACCTAGCGACAGGATAGTACCTGACAGCGTCTATAGCGAGAGAATCCATATTTTGAGCAGAAGGAGCAGGGAGTGGGTCAAACAGAATTTCCATACCAAAGATCACTCATGAATGGCCTGGACTAGCAGGAGGCGGCGTCCAGCCTCCTCCAAGCGCTTTCAAGAGGCTGTCCCTATCTGTCAAAGCGGAGCTGTTCCGTCCTTACGCGAAGCGAAGTCAGCCAGTCTGCAATCTCCCGAAACCCCTGTAGAATAATTTGCTGGTAGTTCTCCAGTATTTGCACATGGCGCGACTCCGCCGAATATCATCTACAATGGACATTGTGGAACTGGGGATTGGGGCGACTGTGCTCAGACGATGGCTGTTCGAGATTCGAACAGTTACTCGCGGACTGACCGGGCCTTGAGCATATCAAGCCGTTTCTTTTCCAAGCTGACATGCACTGATTTCTCCTGCGTCACGATGACAGCTCCCGGCGCCTGGCCCTTGGCCTTCTTGACCCACTTGCGTCTCGTATAGATGACGTCGCCTTTGCCGCTTTTTTTCAAATCGCTATAGAGCAGTGCCAGCGTGGCGGCGTCTCGTATCGTCTCGGGCGGCGGATCACTTCCTTTATCCAGGCGCACCACGACGTGCGAACCAGGTGTACCACGGGCATGGAGCCAGAGGTCATCGCTTTTGGCAAGGCCGAACGTCAGCTCGTCGTTCTCGCGCGCGTTTCTTCCGACATAAATGGCCAACCCGTCCGATGAAGTGAAGCGACGGAACGGACCCTGCGGTTGTTCTTGCCC
>JACMLT010000187.1 GCA_014379455.1 Nitrospiraceae bacterium
TGCGGTTCGCGGTGCGCGAAGGGGGCAAGACGGTCGGCTCCGGTGTCGTCACCGAAATTCTGGCGTAGTGATTGCTCAGATGAAGAGAGGAATGAATGGTTAAGGTTGAACAAAGAATCAGGATTCGGTTGCGCGGGTTTGATTACCGCGTCTTAGACCAGTCGGTAGCGGAGATTGTGGAGACTGTCCGCCGCAGTGGAGCAAAAATTGTGGGTCCTATTCCCCTTCCCACGCGCATCGAGAAGTTTACGGTGCAGAGTGCCACGCATGCGGATAAGAAAGCTCGCGAACAGTTCGAAATCAGAACGCATAAACGTTTGATGGACATCATGGACGCGACTCCTGAGACCATGGATTCTCTGATGAAGCTGAACTTAGCGGCCGGTGTGGATGTCGAAATTAAGCTCTAAGGGTTGATGACTGACAAGGAATATGACGTATGACGAACGGGCTGTTGGGTAAAAAGCTTGGGATGACCCAGATATTTGATGAGACGCGGTTTACGCCTGTGACCGTAATTGAGGCAGGTCCTTGCCGTGTGGTTACGGTCAAGACAAAAGAGCGCGATGGCTATGAATCCGTTCAGCTGTCTTTTGGTGAAGTGAAAGAACGTAAGTTGTCCAAGGCCGAGTTGGGGCATCTAAAGAAGACAGAGGCTCCAGCTACCCGTGTACTGAGGGAGTTTCAAAAAGTCGGTGAGGTGTTGGTGGGGCAGTCCATTAAAGTCGACATCTTTAAAAAGGGCGATTGGGTGGATGTCATCGGTATTTCGAAGGGTAAGGGGTTTCAGGGGGTAGTGAAGCGGCATCATTATGCCGGGGGTCCTGAATCTCACGGGTCTATGTTCCATCGTCACCCTGGATCGATGGGTGCCAGTTCCTATCCTTCTCGTGTCTGGAAAGGGAAGACCTTACCTGGGCATATGGGGGCAAAACGGATTACGGCTCAGCGATTGAAAGTTATTGAGTCCAGGCCTGATGAGAACTTGTTGTTCGTTCGAGGAGCCATCCCTGGCGCGGCAAATGGACTGATCATGGTAAGAAAGTCGAAGAAGGTGTAGGTATGCCCACAGTTGATGTTGTAGATTTGAAGAAACAAAAAGTCGGGTCCGTTGATCTCCCTGAAGAAGTGTTTGGCTGTAAGCCGCACACGGCTTTAGTTCATGAAGCGGTAGTGATGCAGCGTGCTTGCGAGCGTCAGGGTACGGCCTCCACGTTACGACGAGGAGAAGTGGCTGGGTCTGGAAAAAAGCCATGGAAGCAAAAGCATACTGGGCGGGCACGAGCAGGATCGATTCGCTCGCCTGTATGGCGTCATGGCGGATCTGTGTTTGGGCCTAAACCGCGCGATTACTCCTATAGCATGCCAAAAAAGAAGTATCGTGCAGCGCTTCAAAGTGCTTTGTCGGCAAAATTAGCCGATGGACAATTGTTGATTGTATCGAGTCTGTCGTTGGACCAGCCCAAGACGAAACTTTTGGCCCAAGCGCTGACAAATTTTTGTGCTGAGGCCTACGCGTTGATTGTAGCAGGTGCTGGGCATGCTGGATTGGCTCAAGCGGCAGGTAATCTTCCGAATGTGTGTGTGGTGGGACCTGAGGGACTGAACGTCTATGATATTGTTCGCGCTGAAGTGATTTTGATTCTTGAGCGTGAACTACCGCGGGTGAAAGAGGTCTGGTCATGAAGGCGGGTATTCATAGCATTCTGTTGCAACCCTTGCTGACGGAAAAGATCACGGCGATGAGGGAAAGCAACAATACGGTTGGCTTTCTCGTCCATCCTGATGCGAATCGTGTTCAGATCAAGCAAGCTGTCGAGACATTGTTGAAGGTCAAGGTCGAACGTGTGAATGTGATGAATGTTCGTGGGAAGGTGAAGCGCCTGGGGCGGTTTTCTGGGAAGCGATCGGATTGGAAAAAGGCTTTCGTCAAGCTTAAGCAAGGCGAGAAGTTGGAACTTTACGAGAGCGCGTAGTAGGCATTGCACCGGGTTGACCGCAGTGTGCTGGAAGGACGACTGTAGTATGGGAATCAAAGTATACAAGCCGAGGACTCCGGGACGTCGTGGGATGACTGCGGTCACAACCGAAGAGCTCTCGAAGAAGAGGCCAGAGAAATCGCTCACCTCATTCCGTCGCAGTACAGGCGCCAGGAACAACGATGGGCGAACGACTGTACGTTTCCGTGGAGGTGGGCATAAACGGCTCTATCGAAAGATTGATTTCCGGCGAGACAAGACCGGAATCCCAGGTACCATTGCTGCGCTTGAATATGATCCCAATCGATCAGCTAGGATTGCCTTGGTGCACTATAAGGACGGGGAGAAGCGCTATATCCTGGCCCCTGTTGGCCTCAAGGTCGGAGATGTAGTGCAGGCCGGTCTTGGATCAGAGGTGCGTATTGGGAATGCGTTGCCCTTGTCCAGCATGCCATTGGGAACAACGATCCATAATGTAGAGTTGAAGCCTGGAAAAGGCGGACAGCTGATTCGTAGTGCTGGCGGCTCGGCTCAGGTAATGGGACGTGATGGTGAGTATGTGCAGGTGCGACTTAGGTCAGGTGAAATGCGTAAAATCCTTTCAACCTGCATGGCAACCGTTGGGCAGGTTGGGAATACGGATCACGAGAACATTAATGTTGGGAAGGCAGGCCGCAATCGATGGTTGGGCCGACGCCCGAATGTGCGCGGTGTAGTGATGAATCCGGTCGACCACCCGCATGGTGGTGGAGAAGGAAAGTCTGGACAGGGTAACCCCCATCCAGTTTCTCCATGGGGTCTTCCGACTAAGGGCTATAAGACCAGGAACAACAAGGCGACGGACAAGTTCATTATTTCCCGCCGCAAGTAGGAGTACGCGATGCCGAGGTCAGTAAGTAAGGGCGCATTTGTTGACGACCATCTTCTGCAAAAAGTGGAGCGGATGAATCAGAATAAGGATCGAAAGATCATCAAGACCTGGTCGCGGCGGTCCACCGTTATTCCAGATATGATCGGACATACGTTCGCAGTTCATAACGGAAAAAAGTTTATTCCTGTCTTTGTGACGGAAAACATGGTCGGGCACAAGCTGGGAGAATTTGCTCCAACCAGGTTCTTTAAGGGGCATGGGCACGCTAGGACGGAAAAGTCGGTCGCGCTGAAGTAGGGAATAGGTTACGGTCTCGGCATACTCGATTGGATAGGAAAGTTATGGCTGAAGCACAAGCAGTTTTAAGATTTGTACGTGTCTCTCCGAGGAAAGCACGCCCGGTGATCGATTTGATCCGTGGGCAGCAAGTACCGATGGCCCTGGCTATGCTCAGAAATTTGCCGCGTCATGCATCGAAGGTGGTCGAAAAGATTTTGCGGTCCGCGGTGGCTAATGCAGAGCAAAAGGAAATGGGCGACAGTGAATCGATGGTGGTGTCGAAGGCATTCGTTGATTGCGGGCCGACGTTAAAGCGATTTCGGGCTCGTTCGCAGGGGCGTGCAAATGCGATTCAAAAGCGTATGAGCCACATTACAGTCGTCGTGTCGGCTGCGAGCGTGAAAGAAAAAAGTAGATAAAGGCCTGTAGTGGAACGGACTCATTTACTGTCTGAGCGAGGCGTGAAAATTTATGGGGCATAAGACGCATCCGATCGGCTACCGGCTAGGATACAACGTGACGTGGTCCTCTCGATGGTATGCCAGTAAAGACTATGCAAAGCTGCTCCATCAGGATATCAAGATTCGTAAGATGGTTAAGCAGCGTCTCTTTCATGCCGGTGTGGCCAAGGTTGAAATCGAACGATCTGGAGATCAGACACGTGTAATTATTCACACCGCACGGCCCGGTATCATTATCGGTCGCAAAGGGGCTGAAGTCGATAAGCTCAAGGCGGATTTGGAAAAAACTTATTCCGGCCAGGTTTATATTACGGTGAAAGAAATTAAAAAACCGGAGCTGGATGCGCAGTTAGTGAGTGAAAATGTCGCGACTCAATTAGAAAAACGTGTCGCATTTCGCCGGGCGATGAAGCGAAGCGTGCAGTCCGCACTTCGTCTTGGCGCTCAAGGTATCAAGATTATGGTTGGGGGCCGTCTTGGCGGAGCAGAGATTGCGCGTTCAGAGTGGTACCGAGAAGGCCGTGTCCCTCTCCATACTCTTCGGGCTGATATCGATTACGGGTTTGCTGAAGCTCACACGACAATGGGACAAATTGGGATCAAGACATGGATTTATAAGGGAGAAGTGCTCCCATTGCAACCTCTCAACAAAGAATCAGCATTTGATCGCAGACTTGGGTAACTAAAGAGGGTATTGTGTTAGCACCAAAGAAAGTAAAGTTCCGCAAAATGATGAAGGGGCGTATGACCGGTAAGGCCTATCGTGGCGGTCAGATTACTCTCGGAGAGTTTGGGCTCAAGGCGCTTGAGCCAGGCTGGATTACCAGTAGACAGATCGAGGCGGCCCGCATTGCGATTACTCGTTGTGTGAAGCGTGGTGGTCAGGTTTGGACAAGAATCTTCCCAGATAAACCAATTACTAAGAAGCCGGCTGAGACTCGAATGGGTAAAGGGAAGGGCAATCCTGAGTACTGGGTAGCTGTGGTCAAGCCTGGCCGTATTCTCTATGAGATGGATGGCGTGACGCCTGAGGTTGCTAAAGAGGCGTTCCGTTTGGCTTCGCATAAGTTACCCATTGCCACCAAGTGTGTCATTCGCGGAGAGTTTTAGGATCGATTGAACCGGATCTAAGGGTATTGGGAGCGCATGTATGGATCTGAAGGAATTACGACAACTCACGGAGCCTGAGCTGGCGGAGAAAACAAAGCAGTTCACGCAGGAACTTTTCAATCTTCGTTTTCAGATGGGAACTGGTCGGTTAGAAAACCCTATGCAATTGCGAAAGACGAAACGTATCATTGCCAGGGTGAAAACGATTCAGCGCGAACTCGCGCAGGCCGATCCAATTTCTAGTGTGGCGAAAGGGGCTTGAGGATGGGAGAGTCAGTAAATAAACGGCGTGAATGGGTTGGGCGTGTGGTCAGCAATAAGATGAATAAGACCGTGGTCGTCGAGATCGAGCGTTCGGTTATTCACCCACTCTATCGAAAAGTACTTCGACGGGTCACAAAATTCAAGGCCCATGATGAGGACAACGCCTGCAAGATCGGCGACCGTGTGCGCATGGTCGAGACGAGACCAATCAGTAAAGATAAGCATATGCGGGTGGTTGAAGTTGTGGATAAGAGACGTAGTGAATAGATTGTGGTTGTGTAAGGGGTAGAGGGAACACCGGGATTATGATTCAAAGCTATACATACATGGATGTGGCCGATAACTCAGGCGCCAAGCAGGCCATGTGTTTCCACGTGCTTGGGGGAACCAGGCGCCGATACGCTTCTCTTGGAGACATTGTTGTTGTGGCTGTCAAGGAGGCCATTCCAGCAGCAACGGTTAAGAAGGGCGATGTGAGTCGAGCCGTGGTCGTGAGGACGACTAAGGAAGTACGTCGGGATGACGGTTCCTATATCAAGTTCGATCGGAATGCTTGTGTACTGATCAATAAGGATGGTGATCCGGTTGGAACTCGTATCTTTGGACCGATCGCGCGCGAACTGCGATGGAAGAAGTTCATGAAGATTATTTCCCTAGCTCCAGAAGTGCTGTAGCAAGGGTGGAGACGGCGGGATGAATAAGCAGGCGTTGAAGAAGAGTCGAATCCGTAAGGGCGATATGGTGGTTGTGATTGCCGGGCGAGATCGCGGCAAGTCCGGGAAAGTGCTTTCGGTGGATCCTGGAGTGGGAAAGGTTGTGGTCGAAAAGTTGAACATGATCAAGCGCCACACCAAGCCGAATCAGAAAGTCAAGCAAGGCGGTATTCTTGAGCGGGAAGCGCCGTTTGCAGTCTCAAATGTCATGTATCTGTGTCCTGTGACACAGAAGCCGACTCGGCTTGGAGTGCGTACGCTCGATGATGGCCGGCGAGTCCGGTTCAGCAAAAAATCAAACGACTCAGTCGAGTAGGAGTGAGGACGCCAGATGGCGAAGGTTGAATCAGGAAAAGGCAGTAAGGTGTCGGAGCGGCGGCCACCCAAGAAAAAGGAAGGCTCGTCTGCGCCTCAGGTAATGGACGAGGGCAGTGAAGAGTCCAAGTTCAATCCACGGATGCGTGAGACCTACGTGCAGAAGGTTGTGCCGGCGCTCATGAAAGAGTTCGGCTACAAAAACATCATGCAGGTTCCGAAGCTTGAGCGGATTGTACTGAACGTGGGGATGGGTGAAGCCATTCAGAACGTGAAGTTGCTGGAGAGTGCCGCTGGAGAATTGGGCGCGATTACGGGACAGAAGCCACTGATTACAAAGGCGAAGAAGGCCATTGCCTCTTTCAAGTTGCGTCAGGGGATGCCGATCGGCACAAAGGTCACGTTGCGAAGTCGCAGGATGTGGGAATTTTTTGATCGTCTTGTGACGTTGTCGTTGCCACGGATTCGAGACTTCCGAGGGGTCTCTCCAAAATCGTTCGATGGCCGAGGCAATTACACGCTTGGACTCAAAGAGCAGCTCATCTTCCCCGAGATTAAGTATGACGAGGTCGCATCCATCCATGGAATGGATATTACGATTGTCACGACCGCCAGGACCAACGATGAAGGCCGGGCGTTGTTGAAACATTTGGGAATGCCATTCCGGACGTAATGTCAAGCGAAGGAGTTGCAGGTGTCGAGATTAGCGCTCAGAAATAAATCGGCCATCAAAGCGAAGTTCCCAGTCAGAGACTATCACCGATGTGAAATCTGTGGGCGTGTAAGAGGGTTCTTGCGCCGGTTTCGCATGTGCAGAATTTGCTTTCGGTTGCTGAGTCTGAAGGGTGAGATCCCGGGGGTTCGGAAGTCGAGTTGGTAGGGTATCTGCTTTCCAGGCCACAGGACTGCTTGAGTTGCATTCGGTCACACGACGAACGTTAGTGAAAGGGTTGGTATGGTTACAGATCCCATTAGTGACCTCTTAGTACGATTGCAAAACGGATTCCGTCGGCGTCACGATAGTGTGAGCATTCCGGCCTCCCGTCTCAAACGTGAGATCCTTCGAATTCTTCAGCACGAAGGGTATATTCAGGGTGTTCAGGCTGAGCTCGAGGACGGACACCCTGTATTGAAAGTGCAGTTGCGTTATGTAACAGAGGGGCAACCTATGGTTACTGGTATGCAACGGGTGAGTAAGCCTGGACGCCGTGTGTACGTGGGGATTAAAGATATCCCACGAGTCAAGAATGGCATTGGGATGGCGATCTTATCCACCTCGAAGGGGTTGATGACGGATCAGGATTCTCGCCGCGCTGGACTGGGTGGAGAAGTCCTGTGCTCAGTATGGTAATGGGCAGCGTAAGCCAGATTGTCATTGGACGGATGGCTAGAGGAACGAGGCATCGATGTCACGCATAGGGAAAAAGCCAATCTCAATTCCGGCGGGAGTGGATATCAAAGTTGCAGGGCCGGTTGTGTCTGTGAAGGGGCCACTTGGGAAAATCGATTGGTCGTTGTTTTCTGGGCTGGGGGTTTCGATTGCAGGCGGACAGCTTGTGGTGAGTCGCTCAAATGAGGATCGTCAAGTTCGCGCCATGCACGGGTTGACTCGCGCAGAACTGAATAATATTGTTCACGGTGTGACAAAAGGTTACGAGCGTAATCTGGAAATCACTGGGGTTGGGTATAAGGTGGCTGTCCAGGGTCGAACCATGAGCTTTAGTGTGGGTTATATCCACCCAGTTATCTATCCCATTCCAGTTGGAATCGATGTGAAGGTGGACAAGCAAACATTGATTAATGTGAAGGGTGCTGACAAGCGACTGGTGGGTCAAGTTGCGGCGAACTTGCGAGCCATCAAGCCTCCGGACGTCTATAAGCAAAAAGGCGTTCGTTATGCCGGGGAAGTATTGCGCAAGAAAGCCGGAAAGACAGGGAAGTAGGGTGACGCATGAATATTGCTGATAAAGCTAGTCAGTTAACCAGACGGAAGCAACGTGTGCGAAAGCGTGTCTTTGGAACTGCTGAGCGTCCACGTCTCAATGTGTTTCGCAGTCGGTCTCATATCTATGCTCAGATCGTTGATGATCTTAAAGGAGCCACGTTGGTTGCTGCATCCTCCTTGGATAAGTCGTTACGCACATCGGTGAAGTCTACCGGCAGCATTGATGGTGCAAGGGCTGTCGGAAAGCTGTTGGCTGAGCGGGCTAAGGTGGCCAAGGTACAGGCTGTAGTATTTGATCGTGGCGGTCGGATGTATCATGGGCGAGTCAAAGCATTGGCTGAGGCATCGCGTGAAGGTGGGTTGCAGTTCTAGGTCAGGCCTCGCTTCCGTTACGGATGGAAGCAAGGGGAACAAAGAGGAGAGATGATAGGTGCGAGTTAATCCAGATGAACTAAGCCTGAAAGACAAGGTGGTTTTTATCAACCGCGTGGCGAAAGTTGTAAAGGGCGGAAAACGCTTTAACTTCTGTGCTTTGGTTGTGGTCGGGGATGGACAGGGATGGGTTGGGATTGGGAAAGGCAAAGCTGCTGAAGTACCTGTTGCCATCTCGAAGGCGGTCGAACAGGCCAAGAAAAACCTGGTGCATGTCTCCCTTACATCCGGAACGATCGCGCACGAGGTGCATGGGCTGTTCGGTGCCGAGCATGTCCTTCTCAAGCCAGCAAAGAAGGGGGCAGGAATTATTGCCGGAGGTGCTGTCCGTGCGGTGGTTGAGGTTGCCGGCGTCCATAATATCATCGCGAAGACGCTCGGACGTGGAAATCCATTTAATACGGTTCGCGCCACGCTCAACGGTCTCTGCCAGCTCCGCAATGCCGAAGACGTTCTCAAGATGCGCCGTGCGGTAGGCGATGCACAGAATAGGGTGAGCGCATAATGCCTACAGCGAAGATTCCCGAATCTGCCCCAAAGGGGTTTGTGATCACCTTGCGGCGAAGCCCAATTGGCACACCGCAAAAACATCGGCTTGTGTTGACTGGCCTCGGATTGAGGAAGATCAGACAGCGGGTGACTCGTCCTAATACTCCACAAGTTAGAGGGATGATTGGCAAAGTCGGATATCTATTGGATGTACAGCCACAATGAATTTACATGAGCTTGGTCCTGCAAAAGGATCCAGAAAGAGACGGAAGCGGATTGGGCGTGGTCCAGGTTCTGGTCATGGGAAAACATCGGGAAAGGGTCATAAGGGTCTATTGGCCAGATCCGGCGGTCGGAGCCGCCAGGCCGGTGGGTTTGAAGGTGGCCAGATGTCCCTGATCCGCCGAGTGCCGAAGCATGGATTTACAAACATATTTCGTAAAGAGTATTCGATTGTCAATCTGAAGAGCTTGGGTGACATGCTGGTGGCTGGTACCATCACGCCGCAGGTTTTGGTTGACGCTGGCTTAGTCAAGCGCAAGTCATTGCCGATTAAGGTCTTAGGAAACGGAGACCTTACAAAGGCGATTGTGGTACAGGCGCACAAGTTCAGTAAGTCTGCAGAGGCAAAGATTCAAGCAGCTGGAGGGAGAGTCGAGGTCATTCCCGGTGTTTGAGAGACTCCTGACCAGTTTTCAGAATATCCTTAAAATTCCCGAGTTGCGCACTCGCATCCTCTTTACCGTGGGGATGTTGATCGTGTATAGGATTGGGGCACATATTCCTACGCCTGGGATCAACGGCGAGGCCCTCTCCGAGTTTCTGCAAAAGGAAGGTGGCGCACTACTTGGGTTTTTAGATATTTTCTCAGGTGGGTCGCTCTCCCGTTTGACGATCTTAGCGCTGGGCATTATGCCCTACATCAGCGCCTCCATCATTCTTCAGCTGTTGACCGTGGTTGTTCCGCATCTCACGAAGCTGGCCAAGGAGGGCGAGCGGGGGCGAAAAAAGATTATCCAATACACTCGGTTCGGGACGATCGGCATTGCGATCATTCAGGGATTCGGGATCGCCATCGGTCTAGAACAAATGAATAATGGCGCATTTGTGATGAATGCTGGATGGGGATTCCGACTGATGACGGTCATTACCTTGACGGCCGGCACCGGTTTCTTGATGTGGCTCGGTGAGCAGATTACCGAGAGGGGAATCGGGAATGGCATTTCCTTGATTATCTTTGCGGGGATTGTCGCGCGTTTGCCCTCGGCTGTCGCGCAGACATATAACCTGTATGAGATCGGTCAGTTGAATGCTTTCTTGTTGATCAGTTTGGCTCTCCTCATGGTCGTGGTGGTGGGAGCCATCGTCTTCCTGGAAAGCGGGAGACGTAAAGTACCGGTTCAGTACGCAAAGCGAGTCATTGGACGGAGAGTGTTCGGTGGGCAGAGCACGCATATTCCACTGAAAATCAATACAGCAGGGGTAATTCCACCTATTTTCGCATCGTCAATTATTGCATTTCCTGCGACGATTACCGGGTTTTTCGAGACACCATGGATCAAGGATATCGGCGCGCAACTCGCGCCGGGGTCCCTGTTATATACCCTGATGTATATCGGCCTTATTTTGTTTTTCTGTTTCTTTTATACTGCGGTGGTCTTAAATCCCGTAGATATGGCAGACAACATGAAAAAATACGGTGGGTTCATTCCAGGAATTCGTCCAGGAACTCGGACTTCCGACTATATCTATAAGGTACTCACAAGGATTACATTCGCCGGATCGATATACCTCGCGATCGTCTGTGTGATTCCTGAGCTATTGATCTATAAGCTGAATGTACCATTCTATTTTGGCGGCACTTCGCTGCTGATTGTGATTGGTGTTGGTCTCGATACAGCACAACAGATTGAATCCCATATGCTCATGCGGAATTACGAAGGGTTTCTCGGTAAGGGCATGGCTCCCCTTCGTGGACGGAGCGGGTGATAGCAATTCATGCGCGTGGTGTTTCTTGGCGCACCAGGAGTAGGTAAGGGAACTCAGGCTGACCGTCTTGCGGTGCAGTATCAAGTCGCGAAGATTTCGACCGGTGATCTTCTCCGAAAAGCGGTTCGCAATCGGACGGCACTGGGTCTAGCGGCGAAGAGTTATATGGATCAGGGGAGTTTGGTTCCTGATGCCGTTGTGATCGGGCTGGTAAGGGAGAAGTTAGCTGATCCCAGTTGCGCGAACGGTTTCGTACTGGATGGATTTCCCAGGACGGTTCCGCAGGCGGAAGCACTGGGGACAGTGTTGCTTGCCAAGGGGATTGCGCTTGACCGAGTTGTAAGCTTTCAGGTGTCGCGTGAAGATGTTGTGAGGCGATTGAGTGGGCGCAGAAGTTGTCAGAAGTGCCAAGCGACATTCCATGTAGACTTTGCCCCGTCTAAGATGGATGGGGTTTGTGATCGATGTGGTGAGCCACTCGTACAGCGTAGTGATGATCGACGTGAAGCGATTGAGACGCGATTAAAAGTCTATGATGAACAGACGGCCCCGCTCGTTCGTTATTATGATGAACGGCGGTTATTGTTTCCGATGGATGCATCGGGCGGAGTGGATGCCGTCTTTCAACATCTGTCACAGGAGCTTGCGCAGTACCGGGCGATATGATCATTCTCAAGACGCCGGATGAGATTGAAGTGATGGCTCAGGCGTCAAGAGTGGTGGCAGAGACATTACAGGTATTACAGAAAGCTGTTCGACCAGGCATCACGACTGATGAGCTGGACTGTTTAGCTGAGCAAGAGATTCGATCCCGTGGTGCGCGACCAGCGTTTAAAGGGTACCGAAACTATCCCAAGACGCTGTGTGCTTCGGTGAATGAACAGGTCGTTCATGGGATTCCATCCAAGCGAGTGCTGAAAGATGGAGACATTATTGGACTCGACCTAGGGGCGATTGTAGGTGGGTTTTATGGGGATTCAGCAATTACAGTTGCTGTGGGCCCGATGACCGGACGGAATGCCCGTTTGATTCAAGTAACCGAAGAAGCCATGTATCTTGGAATTAAGCAAGCAGTGGTGGGTCACCGGTTATCTGATATTTCGTATGCGATTCAGCAGCACGTGGAGTCTTTAGGGTACTCGGTTGTGACGGAGTTTGTCGGTCACGGGATTGGTCGGCAGTTGCATGAAGAGCCGCAGGTGCCAAATTACGGGAAACCTGGGCAAGGACCTCGGTTGCAGGCAGGGATGGTTCTGGCCATCGAACCAATGGTCAATATGGGTGGTTCAGCCGTCAAAGTGCTTGAAGATCGATGGACCGCAGTAACGGTAGATGGAAGTCTCTCAGCGCATTTTGAACATACGATTGCGATTAAGCCAAGTGGGCCTCCCAATATTTTGAGTCAGCTTTGAAGGAGCCGTGGCATCGTGATGTGGGTTGGGGAGAAAGGATAGAGGTACGTGCCGAAAGAAGATGTCATCGAAATTCAAGGCACGGTAAACGAAACATTGCCGAATGCAATGTTTCGGGTGTCGTTGGACAACGGCCACAAGATCCTTGCACATATTTCAGGGAAAATGCGTATGCACTTTATCCGTATTCTTCCTGGCGACAAGGTGACCGTGGAGTTGTCGCCCTATGATCTGACACGCGGTCGGATTACCTATCGGTTTAAGTAGGAGCGTGAACTGAATATGAAAGTGAGATCGTCTGTTAAACCAATCTGTGCGAAATGTAAGGTGGTTCGACGCAAAGGCGTGGTGCGAATTCTCTGCGAGAATCCGCGCCACAAGCAGCGTCAAGGGTAAAAGTGTACTCAAACGGTGGCGGGTGAAATGATACACGCAGCTGATGTTCAGCTAGCCCAGACCGGTGTGTGCATGACAAGAAGAAGGTAGGAGGGACTATGGCTCGTATTTCCGGGGTGGATTTGCCAAGAGAGAAGCGGGTGGATATCGGCCTGACATATGTCTATGGGGTTGGGCGCGCATCAGCACTTTCTATCCTGAGCAAGGCTGGGATTGATGGAGCCATTCGTGTGAAGGACTTGAGTGAAGAGCATATTGTCAAGATTCGAGAAATTATTCAGGAGAGCTATCAGGTTGAAGGCGATCTGAGGAAAACCTTCTCGATGAATATCAAGCGATTGATCGATAGTGGCACGTATCGTGGTCTGCGCCATCGGAAAGGGTTGCCGGTCCGCGGTCAGCGGACCAAGACGAATGCGCGGACGAGAAAAGGTCGTCGCTCCGGTGTGGGGAGCAAGCCGAAACCGCCAGCGCGTTCGACATAGCGTACAGCCGTCACTTGACTAGGGAGTTCTATGAGCATCAAAAAAGGAAAGAAGAAAGAGCGTCGGATCGTGCAGAGCGGGGTAGCCCATGTTCAGGCGTCATTCAATAACACGATTGTCACCATCACCGACATGAGTGGCAACACAATTGTGTGGGCAAGTTCAGGAAACCAGGGATTCAAGGGCTCTCGGAAAAGCACGCCATTTGCTGCTCAGCGGGCTGGCGAAGCTGCTGCTCGGAAGGCGATGGAGAGCGGGATGCGCACAGTGGATGTCTATGTGAATGGTCCCGGGTCAGGTCGTGAATCAGCGATCAGATCTCTTCAGGCTGCTGGATTACGGATCCATATGATTCGTGATGTGACCCCAATCCCACACAACGGATGTCGTCCACCTAAACGGCGTCGTGTCTAGTAGCGTATATCGGGAGATTCGAATACACAAGTTTTGTTGGGCGCACCACCGTGGTGATGTCCGGTAACTGGAGGTAGAGCAGTGGCAAAGTATCGCGGCCCCGTCTGTCGGTTGTGTCGGCGAGAGGGTGAGAAGTTGTTTCTGAAAGGCTCACGCTGTATGACAGAAAAATGCGCCATCGAGCGACGGAGCTATCCTCCCGGACAGCATGGCCAAAAACGCCCGAGAAACTCAGAGTACAGTACCCAGCTCAGAGAAAAGCAAAAGTTACGCAGAATTTATGGCCTCATGGAGTGCCAGTTCCGTGGCGTGTTTGAACGTGCGGAGCGACAGTCTGGTATTACGGGTGAAGTGCTCTTGCGGTTGCTGGAGTGCCGGCTGGATAATGTGGCATACAGACTAGGATTTGGCGCCTCCAGAAAAGAAGCCAGACAGCTTGTGAGCCACGGACATTTAACCATGAATGGTCGGAAGATTAATGTGCCCGGTGCGCAGGTGAAGGCAGGCGACGTCATCAGCATTCGTGAGCGAAGCCGCACGTTGATCTCGATCCAGACCGCGTTAGATTCAGTTGATGGTCGAGGTATTCCCGAGTGGTTGGAGCTCGACAAGACGGCGTTTAAAGGTATGGTACGTGCCTTGCCGTCGAAAGACCAGATTTCGCTGCCAGTCAACGAACAGATGGTAGTGGAATTGTATTCAAGATAGAAGCGGAACTGGGGGAAGGGGAGTTAGTCTCTGGGGCGAACAGATGCTGTTCAGGGGTTGGCTACTCGATGAGATGAAGGGGGAGTCATGATTAAAGCAATGAAAGACTTTCAGATCCCGATGCGGGTGGAGGTCGACAAAGATACACAAACCCAAACGTTCGGCAGATTTATCACAGAGGCCTATGAACGTGGGTTCGGGACGACGGTTGGCAATGCGCTACGGCGTGTGCTGTTATCGTCGCTCACGGGTGCGGCCGTGACCACCGTGAAAATCGAAGGAGTCCTGCACGAGTTTTCCACGATTCCAGGCATCACGGAAGATGTCACCTCCATTATTTTGAATGTGAAAGGGCTGCGACTTGCCGTGCATACGGATAAGCCGAAGACGCTCCGTCTCAAGAAGAAGGGGCCTGGTGAAGCAAAGGGGTCCGACATTATTCATGATGCGGATGTGACGATCTTGACTCCGAATCTCCATATTGCGACGTTGGACAAGGATACCTCATTTGATATGGAAATGACCGTGAAGCATGGGCGTGGGTACGTACCCGCAGAGCGAAATAAGGAAGAGGGGCTCCCGATTGGTGTGATCGCAATCGATTCGGTGTTTTCACCCATCAAGCGCGTGAACTTTCATGTGGAGAATGCCCGTGTTGGTCGCATGACTGACTATGATAAATTGACCTTAGAGATTTGGACCGACGGGACAATCTCACCTCGAGATGCCTTGTCTACGGCGGCCAGCATTATGCGTGATCACGTTGATATCTTTATCAATCCCGATGAGAGAGTCGAAGGACGTGCCGATCTTGGGGGCGATGAGGCGCAACGTGAGGTTAATAAGCATCTGTTCCGGAGCGTCAACGAACTGGAGTTGTCGGTCCGTGCCGCAAACTGCTTGAAGAATGCGAACATCAAGACTATCGCAGACCTAGTCCAGAAGACCGAAGGAGAGATGCTAAGGACCAAGAATTTCGGCAAGAAGTCGCTCAACGAAATTAAGGAAATCTTGACGGAGATGGGTCTGGGGCTTGGCGTGAAGTTGGATACCGTGCAGCCGATCAGTGCCAGTCCGAAGAGCGAATAACGAAACAAGAGGGAACCCGTGCGTCATAGAAAAAATGGCAGACAGCTCGGACGAAAAACCAAACATCGATGGGCGTTGTTTAGAAGTCTGGTGACTTCGCTGCTCGAACATGAGCGTATTGAGACGACTGAGGCGAAGGCGAAAGAAATTCGAGGTTTCACGGACCGGATGATTACACTCGGCAAGGAGGGGACATTGCCGGCCCGGCGACAGGCTCTTGCATTTATCCGAAGCAAGGAGGTCGTCTCCAAGTTATTCAGTGACGTGGCGATTAGATTTAAAGACCGTCCCGGTGGCTATACAAGGATGGTGAAGACGAGGCGGCGGATCGGCGATGCAGCTAAGCTTGTTGCGATCGAGCTTGTCGCGCGGCTGGATACAGCGCACGTAAAGAAAGATGCCCCTGGTGCATCGGCTCCTGCGAGTCCCGCTTCGAGCTAGGCCTCTTGTTCGTCAGAGCTACTTGCACTTTTTGTGCAGTGTCAGGTTTTAAATTCTCCCATCTCGTTCACAAAGATCTGCAGAATGCCCCGCTCGTAAGAGCGGGGTCTTTGACTCCATTGCTAGCGGGTAGATGATATCGGGCTTCCGGTATGCGTTTACTTGATATGGAGCTCATGCTACTATCGTGCCAGTCTGTATCGTGTTGTTCAATTATAAAACAGAGGCAATGTGTGGCAACGCTCGGCACGAGGAGGTTTATTAGCTCTGAGCGTGGTGTTAGCATGTTTTCTTGTCTATTTGCTTGTGACCAACTCGACAATGCTTCCTACCCCGACCGCGGCTGCGCCAGGCTCCATGGACCCAGCTGATGCAAAGATTTCTCAATTTACATTCACTCAAACGAAGGGCGATACCGTTCAATGGAAAGTGCAGGCGCAAGAGGCACGGCTTTTTGAACGGGACAGGCGGGCGACACTCCGGGTCGTCGCTGTCACACTATTCGGCAAACAGGGAAAGGATTTGACGGTAACTGGGGATGAGGGGATATTGAATACGGAGACGAAGGATTTTGTGCTTGCAAACCGATCAGAGCCCCTTGTTATTCACACCGAGAGTGGGTACGTCATCTACACCAACCATCTTGCTTGGACTGATCAGACGAGAGAAATGCGCACGCAAGATCCTGTCCGTATCGTTGGGCATGGGTTAGAGGTCACAGGGCGAGGGTTGCTGGGATATTTAGATCGCGAAGAGTTTGAAGTACTTGAGGATGTCCATGTGGATTTGGCTCCTTCTTCTTAATCTGCTCCCGTTTGGGATGGCTTCATTAAGCGAGTCGGCTGAAGCGGCTATTCCCAAAGCCGGTGCCGATCAAAATGTCAGCACCACCATTACGGCCAAGAAGATGACCGTAAAAAATCAAGATAGCCAAGCTGTCTTTGAGGGTGCCGTTGTATTGACTCGTGGATCGTTACTGGTCTATTCCGATCGCATGGTTGTGATGTTCCGCACACAAGATTCACCCGCGATCGATACTCAGAAATGGCCTGAGGCTGTCAAGGGCGGCATCCCTCCGAGAGGGCCTGAGGCTGTACCAGCTGTGTCGAATCGTTCGGTCAACAGGATTGAGGCAACTGGACGAGTGAGAATTGAGAAGGATTCGGGGAGTGCCACCTGCGACAAAGCCATTTACTACCATGATGGCGATAAGATTGTTCTGACCGGTGACCCGGTGGCTTGGGATAAAGGAACAAGGGTCAGCGGCAAACAAATCACGATGTTCTTGGCGGAGGATCGGAGTGTGGTGGAGGGCGGTTCGCATGTGCGGATCGAACCGGATGGAGGGGTGGCGAAGTGATCGAGGCTGTTCAGGGAAATGCGCTACCGACCGGCCTCTCGATGAAGAGGGCGACGGGCGGTTGTTTACGTGCAGCAGGATTGGTGAAAAGTTTTCGTGGACGCAAGGTTGTGAAAGGCGTCTCAGTCGAAGTCCATGCCGGTGAGGTCGTGGGCCTGCTGGGACCCAATGGGGCTGGGAAGACCACCATTTTCGATATGATTGTTGGCCTGTGTCAGCCTGATGAAGGAGCGATCTCGCTCGGAGAAGAGGTGATCACAGACCTGCCAATGTATAGACGTGCGCGCAAAGGAATTGGGTATCTTCCGCAAGAATCATCAGTGTTTCGACGGTTGTCCGTTGAGGATAATATTCTGGCAATTCTTGAAATGCTGGACTACTCTCGGACAGAGCGTCGCGACCGGGTTGATGCCCTTCTCAAGGAATTGGATCTTAGCCATATTCGGACAAGCATGGCCTATGCGTTGTCGGGTGGTGAGCGTCGGCGGCTGGAGATTACAAGGGCCCTTGCGACGAGCCCTTCGTTCATGCTGCTCGATGAGCCCTTTGCCGGGATCGACCCGATTGCTGTCGCTGATATCCAACACATCATTATCCGATTGAAGGAGAAAGAGATCGGTATTTTAATCACCGATCATAATGTCCAGGAGACATTGTCCATCACAGATCGGGCGTACATCATAAATGAAGGATTGATTCTTGAGGCTGGGTCCCCAGAATCGATCGTCAAGAGTGAGACCGCACGCGCGGTCTATCTGGGGGAACGGTTCAAGTTATGAATCTTAAGAGTGTGTGCGTATGAAGCTCAGGCTTGACCTTCGACTCAGTCAAAAACTGATCATGACTCCCCAATTGCAGCAGGCGATTAAGCTGCTGCAGCTGTCGAGACTCGAACTCCAGCAGAGCCTCACTCAGCATTTGATGGAAAATCCGCTTTTGGAGGATCTCCCAACTGAGGCAGAGGACAGCGAGGCTGAGAGTGCGGAGGAAAAGGCGGAAGACGCCGTGGCGTCGGCAAACAGCGAGCCATCGAATGCGGATGAGTCGACCCCAGAAGAACGAGACACTCCGGATGAAGCGTCGGTGGCTGGCTGGGAAGAGTACTTTGACAACGATCGTCGAGGGGTATCCGGGTCTCAGTCGTCCTCGCAAGATGAGTTTCCGTCCTATGAACAAACCATGGCGAAAGCCACATCCTTGGAAGACCATCTCCTCTGGCAGCTGTCGTTTTCAGGTTTATCGGGTCGTGCAAAGGAGATTGGGCGACTGATCATCGGTAATCTTGACGATGATGGGTACTTGCGTATGTCTCTCTCAGAGATGGTCGGAGGGACCGACGTCACAGAAACGGAGGCGGAGTCAGTCCTAAAGGATATCCAATGCTTTGATCCAACAGGCGTAGCGGCACGGGATCTTGTGGAATGTCTGCTCTTACAAATTGGGCATTTAGGGAAGAGTCCCATGGGATCGTTAGGGGCTCGGCCTGGCGCTTTAAAAGGATCAATTGTTGAAGCCATCGTCCAGCATCATCTTAAAGACTTGGAGAAAAAACAATATGCAAGGATCGCAAAAGCTTTAGGTGTCACAGTGGAAGAGGTTTTCCAAGCGACAAAGGTCATCGAAGTACTTGAGCCAAAGCCGGGGCGACCGTTTACGAATACCCAGAATTATGTGATTGTCCCTGATGTGTTTGTTGTTAAGAATGAAGGGGAGTGGGTCGTCCTATTGAACGACGATGGACTGCCTCGTATGAGAATCAGTCCGTACTATAAGCAATTGATGGGGACAGGAGAAAGTGGATCAGCGGAGACCAAGGCCTATCTTGACGAAAAGCTTCGGGCGGCGCAATGGGTCATTCGAAGTATCGAACAACGGAATAAGACGATTGTCAAGGTCGTGTCGAGTATCGTGAAGTTTCAGGAGCAGTTTTTTGAAAAAGGTGTGCAGCACCTAAAGCCGTTAGTACTTAAACAGGTGGCTGAAGACATAGGGATGCATGAATCGACCATTAGTCGTGTGACGGCAAACAAATATATGTATTGCCCGCAGGGAATGTTGGAACTGAAATTCTTCTTTAACGCCGGCCTGCAACGAGCAGATCAGCCTTCCGACATGATGTCGTCCGTGACAGTGCGAGAGATGATTCGGAAAATGGTGGCGGAGGAGGATACGAGCCACCCTCTAAAAGATGAAGAGATTGCTGCACGGCTGCTCTCACAGCAGGTTGTGATTGCCCGCCGAACCGTGGCGAAGTATCGGGCGGAAGAACATATTCCCTCTGCCACTCAGCGGAGACGTTTTTTTTAAAAGGTGCAGAAATAATGGCTGGGCTCGTCTTATTCATTTGGCCTATTGGGTTGGCTGGTTGCAGAGAGTTTCTGGAATGTGAGCAGACTACTGTGACAGGATGTGGCTCACCTCCGTGAATCATCGACGTCTTGGTGTGCCCCATAGTTTTCTGGAGCGTGCGAGACCTTCCCTATCCAGCTGCGTGTGTTGTGGTTTTCTATCCAGGGTTTCCTCTGGTGTTGTAGATGCGTAGATCAAACAATCATAGTTGAATGGTAGAGGGGCTGAGGTTGCTCAGCTTGAAAGGATACATGTCGATAAAAATTACCGGACGCCACCTCGTGATTACGTCGGCGCTCAGACAGCATGTAGAGAGTCGGGTTGAGCGGCTTGTGCGGTACGACGTGAAGCTGACCCACCTGGAAGTGATTCTGGGTGTGAGCAAGCTTCAGCATCATGCGGAGGTCGTGTGTACGATGCAGGGGCGACGAATTCAGGCAAAAGCTTCGACGCGGGAAATGTACGCGACGATCGACCAGCTTGTAGATCGCTTGGATACCCAGATACGAAAACATAAGGAACGCCAGACTGACCATAAAGAACCGGTGAAGAGATCGGCTCGTAAGATTTTGTCTCCGGCTGTTCGTAAGGAAGAGGAGAAGATCGAAGTTGTGTGTCCCCCCAAGGTGGTTTTGACTTTGGAGGAGGCGAAACGCCGGCTCGACTCTCTCCCTGGTTCGCTGGTGGTCTTCACGGCACGGTCTTCTGGAAAATTGCAAATTCTACAGCGGCTCGATCGTGATCGAGTAGTCCTCATCGATCCCTAAAGGGTAGGCAGGCATGGCTGTACTCAAGCTGGTTGTCATCAGCGGTCTTTCCGGATCAGGGAAGTCGCATGCGCTCAAGTGCTTTGAAGATGTCGGGTATTTCTGTATTGATAATTTGCCTCCCGCCATTCTGCCGACCTTTGTTGATCTCTGTCATCAGCAAGGAGGGGAGATTAAGAATGTCGCGCTTGGAATCGATGTCAGGGAGCGCGTGTTCTTTTCCGACCTCGCAGGGGTTCTTGAGCGTGTGAAAGCGCTTGGGCATACGGTTGAGTTGATATTCTTCGAGGCCCGGGAAGAGGTCCTGGTTCGCCGATTCTCGGAGTCCCGGCGGCCGCACCCACTTCTTCCGCATCTTCCAGTCCTGGAGGGAGTACGAGTCGAAAGGGAGCGTCTCGCCGACTTGCGATGCCACGCCGACCGGATTATCGATACTTCCGATCTGACGGTGCATGAGTTACGAGAGTTGTTGAACCGGCAGTTTAGAGAGGAGGGGGCGCCGCGTCGATTAACCATTTCTCTCGTAACCTTCGGCTATAAGTTTGGTGTGCCGTACGACATTGATCTTCTGTTTGATGTCAGATTTCTGCGGAACCCGTTCTTTATTCCTGACCTGAAACCATTGACTGGGGAAGACTCACGGGTGCGGACCTATGTGTTGGCTGATCCGGACGCCGTTGCGTTCGTTGGTCAATTGGAAGGCCTCTTCAAATTTCTCATTCCACTCTTTGAACGAGAGCGTCGCAGTTATGTAAATGTTGGAATCGGTTGCACTGGCGGGCGTCATCGGTCCGTGGCGATTGCCGGCCGACTCCAGGAAAGTTTTTCAGTGCTCGGATATCAAGCGACGCTCACTCACCGAGATCTCAGCAGGCAGTAACACCTAGGCCTGCTCCGTACATCGCCTCGCAACCATACTCCTTGTTTTCATCTCTCTGCCTGTGCGAAAAAATCGATTTTCTTGACAGCTAGAGCGTATGGACTATAGTTAGCATGTGTGTGATGTAGGTCTGCGCAAACTCTCACGGGGGAGTACGGAATGGAAAATGGAATGCAAGTGAATATCCTGAAAGTGTTCGTTAGTCATTCTTTCTTTAGTGTAGTTACGTGGGTGGAGGTCTGGTTATGAGTTGCCGTCTGCGCAGAATTTACAGAAAGACTTGTCTTGCGCGAATAGTCATGTACAGTCAAAGGCACATATGCTGAGTTCATTTAAGAGTCTCTCCGAAACCGATTTATTCACGATGTTCACCCCGAAGCGGCAGCTGGTCGGGTTAGATATCGGATCGAGTAGTATCAAGCTTGTTCAGTTGAAGGAGAACCGAGGTCGCTACATTCTCCAGAAGTTTGGATTTAAACCACTCGAACCAGAAGTCATCGTCGACGGTACGGTGATGGATGAAGGACGTGTGGTTTCGGCGATAAAGGAATTGTTCGAAGAAACAAAGATCAAGGTGAAGCAAGTTGCCGTATCGATTTCTGGCCATGCGGTCATTATCAAGAAGATCAGTTTGCCGCCGATGCCTGATGAGGAGTTGGAGGGGCAGGTAAGGCTGGCTGCGGAGCAGTACATCCCCTTCGATATCAATGAAGTGAACATCGATTTCAGTGTGTTGCCGTCTTCCGAAGCTGCGGGTGATACGCAGGGAGAGATGTCAATCATTCTGGTCGCGGCGAAGAAAGACAAGATTAATGAACTGACAGAACTTGTCAAAGGGGCAGGGCTTTTTCCGATCGTCATGGATGTCGATGCCTTTGCGATCGAGAACATGCACGCGATCAACTATCCTGTCTCGCAAGAGGATACGACCGCCCTCGTGAATATTGGCGCCAGTGTCATGAATATTAATATTGTTCGCGGCGGCACCTCGCTCTTCACGCGTGATATTCCGATCGGGGGGAACCGTTATACGGAAGCTATTCAGCGAGAAATGGGTATGTCCTACGAAGAGGCGGAAGAAACGAAAAAAAGTGAGCGTTCGGCAGGAAACAATCAGGCCGCGTTGACCACGGTCGTCGATAGTGTCAATGCCGAAGTTGCGTCAGAAATTGCGCGGACCATCGATTACTTTAAGTCAACGATGCCGGATGCGGATGTTCAGCAGGTCCTCTTGTGCGGAGGGGGTGCGCAGGTCAAAGGTTTAGTGCCACAACTGAAAGATCGAATGCAGGCAGTGGTCGAGATCGCGAATCCATTTGGTGAAATCGATACGTCAGGGACCGGTTTCGATCAGGATACGTTGGCCCAACTCGCTCCGTTGGCTGCCGTGGGGGTTGGATTAGCTCTTAGAACGGTAGGGGATCGATGATTCGTATTAACTTATTGCCGGGACCCAAGGGGCATAAAGCGAAGCCTCAGTATGATGTCAGAGCGCAGGCTCTGTTAGGTGTGGGGATGTTGTTCATCACACTGGCAGGGTGCTGGTGGTACTCGGCCTCCCTCGATGAAGAGATAAGCGTGAGACAGACTGAGAAGGTTGACAAGGAGAAGCAGGTCGCTCAGTTAAAGGAACAAGTGAAGCAGGTCTCCGATTTTGAAATCCGGAAGAAAGTATTGGAAGACAAGAATCGTATTATCGATGAATTGGAAAAATCACGTGTCGGTCCCGTCAAGGTGCTTGATCACGTCAGTCAAAGCCTGGAGCCGTTGAAAGTGTGGCTCATACGAGTCGCGGTCACAGGGAAGGACATCGATCTTGAAGGTCGTGCGGCGACCAACGATGACGTGGTGGAATTCGTGAACAACCTGCGCCGCACCGATTATTTTTCGAATATCAATCTCCAAGAAAGTCGGGCTGCAGTGGAGAGTCAACTTAATATCTACCAGTTTAAACTTGGTTTCCGTCTCAAAGGGTAAGAATGATGACGCTGCCTTCCATGAATCTTGAGCTATTGCGGTCGATCCCCTTGGTTCAGAAACTCGGGCTTCTCGTTATGGTTCTTGCCGGGACTATTGTCGGGTTCTATTACTATGTTGCTGAACCAAAATCCATGGAGATTGCAGGGCTCCAGGGAGCGATTGGCACGCTCGACAGCGAGATTCAAACGTTGACCATTAAAGTTAAACATCTTGATGAGCTCATTGCTGCCAGTAAGCAACTTGAGATTGAGCTTGCGAAGAAGAAGGAACGGCTGCCGCCTGAAGGGGAAGCCGTTATGCTGCTCAAGCAGGTATCAGATTTGGGGATTCGCCTCGGGCTCGACATTAAGCTGTGGAAACCGAGTCCCAAGAGCGAAGATCCATCGAAGCTCTTTGTGCGGATGCCGGTGAACGTGGAGGTGTCTGGCGGCTACCATACCGCCGCTTTATTTTTCGATCGAATCAACGCGATGCCTCGGATTGTCACGGTGTCAGGCCTCAAGATGGGCGCTCCCAAGTTTGAGAAGGGGCGTGTCGTCACACAGACTGTATTCGACCTTGTCGCGTATGCAGCACCGGAGGAGACCAAGTTGGTCGCAGCGGTTCCGGTAATTCCTCAGAAGAAATAGGGCGCAAAGTGTTGGATGTGTGCGAGGCCATAGAGTAGTGAATGCCATCTGTGAGAACTGGCGGTCGACCATGAAGACAAAAAGCATGATTCTAATTGGATGGGTTGGCCTGCTTGTCGCAGCTTGCCCAGGCTTTGCTGAGACAGGTATGAGTGGTCACCTTCGACAAATTAGCCCAATGCGGCAGGACTCCCTAAAGGTTCCTTCTCTCAACGATGTGCCGAGGCACGCACTGTCTCCAACTCCAACCGTGGAAGCCGGTGATGGGAATGTTCAACCAGTTGACCCCAATTCAATGTTGGAATCGGTGAGTATTCGCTCCTATGACCCCTCTGGGCGGCGCGACCCGTTCGCACCGGTGTTGCAATTGTTGGGACTCGGACCGATTGATCCCACATTACCTCCGCTCCAGCGTGTGGGGCTTACGGAGATGAACTTGATCGCTGTGATATGGGGAGCCTATGGCTATACGGCTATGGTTCAGACTCCAGATGGAAACGGATATACGGTGCGTCGGGGAACGCGTATGGGTCCCAACAATGGCGTGGTGAGTGCCGTGACAGAGAAGGGTATCGTGGTGCAAGAGCGGTTTACAGATGTGTATGGGAGTAAACAGGAGCGGGAATATGTCAAGCTCCTTCACCCGAAAGAGGGCGCAGAATGACAGCTAAGCTGACCAGGACAACTACAACATTTGTTCGCGTACTCTCAGCGGTCGGAGCACTCAGTGTCCCGATAGCCATATCGTCGATAGAGGCGTCAACTGACATCCCTGCTGTCGATTCAGGATCGCCCTCGATCATTGAAGGCGGTCTGGCGCAGACCCTGACTCGCCTCGATGTTCAAAAGGGTACGAACGACGTCCGGGTCATTATTTCTGGGGATGGAAGGCTGGCCCATGAGGTGGTACGTCTTGATGAGCGGCGCCTCATGATCGATATTCCGGGAGTGGCTTCTGCCATACATAAGCCCGTCATATCGGTCAATCACCAGATGTTGAAGCAAGTGAGGCTGGGCTATCATGCCGACAAAGTACGAGTAGTATTGGATCTGGCCGGTCCGGTTGCCTACTCGGTTGAACCCCAAGGCACAAATCTTATTGTGACGCTTCGGGAAGGCGCCGAGGTGGATATGGGCCCAGACCAAGACTCCTACCGCGCGGAGATGGATAAAGTCATAAAGTCGGACAATCCTATACTGTTGCCAATTCAGGCGGATGCCACTTCTCGGGTGGGCCACCGGGCAATGGCTGCGGTTCGGCGGTCTTCGACGAAGTTTCATGTGCGGCCTGTCCAGATGACTTCCGAGCCAGATAACGGTGAGAAAAGTACCCCAAAAGAAGATTTAGTCGTTGGAGAAACCCGTTATGTCGGCCGGCGCATTTCGCTCGATTTTCAGCAGGCCGACATCAGTAACGTGTTGCGCCTCATTGCTGAGGTAAGTGGTTTTAACATGGTAGTGGGTGAAGGGGTTAAGAGTAAGGTGACGATGAAGCTCGTGAGTGTGCCCTGGGATCAGGCACTCGATATGATTTTGAAAATGAATGGGTTAGGCAAGATCAGGCAGAGCAATATCTTGTGGATCGATACGCTGGTGAACATCGCCAAACAGCAAAATGAAGAGGCACAGGCGAAGGACGCCAAAGTAAAAGCAGAAGAATTGGTCGATCGGGTGTTCTACATTAGGAATCTGCAAGCACAGGAACTCATGACTTCTCTTCGGCAGTATTTGAGCCCGAGAGGGTTGATGCAAATGAGCTTGGGCTCCAATGCCTTAATTGTCAGAGATACGGAAAGCAAGATTGGAGTGATGAAACAGCTGGTTGACGGGCTTGACCTCGAAGTGCCTCAAGTCCAAATCGAAGCGAGGATCGTGCAGGCTGATACAACCTATTCCCGTTCGCTGGGAGTTCAGTGGGGCATCCAGAATGTAAATCAACTCGGGTCTTCTGGTGTGGCGAACTTCATGACGGGTAATACGGGCCCCTTTGGGGGTCAAACATCGAATTTTCTAGTGAATCTTCCCGCCGCAGTCGGTGGTTTGACCTCGACTCCTGGTGTCGGGTTTACAATAGGGAGGGCGAATGGAGCATTGCTGGATGTACGGTTGTCGGCAGGTGAGTTACTCGGTCTGAGTAAAGTCATTGCTGCGCCGAAGGTCACGACTTTAGATAAACGAGAAGCCAAGATCTCACAGGGGGAATCGATTCCGTTCCAGACGACCTCTCTCCAGGGAACACAGACAACCTTTGTGGATGCGAATTTGGAACTGAATGTGACTCCTCAGATTACTTCGCGAGATCCCAAGGAAGTCGGTAAGCAGATCATGATGAAAGTCCGTGCAACCAGAAACGCCGTTGGTGCGAGAAGCAATCCGGCCGGCCCCAGTATTGACCGTCGGGAAGCCAATACACAGGTCATTATCCGCGATGGCGAGACCATGGTGATCGGCGGGGTATTTATCGATACACAGAACAACAGCGTAATTGGCATTCCTTACCTCTCTCGTGTGCCTGTTTTGGGATGGCTCTTCAAACAGAAGAGCGAAGCTGTAGCGAAACAAGAGCTGCTTATCTTCTTAACGCCCAGTATCGTCAAGAGCTAGCAGGGTGCAGGGAAAGTCAGCCGGCATACACAGCTCCTTGCTTAGGCGGGTGAGTGTACTGCCTGAGCGATACTAACCAGAACACGATCTCACCCGTTAAACCCGACCGACCCGACCAACCAGATGGTTTATACTGGCCGGGATGGCCGCCGATGTACCAACCGGTAACGGTTTGGATACCCACATTGCTCTTTAGCGCCTACTAGAAATGGACATTCGAATTCCCCGTGGACGAGGAGCTTACGAATAGTGAGCCTTCTAGGTTGATGCGTCATCTCAATCCTCCGGTGTAGTCTCCTGTCTCCCGCGTAAGAGGTGGCCCCAGTTGTTTGGACAGCATGTTCCATTCCTTAAGTGGCGCCTCGCGGTGGTCTGACTATGCGGCAGTGAGCCGTGGCGTCAGGTTGTCGCAGTACACCTCTTCGGGCGTCTTGCCGTCAAGCGCTCGGTGTGGCCTCGTCTGGTGGTAGAACGTCAGGTACCGCCCCAGGCCCTGATGGGCGGCGCTGATGCGGTCATACGCCTGTAAATATCCCTCCTCGTATTTCACGCTCCGCCACAGCCGTTCGACACACACGTTGTCCCGCCA
>JACMLT010000022.1 GCA_014379455.1 Nitrospiraceae bacterium
CAGACCGGTTCACTCTGGAACAGATGTCCTGCGCGGGAAACTGCGCGGTGTCGCCGACCGTGATGATCGATGCGGATCTCTGTGGGCGAGTGACGCCGTCAGATGTGCCGTCACTTCTGGAGCCTTATTCATAGATGAAGACCATTCGCTGTCATCTTGCCAACGACACCTCTTCCCGTGCGGCCGGTGCCGAACGACTTGCCGCGCATCGTAGCCGGCGTGGGTGGAACGCCGGTTGCGGGGATACCCTTTCTGCAACAACAGACCCGCTTCACCTTCGCCAACTTCGGCATCACCGAGCCGCTTGCGCTCGATGCGTAGGGCCGGCTCAAGGGGCTCTGGATCATCGGCTATGATGTCGCACAGACCGATCCGAATTTGAAAAAGCTACCTGAGGCCTTGAAACAGGTGGAGTTTCTGGTGGTGCAAGACCTCTTTCTCAGCGAGACCGCGAAGTTTGCACATCTGGTATTGCCCGGGGTTTCGTTCCTGGAGAAGGACGGCACTTTTACCAATCTTGAACGGCGTATTCAACGGATCAGGAAAGTCGTGGAGCCGCCGAATGGAGTCCTCCCGGATTGGCGCGTGGTCTGCGAAGTCTCAACCCGGATGGGCTATCCCATGCCCTATCGGCATCCCTCGGAGATCATGGACGAGATTGCGAAGCTCACGCCGATGTTCTCCGGTGTGTCCTATGACCGGCTGGACCAGCATTCAGGGTTGCAGTGGCCGGTGCCGACTGCCATCCAAAGGCACAGCATTGATGCATCAAGAGACCTTTCCAAAGGGGAAGGCGCGCTTTGTTGCCGTCGAGTATTTGCCGCCTGGTGAAGCTGCGAGCCAGGAGTATCCGTTCGTGCTGACCACGGGCCGCATTCTCCAACATTACAACTGCGGGGCTCAAACCAGGAGGACGGACATTCTCAAGCTGGTCGATACCGATGTGCTGGAAATGTATCCGGCCGATGTAGAGGTGCTGCATCTGCGTGACAGTGAGATCGTTCGTGTGGTGAGTGCTCGTGGCGACGCCTTGCTTCCTGTTGTGGGGAGTGAACGCGTTCTGCCACGGCATCTTTTCACCAGCTTTCACTTCCCTGCATTTACGGTGAATTCATTGCTCTCATCGAATGCGGATGAAAGTTCAAAGTGCCCGGAGTACAAGGTGTCTGCCGTGCGAGTGGAACCGATTGAACGGGACGAACTCGATCCGGAAGATGAAGCGGAACTGCGGCACATGCGCCGCCAACTGATTCTATAGGAGCCTGTCCGACATTGACCATTCTACTGCGGCGAACGATCCGCACCCATCTGCGTCGTTCTCGGCCCGAAAAAATCCTCAACGTATTCCAGCGAATACGCTTCCGGTTTTTCCGGGCCTGCGGCCTCGCATCTGGCTGCGCTTCCTTCGCCTCGTCACGAAGGCAATGTCAGACAGGCTCCTAGCGAGATATGGAACAGAGCGCGGCCAACAGTCTGCTCGATGCGTACGCCCCTTCGCAGATCGCCCTGCGGGTGCGTGAAGTCGGCGTCACAAAAGCTGCGATGCCGGTCTTGACCATGTTTGCCCTGGCCGTCTTGGCTGGGGCCTTTATTGCGCTGGGCGCGTTGTTTTACACGGTTACCGTGACGACTGGGAATGAGGCCGCGGTCCCTTTCGGGCTCCTCCGCCTCGCGGGGGGCGTCGCGTTTAGTTTGGGGCTTGTGCTGGTGGTGGTGGGCGGAGCGGAACTCTTGACCGGCAATAACCTGATTGCCATGGCCTGGGCTTCCGGTCGGGTGACGACACAACAAATCATGCGGAACTGGGGATGGGTCTATCTCGGCAACTTGGTTGGAGCAGATTGGAACAGCGGCCCTCGTATGGTTAGCCGGCATACATACATAAGCGATGGGGCGGTCGGAGAGACGATGGTTCAGATCGCGCGCAGCAAGATCGCGCTCGACCCGGTCTCGGCGGTAGCCCGTGGCATCCTCTGCAACGTGCTGGTCTGTATGGCCGTCTGGTTGTGCATGGGCACCCGAAGTGTGACGGATAAGATTCTCGCCATCGTCTTCCCGATCACCGGGTTCGTCGCCTGCGGATTTGAACATTCCGTCGCCAACATGTACTTTCTCCCGATCGGTGTAGCGCTGGCTGCTGGGACCTCGGCGCCGCTCTCACCCGTTGATGTGATCAGCAATCTTGCGCTCGTCACGATCGGCAACATCTTCGGCGGGACCGTCCTTGTCGCGTTGGTCTATTGGATGGTGTATATAAGACGCTCAAATCAGATCGCAGGAACTCTCTCGTCATGAATACTTCTCGCACGACTGTCGGGGTCTTAGTCGGGGGCGGACCGGCGCCGGGGATCAACAGTGTCATCAGCGCGGTTACGATCCGCAGTATTCTCGGCGGCTGCGACGTGGTCGGCATCATTGATGGATTCAAGTGGCTTATGGAAGGCAGTGAGAGTCGGGTCCGCCCCCTCTCGATCGAAGAAGCCAGCCGCATTCACTTCCGGGGTGGGTCGTATTTGGGCACCTCGCGGGCGAATCCAACGAAGAACGTTGAGTCACTCGCCAACGTCCTCTCCTCCTTGATGAGGTTGGGCATTACGCGCTTGGTAACCATCGGCGGAGACGATACGGCCTTCTCATCGCTCAAACTGGAAGAACAGGCGGCCGGGCGCATTCAAGTCGTGCATGTGCCGAAGACGATCGACAATGACCTCGACCTTCCCTCCGGCATCTCGACCTTCGGTTTTCAAACGGCCCGGCATGTCGCCGTCGAGATTGTGAAAAATCTGATGGTGGACGCTCACACGACTTCTCGCTGGTATTTTGCTGTGACCATGGGGCGGAAAGCCGGCCATTTGGCGCTTGGAGTCGGCAAGGCTGCAGGCGCGACCCTCACGATCATTCCCGAGGAATTTGGGGAGCGACCCGTGAAACTTCAGCGCCTGGTTGATCTCGTGATAGGAACGATGATCAAGCGGCTCAGCGGAGGGCGCGCCGAAGGGGTGGTGGTGTTGGCGGAAGGACTGATCGAGATTCTTGACCCGCAAGATCTGGGTGGATTGGACCATGTCGAGCGGGATGAACACGGCCACCTGCGATTAGCCGAGGTGGATATCG
>JACMLT010000188.1 GCA_014379455.1 Nitrospiraceae bacterium
TCCAGCACCAGCCACAATAATCACATGCTTGCCCTGTGTCCTCATACGATATGTCCTGAAAAAAGTGAATGAAGAATGCCTAGAACATCAACAGTTCCGCGGACTTTAACATAGGGGGTTTTGTGGTGTCAAAGCAGAAAGCACGGCTCAGATTGAGTGGTTGCGCAACGCTCGTGACAAAGAGTGCTGTGCGGAGTTTCTCCTTCTGAATTCAGACTCCGCTGCGTGTATGCTTTGGCTCGAACGGCATGATCAGAAAACCAGAGAACCCGGTGCGATGGTGTTGAGCCATCGTCACCGGGTCCTGGCTGTGCGCTATGCGAGGCTACTGATTCTACCGATGATCATCGTCATGGTCATCATTCGGGAATGGATTCCTTTGGGCCTCCGTTAACTGGTACTTCCAGGCACTAGGAAGCTTCTGGACCCAGCCGTTGTAGACATTGGGGACAGGTAATACTCCCTGTCCACCCATGCCTGCAAGGCCTTTGAAATTGGGATCCACGGGATCATCTGAGATCCTGGTATGTGCTCCACCCACGAGGATCACGCGGCCGGCAATCTTCGCATCAGAAACATTCCCGTTCCTGTTCGGATCGTAATCCACGATGATCAGGTCGTTCGAGAACTTGCTTGAGACGTAGGCATAGTACCCACCGCCATTCTTTGCGCCAAAGTTCACACCGTGACATCCTGCACTGCAGGGCAGAATCCTGACTAGCGTATCGGTTTTCGTATCAATGATGCTGATCGTTCCGCTCAGCGTATTGGCCGTAATCACGAACCTGCCGTCTGGGCTGACCGGTGTCTGAATCGGCAGGGCGCCAGATTCCGACATTCCTTTCGCAGTAACGTTTATGTGGTCGTAGTTGGCAAGCGGGTTAGCAGTGCCGCTTAGAAGAAGAACAATGTCCTTCTTAGCCACCTTGTTCGCTCCGTCTTTGCACGCCGGCTTTCCGATAGAGATGCAAGTGATCGTACTGTCCAGATAGTTCGAGACGTAATATTTGCTCGCATCGGGCATCATGCCGGTCGCAATAGGAAGCGTGCCGACATCTGTTTTGGCCGCGATGGTGCCAGGAATCAGGTCGATCCTGGTCGAATCGTTGGTGTTTGAGTTCGGTGTCACCATCGTTTTGCCGTCGAAGCTCATCCAATGTGCATGGGGCTGGGCCGGCCGCTCACCCGGATTTTGCGTAAAGATTTCCCGGCTAAAAGACAGATTGGGATTGTACTCCACTACAGAACCCTCACCGTTGAGGCTCGTATGCACCTGGTCTGTGTCTACACGCGTCATCACATGGGCAGGGGAGTCACCGACTGTGATATTCCGGATCATTCTACCGGTAATGCGGTTGAACACCGTCAATTTGTCGCTGAACCACTGAGTCTGATAGATCCGCGTCTGATCCCTGTTGCTCCACATGTTGTGGGGATTGTTCATATTGATACCGGGCAAAGCGACCCTCTTCGTGACCTCCCAGGTGCTGGCGTTCACAGCTATTGCGGTTCCCGGTTTCGTCTTGTGTTGTGTCTTTTCATACTCTGCGTCCACCCAGATCTCACCGATGCCTGCGATCGATGGCTTGGCTGGCCCTGCAATGGGAAGATCGTTGCCGTATCGGGCCTCCAAAACGGCCTTGAGATCAAGCACTGGCGCCAAATCAGTTTTAACGGGTAAGGGAGGATAGGCGATGTGCCATTTCAGTGAAGGATTCGTGGCGGGATTGTGGTCTTGATAGTTCGCCGGGTTCGTGATGAGGAAGAAGGTTCGTAACAGTCTGGTGGCTAGGTCGCTGCTCGTCGGGACAGTGACAGTTTGGCCATAGCTGATGAGCGTAACCGCGTTGCCAAGCTCCAATCGCCCATCACCCAGCCCATTAGCATCCACGACAGTCGCGGCAAGCATGAAGGGATGCAACTTGCACACGAAGACATACAGGCCCTCTGTGGTGAGTTGAACTTCATCAGTCGTTTTGAAGGCACTATACTGGTCGTGGGGCATGTTGGCCGCTCCGGCTGGCCAGAGCAGGCTCGTAAAGGTGTGCACGGTGTTGGTTGTGTCGACTCCATTGATGTTGGTGGGAGGCAGCGTATTGTTAATGAGCTTGACAGAATCGCCCGGTTGAATGAGAGCCACAGACTTCGAGAGGGCAAGCGATTCGGGGACACAGCCTCCTTGGACAGCGTCGATCAAGGGGGTGACGCACTTGAACCAGGGGCCCGGCTCGTCGGTGGAGATGAATTCAACTGTTTTGGCTAAACTGGCCGGTACGGTGCCCAAAAGGCTCCAGGCCAATAGTGCAACCGCTCCGATAGCGGATTGAGTAATACGTCGCTGTCTCATCAGTAATTCCTTCTAGATTGGACCACATCTCTGTGGCCACAGTGTTGAGGCTCTCACTAGCAAAAAGCAAGATCGTAACCGAAGCCACCTCCTGTGTTGGTTGTGTTGATATGGCACAGACGGACTGCTGATTGGCCCGCAGGTCGTCATTCATCGCTCGTAAGGCGTCTCTCGATTGATTTATTGATTCACTGGATCACTCGCCGATCGTTCAGGAAGCACAGCGGTATCCCCTGACCCCGCTATCCCGTTTGTGTCTCTCGCTTCCCCCCCTGACGGCTCTGCGTCAGCCGCCCGTGCCCAATCTTGCTCGATCAATTCCATCGCCCGAGCCCTGACGCGCTCGTCTGTATTCTCTAAGGCCAGGATCAACGGATCGGCCGCTCCTGGGGGTGCTGACTGTACCCAGGTCTCCAGGGCTCGGATCCGTGCGCCAACATCCGGCGAGTCGAGTTCTTTCGCGATCCATGCAGGGACGACCAAAGCGTCCACTGAGTCTGCCGGCTGAGAAGATGGGGCATGTACTGCGGGGGGACGGTCCCCTCCTGGGACTGTTTCTTTTCCTGATGGGATACCTGGCTTATCGCCCGAGGCAAGAGGCACGGGGCTCGCCGCCGGGGTGACCGGAGTCAATGGATTGTTGTCTGGTGATGGACTCTGCTTGGACAGGGGTGGCCCACCCACGCTTGCTCGTGATCCAAGGCTCGGTGCACTGTCGGACGAAGTCTGTCCACAACCGGCCAGCCCCGGAAGGAGCATCAGGCTCAGGAGCAGTGCTATGTACGATGGTGATGGACGCATTTCCTAAGACCGTTCAGGTGGCGCGCAGACGATTCGCTGCGTAGATACTGTCGGCATTGCGGTTCGATTCAATATGTTTTGCTGGGTATAGGTTGCAGGCATCAAGCTGAAGAGGCCAAAGTACCCGCGATAGAGAGGCTTGTCAATACAACCTACGAAAAATTTACATACTATTTACCAGAGTCAGAACTGGGTCTGGTTCAATTCAACATGGCATAGGCCGATGCTAGTGCTTCTGTAGACCTGCCAACGGTTACTAACACCGTCTTGGTCGGTGCCAAGCTAGCGCAGCAGGGCCTACCGAATATGCCTGGCCACAAAACCAGAGGACCCGGTGCAATGGCGTTGAGCCATCGTCACCGGGTCCTTGGCTAGACAGCTATGTTAGGTACCGGAATGATCACGGCACCTTGAACAAATCCTATAAGCAAGCTCCAACGGGAACGCCGATCGGATTCCGCTGCTCGGGCGACAGTTGGTCACAGAAACTCTTGGGAAGTTTCTGTACCCATCCGTTGTACACATTGGGGACAGGAAGCACACCCTGCCCGCCCATGCCTTTGTTTCCAGTAATCGTGTCGTCGGTCGGTGCCGGTGCGGCACTATCGTCAAGCACCACCCACCCGGCAATCTCGGCATCCGACACATTGCCGTCGTTATTCTTATCGTAGTCCAAGACGATCAGCCGGTTGGAAAACTTGCTGGTGACATAGGCATAGTAGCCGCCACCTTCCTTGGCTCCAAAGTTTACCCCGTGACATCCTGGATCGCAGGTGAGACTCTTCACCAACGTGTCGGTCGCGGTATCAATGATGGTGATCGTACCGGTCAAGGTATTCCCGGTGATCACAAACTTGCCGTCAGGGCTCACAGGTGTCTGAATCGGCAATCCGCCGATTGCCCCATTGCCAACAACCGCCCCCGTAATCGGGTTGTAGTTTTGAAGCAAGTTGATGTCCTTGATCTTATTCCCAGTCGCCATGTCGATGACGGAAATGCTGTGACCCAAGTAGTTGGACACATAGTACTTCGTGGAGTTCGGGTTCATCGCGGCCGCAATCGGCAAGGGTCCGGTTGCAGGCTTTTTAAAGATTAAATTTGTGATGAAATTGAAGAACGTCGAGTCATTCGAATTGGAGTTGGGCGTCGCCATGGTTTTGCCATCATGCCCCATCCAATGGGCATGCGGCTGTGACTGCGGTTCACCAGGGTTTTGCATCAGAATCCTGCCCTGGCCCCCTGGACGCGTCGGGTTGATCGAAATCTCCCCGGAAGCCGCCTTATCGAATTCCACCACCGCATCTTCACCGTTTAACGTCACGTGCACCTGCTCCGTATCCACCCTCGTCATGACGTGGGCCGGATCCTCGCCGATCACGATTTCGTTTATGAGAGACCCGGTTGCGCTGTCGATGGAATAGATGCTCTTACCATGCCATTCCGTATTATAGATTTGCTTCTGATCGTGACTCGACCACATATTATGGCCGTTATTCATCTTCTGGGCAGGAAGCGCGATTTTCCGCTTCACCTTCCACGCATTGGCGCCTGCCACATCCAGCACGGTCATGGTGCTGGGATAGGCTGCGCCTTTGCTGGCACTCTCCTCATACTGCGTGTCGACCCAGACTTCTCCCACTCCCTTGGTCGCGGGATTTATCTGCGCTGGGATGACATCCCCATCGAACGCAGTTTGGAGGGCTGCATTTAAGTCTGGAACAACTGCGCCAGCAGTGAGACGGACAGGGACTGCGGGATAGGTTGGCTTATAGGGTACTCCAACCTTGGTGTAGTCTTTCCAATTCGATGGACTGGTGACGACGAAGAACGCGCGCAACAACCTGAGAGCAAGGTTCGAGTTGCTGGGGAATGCGGTTGCCGCGTTGGCACTCTAGCAAAGCCGTCTACATCTTCAAACAACTCAATGAGACACTTTAACCA
>JACMLT010000189.1 GCA_014379455.1 Nitrospiraceae bacterium
AATGCTATGATCGTTTTTGCGAAGCCTCCTGGATCGGGTATACTCATCACCATGCGATTCCGCTGCGTGCCACACATGTTGTGCCTTATCCTCGCAGTGCTGCTCGTCCCAGCGATGCCTTCCTTCACGCAGGCCCAAGTGATCAAGTTTGGTCCACCCACATGTCCCGGAGTCGCGCTGACGTTCGACCTCTGCCCCGTGCGTGAAGGCGCAGGCTACGATCAGGCTCTGATCGACTATTTGATTGAGCGGAAAATCCCCGCCACCTTCTTCATGTCCGGGAAATGGATGAGGAAGCATGATCGGCAAGTAAAGGCTCTCCTCCAGGTCCCATTCTTTGAAATCGGTACGCATGGGGACGTCCACCAGCATATGCCGTTCCATTCGGCGGAGGAGCAGGAGCAAGAAATGCTCGGACCGGTTCGCTTGCTCAAAACCAAGTATGAACATGATGCGACGCTGTTTCGTCCTCCCTACGGAGAGTTCAACGACGATACGGTCACTGTGGCACGCGCACTCGGTCTCCAGTTCGTTCTGTGGAATGTCGTGTCCGGCGATCCCGACCCCACGCTCACGGCGATCCAAATCGAGGGTCGGCTGAAGCGGTTTGTCCGGAAGGGAAGTATCATCGTCATGCATGCGAACGGGAAGGGCCAACATACGCATGAGGTGGTGCAAGATCTCCATCAACATCTTTTGCCGGAGCGTAACCTCACCCCCATGACCGTGAGTGAGCTCTTGTCCTGTGGCCGGGTAGCCCCATGACTCACGCGATCGTACGGCTCATGACGTCGAACGATCGAGCCGCGGTCGTGGAATTGCTGGCAGACACCAATCCTTGGAAACGACTGGGCTACCAAGCCAAAGATTGGGACTGCTATTTCACGCCACTCCCACAGGGGCGTGACAGCTTTGTTGTGGAACAGGATGGCAGAGTGGCCGGCATTGCAGTCGTTCGTCAGAAGTTCTTGCTCGGCGACTATTTGGAGCTGCTAGGAGTGGCGGACTGGGCGAGAGGTAAGGGGCTAGGGGGACAGTTGCTCACGCATGTCGAAGAAGCTGTTTTTGCGAGGGTAAAGAACTTGTTCGCTTGTGTATCGGACTTCAACGACCAGGGTCGGAAATTTTACAAGAAACAGGGCTACCAGGAGATTGGCCCCATGCCGGATTTTCTGATCCCGGGCAGTGCAGAAATTCTGCTGCGCAAGGCTAGCGGCCCAGCGAGGGGAAAGTAAGAAGGAGCCTATGCAAGTCAAAAAGTTTCTCCACACACGCATGCGGGTCAGCGACATGGAGCAGACGATCCAGTTCTACGCGGATGTGCTTGGGCTGGAGGTGCTGGAGCGGAAGGTGTCGCCGCGTGGGTCTCATCTGGCGTTCCTCAAAGTGCCGAACAGCGATGAACTGATTGAATTGACTAGTTTTCCTCCGAGTGGGCCGGTGAAGGTTCAGGAGGACCTTATCCACCTGGCCTTTCAGGTGGAAAGCCTTGATGACGCGATCGCTTGGCTCAATGCAAAGGGAGTTAAGGTAACGGACGGCCCGACCCAGACATCTTCCGGCAGCCGCTTCATTTTCATCGATGCTCCAGACGGGTACGAAGTGGAATTGATCGAGCGCCCGTCAGGTGTCAAGATCGTCTGAGACCCGCATCAGGTTCCTCTTTCCCTCCCCACTTCATTCATGTTAGGTATCTCTCCCTGCTGTTCTCTTTACTCAAGAGGCGATGCATGAAGAATGGATTTTTCCGCGGACATGGGTTGGGCAATGACTATGTGGTGATGGACCCCAAGGAACTGTCGTTTTCGCTGACCCCCTCCAGGGTCAAAGCCATCTGCGATCGCAATTGGGGCCTGGGCAGCGACGGGATCCTTGCGTTGGCTCCCTCAAAGAAAGCAGACTTTGGCCTACGCATCTTCAACCCTGACGGCAGCGAAGCTGAAAAGTCCGGCAACGGCCTGCGCATCTTTGCCCGCTATCTTCATGCAACCGGCAAGACGAAAAAGACGCATTTCACTGTCGAGACCAAAGGCGGATTGGTCACGATTGCCCTGCATGTGGATCGCCATGGGGATGCGAGCACCGTTACCGTCGAGATGGGCCGGGCCACGTTCCAGCCGGCGGCTCTCCCCTGTACGCTTACGACCAGTGAACTGATCGAACAGCCCATTGACGTTGCCGGCCAGTTGCTGACCTTCACAGGGGTGAGCGTGGGGAATCCTCACTGTGTGGTTTTTAAGCCGATCGGGCAGTCCTGGTCGCGCGAGGATCTCCTCAATTTGGGACCGATATTAGAAAACCATCCCTTGTTCCCGAAGCGAACGAACGTGCAACTCGCTGTGCCGACCGGCCCGAAGGAACTCTTTATCCTCATCTGGGAGCGCGGGGCAGGCGAAACTCAGGCGTCCGGATCCTCCTCCTGTGCCGCTGCGAGTGCGGCGGTCCGGCTCGGGCTGGTAAAGAGCCCAGTGACGGTGAAGATGCCGGGAGGGCAGCTCAATATCCAGGTCGCCCAAGACTTCAGCCTCACCATGAAGGGGCCGGTTGCGGAAGTCGCTCGGGGAAGCCTCAGTCCCTCCTTCGTGCGTAGCCTGCGCTAAGCGGGCAAACCAGTCTCAATCCCTCGACCTGGTTGCCCCAGAGTGTCTCGGACTTTAGAATGGATCTAGGCAAGGACTCTTCCCTTGCGCGCCGCTGAAGTCTGAGAAGCCGATGGCTGTATCTGCCGATCTTCAATCCAAACTTGATCACCTGCCAGACCAGCCAGGGGTCTATCTCTTCAGGGATGACCAGGGCGAATTGCTCTACATCGGGAAAGCTGCAGCTCTATCTAGCCGCGTCCGGTCCTACTTTCAAAAAGGGGCCGATCACTCTCCCAAAACAGCCGTCCTCGTCAGTCACATTTCAGACCTTGAAACGATTGTTACCCGCTCAGAGCTTGGAGCGCTTATCCTCGAAAGCAATTTGATCAAACGGCATCGGCCTCGTTTCAACGTGGTCTTACGGGACGATAAGCAATACCCTTACCTCCGACTGCCGATCAAAGAAGACTTCCCTCGCCTCTCCATCGTCCGCCGCGTGCAACAAGACGGCGCACTCTACTATGGTCCCTACACACCGGCAGGAGCCTTGCGGGAGACGTTGAAAGTCATCAAGAAAGCTTTTCCGTTAGCCACTTGTACGATCCTCATAGACGGCAAGGCTGAACGAGCTTGTATCGAATTCGAGATCAAACGATGCATGGCTCCCTGCACCGGCAATCAATCGAAAGAGGACTACCATCACATTGTTGCGCAGGTACGTCAGTTTCTGGAAGGGCGCGACCGTGAATTACTGGACGACCTGCGTGTCCAGATGGAAGCGGCAGCGGAGCGTGAGGACTTCGAGGAGGCGGCGCGCTTGCGCGATCGGCTTTTCAACATCGAGCGCACACTCGAAAAGCAGCGTATTACCCAAACGACGACGACAGACCAAGACGTGATCGGGCTGGCACGGCAAGGCTCGGCGGTCGATCTCCAGATTCTCTTCGTGCGGGGCGGCCTGCTAATCGGACGCAAAGATTTCTTCTGGCCCCATTCAGCCGACGCCGGAGACGAGGAACTGGTTCGATCCGCCATTGAGCAGTTCTACAACAAGGATGGTCAGCCACCCAAAGAACTGCTCATACCCAGCGATCTTGACGACGCGACGGTCATCGAAGAATGGCTCACGGGGAAACGAGGAAACGCCGTCCGTGTCGTGGCCCCTGAGCGAGGTGTGAAGCATCAATTGCTTCTCCTAGCGGAAGAAAACGCAGCAGCCGCTGTGGCCAATCATTTGCGAGATGAAGAAATTGGACGGCAGGCCATTGAAGAGCTCAAGCGGCTCGTACGGCTGGATATCGCGCCTCGCCGTATCGAAGGGTTCGATATTTCCAACACCATGGGCAATCAGTCTGTCGCCTCCATGGTCGTATGGGAAGACGGTCAGATGAAGAAAGCCGACTACCGCCGCTTCAAGATTCAAACCGTGACCGGCGCCAACGATTTCGCCAGCATGCAGGAAGTCGTTATGCGACGGTACAGAGACAGCGAGAATCTCGCGCGTCCGGATCTCATCCTCATCGATGGAGGGTTAGGTCAGCTCGCCGCGGCCATGGAAGGGCTGAGACAGGTTGGCCATCAGGGCCTGGCAATTATTGGTCTGGCCAAAGCACGCGGTGAGAAGGACGAGCGGATTTTCCTTCCCGGTCGAAAAAATCCCATCGTGCTTCGCGCGAACTCCCCGGCCACCCATCTCGTGCAACGTATTCGTGACGAGGCCCATCGATTTGCGATCACCTTTCATCGCAATCTACGTGGCAAGGCCTTGATGGCCTCGTCGCTCGATCAAGTGGGAGGCATCGGTGAAATTACACGGACCCGATTGCTCAAAAAATATGGAAGCCTGACGAACGTTGCTGCCGCCACGGACGACGAATTGATAGCAGCCGGCCTCAATACCAAGACCATCGCGCAGATGCGGAAAGCTCTCTCGAAGACCGCGCCGTCTCGCAGTTGAAGGCGGCCACCCTGCGAATACAGATTCCGTAACCTAATAGGGTATTGGGCAGATCTATCCCGAGCATGGTATTGGGCGTGGATCATCTGTCATGGCGAGCAGGGATCCTGCTTGAACGTAAAGACTTCAACGGTTTAGGGCTGTTACGCCTTTCCCACCATTATCACGGAGTTCCAAGATAGTAGGAGAGTGCGTTATGGCTGGACAACCATCAAGATAGGGCCATTCGGCATCATATATAATATTCACTGTTGGCACTAAAATCCCATCGAGACTTCCTTTAACGGAGTCGGTCATATGCCGACAACTGTGTCTGTGGCAGATTTAGGGGCACCGTTCACTCACGGCATACCGTAAGGATTCATATCTAACGTAGGGGATCAGAATGCCGCCGTTAGGAAATCTGACCCTGTTTGACAACCCATTGAAGAAGCACTCGTGCTTCCCCAGCAAGATTAGGCATCAGGCGTGGCCTCGCGATTACCCAGAGGTTGCGTCGTGATCCTCCGTGGGCTGGAGAAGTTCCAGTATCCATCCCGAAAAGAGTTTCAGTGCTTGAGTGAGATCATGCACCAGGTGCGAAGCGTTCACCATCGAGACCACCTACCGATGTTGGCGTCATCGATTGGTTCTCTCGTGCCTCATGAATTTTCCGCGTGCGGAACATTCGACGTTTCTAAGAAGCATTTCAAAATTGGTCATTCGAGTTACGGGGAAGAGCATACCCATCTCTATGAAACCCAAGGATATCGATGGGATCCTGCTGTTCATCTTTTGGAAGCCACCCGGAATGCGACGGTTTCGAGTGAGGACCTCCTCGATCTGCAGATCCCCAAAGCAGTGATCAACCTCAAGCTGGACGGAGGCATCAAGGAATGTCTGACGATCGGAGTGCGCGGGGCGTTAGGCGTCTGCACCTACTTCGCCTTCAGCAATTTTGACCAGCGATCGATGAACAAATTCGAAACCATGATGCAGATTCTTGGCCCGCATCTTCACCTCGCGTACATGCGAGCGACATCATGGGTAAACTATGGCCAGCCAGGACAGACGCCTCTGGCCCTCACGAATCGTGAAGAAGAAATCATGCGTTGGGTAGCGGATGGGAAGACCAATTGGGAAATTTCGGTTATTCTGCACGTGAGCCTTAACACGGTTAAGTTTCATCTCAAGAACGTGTACTATAAGCTCGGAGGGGTGGAAAACCGATGGGCTGCGATCTCACAATGGCAGAATCGTTCCTTTGACCTGACGCTGCCAGACACCATAACGCCTCGAGATCTCTCTCTGAAAATCAAGCGCACCGTCCGTTAATGCAGGCAGTCAGGCTCTTTCCGCCTTTCATGGTGTGCCGGCATGGTATGTTCAAAGAGCGTCTCTACGCCATAACGGTTAGAGCGGGGCGCAAGGCATGCACGGTATATCACCAAACATCATCCGCGGTTCCCTGCCCTGAAACAGCCTATACTCCCACCGATGTAACGGAGCACTCGTCGAGGGCTTCCGTTTGCTCTATATCACGCCCATCGATCCGTAGTCTCCTTTGGAAGGTAACGGACAGATTTTTCGGCGCCATAAGAAAGCCGAAATGTTCGTCGACAGGTTTCGTGAAAGTTGATTTTGTAACGGAGAAATTTCTGAACAACATGGCCATCGCAGACTTCATTTCCAACAGTGTCAGATTGCGTCCAGGGCACGATCGAGGGCCTGCGCCGAAGGGGACAAACGCTTTGGGATTATGCCCCTGCTCTTGACTGCCATGAGGAGTCGTCCATCGCTCCGGCTGAAATTGATCAGCGGCTGTAAACTCATGCTCCTGCATACCGCACTTCCTCGTCAGTAAGAAGATCGCGGTGCCTTTTGGGATGTTCACTCCGCCCAATTCCACGTCCGTATTGGCTCCGAGAAACAGGATAGGGAACACGGATTTCAGGCGCATGGTTTCGAATGACACCGCTTCCAAGTACGTGAGCCGCTCCGCGTCGCGAAAGTCTCGCAGTATCTCGGAGGGCTCCAATACATCGTCTAACTCCTGCTGAACGCGTCGCTGACTATCGGGATGATCCGTCAAAAAGTGAAGCATCCAGGCCATCGTTGCGGCAGTTGAATCTTCTCCTCCGATCAGCATTGTCAGCACGTTGCCAAAGATCTCCTCTTCGGTAATTTCGGCTCCATCGACATCACGCGCTGCAAGCATAGCCTCAAGAAAGTTCGTGGGATGCGTTGCCAGGTCGGGATTCTTTGCCAGCCGCTTGCGGCTTTGTTCGATGCATTCAGTGAGTGCCGCACGGATCGCCACTAAGGCGTGCTCCAAGGCGCGGTCTGCGGGCAGTTTCACGAAATGCCAATAAGGGAAAGGTGCATTGATCCTCCGATTGACCATGGGAAATACCTTCTCAAGGTGCCGTTGAATCTCGGCTCCCTGGTCCTCCAATGTGTTCACATCGTATCCAAATGCGAGATTACTCGTGACATCAATCGTGTAACGCATGAGATCTTCTTGCACATCAATCGGGGCACCCTCAGCCATCGCCTGATCCCACCGCTTCTTCAACCGCTCCGTCACCTTCATGAGAGTCGGAAAGAAGGTCTTCAAGTGCGCAGTATTCAAGGCCTGCATGGCGGTCCGTCGCTGCCTGAGCCACTGATCGCCCTCCGCTGAGAACACGCCATTGATACCCATTTCATTCAACACAGGGGCGATTGATTCAAGGCGGCGGTAGGCAGCGGGGCGCTTGCGCAGAACCTCATTGATGAGATTCGCGTCGGAAACCACTACGACGTTCTTGCGGGCAATTCTGAACTTGTAGAGCGATCCGTACGTGTCGGCCCATTGCTCGAGGATCGAATGCAACTTCGTTAAATCGAGCTGCAGGATGTTGCCAAGAATCGGCAGCCCATCCGGACCTGGGAGGTTCTTCAGTGTCCGATTCGAGTGGACAGACACCGGGCCGTCCTGTTCCTTCAGGGTCTGTGGGGCATGAAAGGGGCATGTTGCTGGAGTGGAAGTGTCCATGGTGCCTTCTCCTGTGTGCTCCCTGTCTGCGCGGGAGAGATTAAGTGAGCGACCGGTCTGTGTTCTTTATCGCGTCATGACTGCTTCAACGGCCAAGCTATGACAATTTCTTCTGCAGGGGACCTACCCTTCCGGGTAGGCTCCTCGCCGCAGATTTTCGCGTATGTTGCCATCAGCCATGATGCAACCACACAACACACGATGGGCCTTGAGTCACCTCACGAGCAGGAGGATGTCATGACCACTCCCCTATCCCATCTGTCGCACAGGACTGACTTGGAGTCGATACTAGGGATCCTACGGAACAGAAAAACACGCCGATTCGGGTGTGGGATGGAAATTCCGGAAGGCCCGCTTCGATTCCAAAGTCAGCTTCCACCAATTCCCTTGTCGAAAGAAGAGCTGCATTATCTGCTGTTCGCAGGAGTCGGCCAGACCGGCATGCATCTCGGCGACATGCAGTACGCCCCTCGGCGTGGCGGTGAAGACGGTCAGGGTATGGCTATCATGAGCTTTCAGGGCAGAACGGTACCGAGTCCTTGTGCGGCTCAGGCCACGCGCATGTTCGTCACCGACGACACAGGTCTGTACTTCGTTGCGCGGGTGCCGGACCCCGACAGCATGGAGATGCCACTTCTGGTGAAACTCAGGGAAGGTCGTCTCGAGATCCCTCGTGAAATGCCCTACATGTTGTCGTTCAACCAGTGGTATGTGAACCGGCCGGGCACACTGTACTTTATCCCTGTGACAGACATCGCGAGTGTGTATGTGAATCTCTTGCTTGCCCTCTTCAGCAGCGAGTGCGGATACTTCATTGTCGATCCCGATAATGGACATGCAGCGTGTGGACTCGATGGTTTCCGCAGGAGCCGTGGCGGCCATCTCTACGATGATATGGCGAAGCGTCGTACGATGACTCTGCGCGACATCGATGCCGCGATCAACGACACCGCGCTTCAGGAGCAGGCGGTGGTTTGCCAGAATATGTTTTTGATGGAGCAAGCGTTAGGGCTCGGAGGTGGAATTCATAGCGTCGGGAGCGGCCGCCATCTTCTAGGGTGGGAACCCCGGATATTCGAGGGCCTTGGATTCCACTTTGCACCATCCCCTGTTTCAGGCATCCGATCGAATCCCGTGGGAGTTCCTAACGTATGGGAAGGTCCGTGTCCCCCATTTTTGCCTTCAATGAAGGAAGCCGTTCTGAGGATGGTGACGTCAAAGTTTGGGGAAATGGGTACGTATTCGAGTACGGGGGCGCGACCCTGGACCGATGCACGCACGTCATCATCGATAGGGAAGCATGAAGAGCGAGCGGTAGAAGCGACGATTGCGTTCTGTACCTATGTCATGCGGACCTATGGCCGATTCCCTGCCCATACCGATGCGTTTAAAACGGTTGTTGCCTTTCAAGCCCACCATTTGGATCTCGACTTTTACGATACGTTCTACCCGAATGAGTCGGTCCCCCAGGCGCACCGCGATCACCTCATGGCGTGGCATCAAGGAAAGCGTGCGGAGGAGCCAGGGTTATCCTTATTACAGGAAGGAGTACGCCCATGACCCCTCGTCGTCGAGTTGTGATTACGGGGATGGGCGTTGTGTCGCCACTCGGGTGTGATCTTGGAATGTTTTGGCATCTCTTGAGCGCTGGGGAGAGTGGAATCACGCCGATCACTCACTTCGATACCTCGCCCTTTCAATCGTCCCTTGCCGGGGAGGTAAACGATTTCGACCCAACGGACTTTATCCATCCCAAAAAAGCTCGTCGTATGGGCCGTGTCTCCCAGTTCGCCGTCGCTTCAGCCCTTATGGCCGGCCGGGATGCACTGCTTGATATGGATCAAGAGGATCGAGGTCGCGTAGCAGTCTGTTTCGGAACGTCGGTTGGAGGATTGAAAGAGGCCTTCGAAGCCCACGACTCCATGCTCGCCAAGCAGTACAAACACACAAACCCTTTTACCATGACCACTACGTTTCCCAATGCCGTGTCAGCCGAAGTGTCGATTGCAATGGGCGCTCACGGCGAGTGCGAAACCTATTCCATTGGTTGCTCTTCAACAGCGAATGCCATCGGTCGGGCTTATGACCTCATCCGGGCACATGACGTTGATATTGTCGTGGCAGGAGGGGCCGAGGCGCCCCTCCATCCCACGATCTTTTCCGCCATGGATGCAGGCCGAACGTTGGCTCCCGATCAAGGAGGAACGATTCGCAACCTCCCTCGACCCTTCGACCAAACTCGATGCGGCATTGTCTTGGGGGAGGGTGCAGGTTGTCTGATCTTGGAGGAACAGGCACATGCCGAACGTCGAGGGGCCCCTATCTATGCCGAACTGGAGGGCTGGGGCTTTACCACCGATGCCTTCTCCATGGCTCGCCCAGATGATACGGGTAAAGAGCACCGCCGCGCCATCGATCGTGCTCTTGCTTCGGCCCATTGGTTCCCAGAAGAAGTGGACTATATCAACGCATGTGGCTTGGGAACTGTGGAGCTTGATCTTATCGAGACGATGGCCATCAAGGATGCCCTGGGCTCGCACGCCTATCGGATTCCTATCAGCTCTTTTAAGTCTGCGCTTGGCCATGCCTTTGCAGCCAGCGGGGCATTTCAATTGATCGGCACGGTGCTCGCGCTTCAACATCAGTTCATTCCTCCCACACTTCATCTCACGCATCCTGATCCTCAGTGCGACCTGGACTACGTGCCCTGCGTTGGACAAGCACGGACTCTGCAACGAGCCTTGGTGAATAGTTTTGGGTTTGGAGGGAAAAACATCATCATCCCTGTCTCACGTGTCGATAGCCCCGTATTACTTGGCCAGTTGATTCATGAAAGGGCGGGAGCGGGCCATCACAGATCTATGGTGACATCGGCGTTTTCGCGTTCCTACAGCTCAGGCTTGGCTCAAGGGAGTTCCAAGTGACGAACGAGCGAGGGGGAAGGTCAGGTTGTAGGCGGGTTTCTGGATTTCTCTGGCAGGCTGAAGAGACAGCCGACAATGCCTGGGCAAGGAATGCCTCCGGGTGCCGATGCAGCTGTTCCTCGCCCGCCTGTGCCTCGGTGTCGGCGCCGGAGGAGGTCGCATTATGACTGAGACCCAGTTGGTGAAAGTGCTCATCATCGATGATCATGAGGTGGTGCGCCTGGGCGTGAAACAGATCCTGGGAAAGGCCCTCCCGCACGTCGAGCTCGGGGAAGCGGATACCGGGCAAAAGGGAATTGCGGCGGTGCAGCAGGAGGCGTGGGATCTCGCCATTGTGGATATCAGCCTGCCGGATCAGAGTGGGTTGGGGTTGCTCTGCGAATTGCACAGTCTCGCCCCCGATCTCCCGCTGATGGTCTTGAGTTTGCACACGGAGGAGCAATACGCCGTGCGGGCCTTTCGCGCCGGGGCGATGGCCTATCTCACCAAACAGACCGCATCAGAAGAGCTGGCCAAAGCGGTGACGCAGGTCCTGGCGGGTCGCATGTATGTCACCCCCTCCCTCGGCGAGTACATGGCGAGCAGCCTGGCCAAGCATCCTACGCGCCCCGGCCATCACACCTTGTCTGAACGAGAACTCGAAGTCCTTGCCTTGTTAGCTCAGGGGCGCTCCGTCAGGCACATCGCCCAGTCCCTCACGATCAGCATCAAGACCGTCAGCACCTATCGCTCCCGGCTCCTGGACAAACTTGAACTCACGACCACTGCCGAACTGATCCGCTATGCCCTCGACCATCGTCTGGTTGAATGAGACCAGCGAAATATTGATTCTTGAGTTGTTAGGCTAAGGTGTTGGCATGTCAAAACCATGCGATACGCACTTGAGTGAGACAGACCGTGAGACCTTAAGTCTGGGCCTGATCTACGGCCAATCGTTGCGGATAATGGCGAAGGTATTAGGACGAGCCCCAGCACTATGCGCCGCGAGTTGGGCCGCAACACGACGCGAGGCTATCCCTAAGTGGCCAGGATGAGAGGCTCGCCACCACGCTTGAAATCGTCGCGGCGGTGATCGCGAAGAAGATCGTCGAGCACGGGGCTCTGCTATTTACGGACCACTGCAGTCAACCAGCGCCGCTCGCGACCGGCCCCGTCTTGGTTTTTCTATGGAGAACGCGGCGGGCAGAAGGCAATTCTCAGGAAGCCGCGACACTCAGCCACTTGATTGTTCTGTTTGTGAGCGATCTCGCAGGATCCCAATTGAT
>JACMLT010000023.1 GCA_014379455.1 Nitrospiraceae bacterium
ACCGGGTTCCTCGGGTTTCTGCAGTGGCCCGACATCTCGCAATGGTCGAACCCTGCGGTGTACACCGCCGCCGTGACGATCGCCGCCGTGGCTTCGCTGGAAACATTACTGAATCTGGAGGCGATCGATAAGCTCGACCCGCAGCAACGCACCTCACCTCCGAGCCGTGAATTGCTGGCTCAAGGCATCGGGAACGTGACCGCCGGACTAATCGGCGGACTTCCGATCACATCGGTCATCGTCCGCAGTTCCGTGAACATCAATGCTGGGGCTCAGACGAAGCTCGCAGCGACCATCCACGGCGTATTATTGCTGGTCAGCGTCGCGTTCCTGCCGGTGTGGTTGAACTTGATCCCTCTGTCCTGTCTGGCGGCGATCCTATTGGTCACGGGAGTCAAACTGGTCAGCCCGGCATTGGTGAAGCAGATGTGGAATGAGGGGCGATACCAGTTCGTCCCCTTCGCGTTGACAGTAGTGGCTATCGTTCTGAGCGATCTGCTGATCGGGGTTCTGATCGGACTGGCGGTCAGCATGAGCTTCATCCTCCACAGCAACATGCGCCGCCCGATCCGCCGCTTCGTGGAAAAGCATCTGGGCGGTGATGTGTTGCACATTGATCTGGCCGACCAGGTGGGGTTCCTCAATCGAGCCGCCCTCTCCAAAGTTTTGGCCGAAGTTCCCCGTAGCGGGCACGTATTGCTCGACGCACAGAACACAGACTATATCGACCCGGACATGCTCGACCTGATTCGAGATTTCACGGAGCAGACGGGGCCGGCTCGTGGCGTGGAGGTAAGCCTTCTCGGGTTTCGTAGCGAGTACCAATTCAACGACCAGATCCAGTATGTGGACTACTCGACCCGCGAGCTCCAGACCGCACTCACCCCGCAGCAGGTATTGCAAATCCTGAAGGACGGCCATGAACGGTTCCGCACCGGTCGGCGTCTGACCCGCGACCTCGGCCGCCAGGTCCGCGCTATGGCCGGCGGGCAGCACCCCCTGGCCGTCGTACTCGGTTGCATCGACTCCCGCGCACCAGCCGAGCTGATCTTCGATCTGGGCGTGGGCGACATCTTCAGCATCCGCATCGCCGGGAACGTTATAAGCCGGAAGGTATTGGGCAGCGCGGAGTACGGGTGTGCCGTGGCCGGGGCGAAGCTGATCCTGGTCATGGGGCACACCCGGTGCGGCGCCGTAGCCACGGCGGTCAACCTCATCGGCTCGACCCGGACGGCAGCCGAGACCACGGGTTGCCAGCACCTTGACCACATCGTACACGAAATCCAGCAATCGGCGGACCCGGTCACCAGCCGGGGCGTCGAAGAACGACCGGCGGCTGAAAAGGAATCGTTGATCAATGCTGTGGCCTGCCGCAACGTGTTGCGGGTTGTTGAACGGATGCGTGACCAGAGCCGGACACTTGACGGCCTCGTCCGGGAGCGGCGAATCGCGATCGTTGGCGCAATGTACGATGTTGTCACGGGAGAGATCGAGTTTCTAGCAGATGACGGGATGAATCACATGTTGCCCCCGGAACAGGTTTGACCGTGGGGGTGCGGAGGAGAGACGGTCGAGGGGGTCTCACAGCGGCGGACGTCGGCAGCAGGTTGGGCGCTCAGCATGCCTTTTGTTGTAGCGCCGAACCATGCGCTGGACCTGACCAGGTTGCCAAACTGGTTTCGCGAGGCATCACGGTTTTTGCAGCGGCCCGGGAAATTTTGCCGTTAGACATAAATGAGAATTGGAATGGGAAGAATGCTGGAATAGACCTGTGGTCAGCCTGTGATCCTGAATCCTGCGTGATCTGACTATTTTACGAAGCGAATGCCAAGACGGCGCGTAGAAGCTGTTGGGCGACTGCAGCCAATGTTACTGTTGGCTATACAGTGGGCTAGCGAGGGCATGGCCCTACAACGTGATGGGCGGCAATTGACACAAGAGTGATGCTAAAATCACCCACACGATTTCTCCGGCAACCGGTCGGATCGTTCACAACCTTGAGTGACACTACGTAAGCGCCCCGCAAACTGAGAAGGTCTGAAAGGAGAACTTTCTGGCACAATAGCCACCCTCAGCAGGAGGTTCCGCCAATCGACGTTTACCGAGACGCAGATCGTCAGCATTCTGAAAGAGGCCTACGCCGGTCTCCCCGTCAACGAGATCTTGCGGAAATACGGGATCAACTCCGCCACTTACTACAAGTGGAAAGCCAGGTATGGGGGGGGAAGGGCCTCCGACATCAAGCGGCTGAAAGAACTCGAACAGGAGAACGGGCCGTCTTAAGCGCATGTATGCCAACCTGTCGCTGGAGAATGCGGAGTTGAAGGATGTCATCGAAAAAAAGCTCTAAGGCCCGCCGACCGGCGGGAGGTCGTCAGGCACCTGGTCACGGGATGGCCTTCCGGTTCAGCGGGCCTGTAGACAGGTATAGATACTTAATTATATGTAAGATGATTAAGTGAGACGGTAGGTGTGGGCGTGCGGCTCCCTACGATTAGACGGGCCATTGAGATGTCTCGACGAGGATATTTTAGGGATAATTTTATGGACATACTCATCCTCATCTCCCTCGTGCTGCTCAATGGTATGCTGGCCATGTCCGAGATCGCCCTCGTGACGGCACGGCGTAGCCGGTTGGCGGCTCTTGCAGCCGAGGGCGATGCTTCCTCAGAGGTGGCGATACGTCTTGGCGCAGAGCCGACCCAGTTAATGTCCACCATCCAGATTGGGATCACCGCGATTGGCATTCTGAACGGTATTGTCGGTGAATCGGCTTTGGCCGCCCCGCTCTCCATTTGGCTCCAACGCGTCGGTATTGAGCAACAGACGAGCGAGATAAGCGCAACGATACTGGTGGTCTGTATCATCACCTATGTCTCGATCGTTGTGGGGGAATTGGTCCCTAAACGAATCGGTCAGTTCAATGCCGAGGGCATTGCCCGGCTTGTGGCTCGTCCGATCTCAGTCTTAGCTCGCGTGTCGCGACCGTTCGTTCACCTTCTGTCGTACTCGACTGATGGCATCCTGCGATTACTGGGGAAACGCGATTCAGGCAGTGCGAATGTGACTGAGGATGATATCCACGCCATGCTTGAGGAAGGGTCAGAATCCGGCATTATCGAAAAGCAGGAGCATGACATGGTGCGCAATGTGTTTCGTCTGGATGACCGTCAGATCGGCTCTCTGATGATCCCGCGTAGCGACATCGTCTATCTGGACATCGATCAACCTCTTGAAATGAACCTCAAGCATGTCGCAGAGTCCGCGCACTCACGTTTTCCCGTGTGCCGGGGTGGCCTCCAGGACATTTTAGGAATCCTTACGGCCAAGCAATTGTTCAACCAGCTGCATCATAACGGCGTGACCGATCTCACGACACAACTCCAGCCGTGCGTTTACCTGCCAGAATCGATGACTGGAATGGAGCTGTTGGAACAGTTCCGTGTTTCTGGTACCGACATAATGTTCGTCATCGACGAGTATGCCGACGTGCAGGGATTGGTCACGTTGCAGGACGTCCTTGAAGCGGTCACTGGCGAATTTCAGCCCCATAATGCCGAGGACGCATGGGCAGTCCAGCGCGAAGATGGTTCATGGCTGTTAGACGGTCTCATTCCAATCCCTGAGCTGAAGGATCGTTTGGAGCTGGGAAGCGCCCCGGAGGAAGACAAGGGGAAATACCACACGCTCGGTGGCATGATGATGTGGCTGCTTGGTCAAGTGCCACGCATCGGTGACAGAAGTGAATGGGAACAGTGGCGGTTTGAAGTTATCGATATGGATGGCAGGCGGGTCGACAAGGTATTGGCGAGCCGGGTCGCAGAGCAGTCGAACCTACACAATAACGTAGACGTTACCTGATCGCCGGAAAGCAAGCGCGAGCGCCCCCCGCCATTGCCAGCTTTGAGTCGCCGGATCCTTTTTTGGCCATAGAACAGTCTGCTTCTGTGATCAACCGAAGGAAATAGCATCGCTACAATTTCCGCAAGACTGGTGAGGCCACTGTACAACAGACAGTGAGGGGGACTGCAAGAAGGGAATGTG
>JACMLT010000190.1 GCA_014379455.1 Nitrospiraceae bacterium
GAACCCGGCTCCGGCCATCGACTGGTACCAGGTAAAGGCTTGGTCTTCGGTAATCAGGATGTCGGCGTGGCCATCGCCGGTGAGGTCGATGAATTTGAGATTGGGGTCGCGCCAGGAGATATTGGGTAGCGAGGTGAACGGCCTGTGTGTGTCCCACTCCTCATCCGGCGTGCGCTCGAAAAAGCCCGGGGTTGGTCCCTCGAAGTCAACGACGTCGAGTTGGCCGTTTCCCGCCAAATCCATGAGCTGCTGGCCGCCGCTGAGATTGGCCGACGAGGGCATGGCGGCCACGCGCTCCAGAGGGGCGAAGCGGGCGACTGTGGTTTCTTTACCGGCCACATCTTTTACCAGTACTGCGCTCTGGTTGCGCTTGTAGAACCAGGCGCCGCCCTGCTCCGTCAAAATCCCTGCGAGCCCTTCACCATCCAAGTCCGCCCACTGGTAGCGGCTGTTATCCAGCCCCTGGGGCAAATTCTCCAGGCTGGCGGGATCAACTTCACGAACTTCTTCCTGAATGACAGCCTGGCTGTAGGTAAACTCGACCGGGGGGAGGATTTTTTTTCGGTAGATTCCAGCGATGCGCTTGTAGCCGGACTGGGTCACGCCGGTGATGAAGGATGCAACAGTCGTCTCGTGATAGGCGAAGTGCGTGGCACGGACGAGGTAACCCGGAATCCCTAGCTCATCGAAATGATGAAACATCAGGACGCGCCGGCACAGGCGGTAGGTGCGCACCTCGAAACCGGCGCGATAGGATGAGAAGGGGTCGCGCCGCAACTTCCATTCGCGCGGATTCGGCTGAGGCAGATTATCGGCACAATCAACCGTTTGGACTTCGCCACCGGCATCTTCAACATAGTGTTCGCCATAATCGAACACCGCTTCGAACATCCAGTCGGTACGTGCAGACAAGTCTTCACCGGCCTGGCGCGGACTCTTGTTGCCGTATTTGATGCGTTTAAGATAGCGGTTGGCTGTTCTGAGCGTGTCCTGACGGTTGGCTTCGTTCGCGCTTGAGCGGACTATGTCCTGTGAATTCTCTTTCTTGTACTCATAGAGGATGGCGTTGCCCCTATCATCATAGCTTTCGCAGATCAGCCAACTGAAAATGCGTGTCTTATCTGAAGGATCAACAATGCGGCTTTCGTTCGTGCTGCCATATAGCGTGGTGATGTTGTCTTTGGAAATAGAGCGCCAGTGGGAAACACCCTGTGCATCAGTCCAGCGCTCAATACGGGCAAACAAGCCTTCGATGCGGGGGCGGTAGCGGCGCACCCTGTACTCCACGCCATCCACCATACGTGGCTTGTCGTGAATGACATGTTTGCCGTCCTTGAGGATCCAATTGCCGGCGGCATTATTTTCAAACTCTGGCACCAAATCTTCCGCACCGGAGAGGATGAATACATCCGACTCTTCAGCATCTCGATACTTCGGTAAGCCCTTGTCGGTCTTGCGCGTGATGGAGGGGAGCGAGAGGTTCCAGCCAAGACCGAAGGACCCATTGCCGGAGCCAGAGTCATACGACAGGGATAGCTGCGGGCCAAACCCGCTTCGGCCTGGTGATGTGGCGATGGGCACTGACATCGAGCCGGTGCCCGTGACGGCATTGGCGGCGAACTTTTCGCCCATCCCGCGGATGGCACCGCCACCTTTGGGAAGAGAAATCGTTGGAGCAGTGATTTGGTTTGTGGCCGAGGCAGAATCTGTTCCGCTCCCCTTCGGTCCTTTGTCTTCGGCCACAGATGCCTCAACAGAAGGTTCGTTGCGAGGGAGACAAACTGACCTTATTGGACACGGTTGTCAACGGCTACTTACTCGAATTACACGTGATTGACTCGTGCCTATCACAATCCTGGTATTACCAGATGAACGCTCCGAGCGTCACAGCCATAGCATGTACGCCCGGGAATCAATTCCCCCTCGGGGAGATTTTCCTGTCGAGGAACACCAACTCTGCACACCACAACTCGCAACTTGCAGAGAGACTTCAGCGGGCCTCAGACTATGGATCTGAACTTACCCAAGTCAGTCCTGTCTGGCACACGACCCAAAACCCCTCTTGGAACGCGGCAAAACGCGTAACTTGCTGATTTGACGCACGCAGGATTTTTCAGATCAAGAAGCTGAACTGTCGGATCCTATTGTCTATAGCCCGCATGATTCATCCATGCTTCTGCTGCTGCAATCACCCATCCGCTACTACGACGAGCCTTCGTCTGGCGGGCGGTCAGCACATGGAGGCGCCTCGACCGGGAAGGCGGGCTGCGTTGCGCGCCCTCAGCATTCTGCAATCAAGACTCGATGGGATTGAGCGGGACAAGCAAGACGAGCGCGACAGGTGCGACTAGCGAAGATGAACCTTTCGACCCGCCCCACTTTTCTTGCGAGTCTCGCGCGAATAACGAGCTACGCTTCAAGGATTTGCACCGACTGTCATCGGCCTATGGTCAGCCGAACGATCGTGCCATTTTCTCCGCTGGCCCAGCCCTGGATCCCATCGGGAAACGATAGGCCAAACAGCGAGACCTTCGCAATCGCACCCTGTTCCGTCCAGGTAAAGCCACCATCGGTCGTCCGATAGGCCATGCCCCGTTCCCCTACTATCCATCCGGTCTGAGGGTCGGTGAAACGCACGCGTAACAGATCCGTCAACTTCGTACAGGTGCGTGCGCAAGGCAACGTGCGATCAATCCATTGCCTACCACCGGTGGTCGTGTGAAATATGGCGCCGGCGTTCCCCACAGCCCAGCCAGTCGATACGTCCGTGAAATAGACGTCGAACAGGGTGGCAGCACCCTGCGTCTCTTGCGGGATCCAGGTGGCTCCACCATCATCCGTCATCAAGACGGTCCCCACCGCTCCGACGATCGTTCCATGACGCGCGGTCAGAAATTGTACGCCATAGAGGGCCGCACTCGTCTTGCTCGTTTGATCGAGCCAGTGGGCCCCGCCATCTTTCGTATAAAGAATCGTTCCGTTACCACCCACCACCCACCCCTCACTCGCCGATACAAACGAAAGACCATAGAACGACACTTGTGTCTCGACGAGTTGCTGATGCCAGGTATTCCCTCCATCCTGGCTCCGAAGAATAGTCCCATTGGCTCCAGCCGCCCAACCCTGCTTCTCGTCGAAAAAGAAGACGGCTGACAGGCTGGCCGTGGTGCCGCTGGCGATCTTCTTCCACTTTTTCCCGCCATCGACCGTCTTCAGAATGGTGCCGCTTGACCCGACCGCCCAACCCTGCTCAGCCCTAAGAAAATAGAGCCCCATCAGAAGGGCTTCCGTATGGCTTGTTTGAGGAGTGAACGTGAGAGAAGAGTCGGCAGTCCACGCGGGAGACGTACACAACAGCGGCATCAGCGTTACGAGCGCAAGACATCCCGC
>JACMLT010000191.1 GCA_014379455.1 Nitrospiraceae bacterium
GAGGATAGACGGTCACCAGCTTTGAGAGCTTTGCCAGGATGTCCGGAGTCATCCCTTTAATCAGGCGCAACTCTAAGAGCGTCTGCAGAGGAGCATTGGCTGCTCGGTATGGGGGGCGTAGTGTTTCATAGTAGAGGCTTTCTGCTCCGGTAGGTTCCGGCGTCTCGTCCTGATCCACCCAATCAACGATGGCATCCACCAGATCCGGCTTGATCTGCAACAGCTCGAAGAGCCGCTTGACTCTCTGGACCCTAGCTTTCTTGGCAATGGGGTCACCGCCTGCTGCCAGGTCGTTCAGGTTCAGCTTACCCCGTTCATCCTCGATCTGGGCGGTCAGCAGGCCGTCACCGATAACGTAATCTTTGATGGGAAGGGCCCACAAATCGGTGGGGGCATCGAAGAACTGGCCCGCTTTCCTGTCCTTGGCAAGGTCTTGTTGTAAGGTGCCACGGGCTGCCTGCACCGCGGCACGCGCGAGCACAGTGGCCTTGAAGTTGTCGCGAAAGGCCGCGGCGTCGCGGTATTCTCGCCTCGCCTCGGCGTCGAACTCAAGAATCATCGCAACCAGGAGGGCGAGAACCAGGAGGGTGAGAAGAAGGGCGATACCACGTTCATCAGACCTTCGCATAGGTCACGATTCTCAGCGTCGCGTCAAGATTGATGGGATTATCGTATTTCGGTTTGATTTGCAGATGATGGACCTGAACGTCATAGGGCGCCTGTTCGATGGCCGCCAGCAGCGCGAGGAGCTGAGGAAGCGACACGCCGTCGACCCGAAGGTCGACCGCGGTTTCCTGATAGCCCTCGACGACAGTAGCGGCCTGCGGCTGCAGGCCGACGATGCGATCGCGAATCTGTGCCGTCGTCGTCGCTTCTTCCATGAACGCCAGCAGCGAAAACTGGGCCGGGGGGCTCGGCATGCGTTGCTCAACTTTGGTGATACGCGCCTGCTTGACCACGTACTCCTGCGCGACAAGTGCTAGTTCTTGGCTGTCTTTCGCTTTCCGTTTCGCGTGCCGATCGAGCTTGTCGATCGAGGCCATGAGCGGATCGACGATCAGGAGAAAGACGAGCGCGGCCACAACCATGGCTCCGCCAGCCGCGATGATGATGCGCTCGCGCTGCGAGAACTGCTGCCACCGTTCTTTCAGCATCTGCATCATGGCCGTTGCGCCGTATAGGTGAGGCGAAACACGACTTGGTTTGGCACCGCTCCGACGCGGGTATCGCTGATGGATACATCATGGAGAGTCTCGTTCGCCATGAAGGACTGCTTAATCTTCTCAACCGCATCGAACGTTGTGGTTTCTGCCTCAAGATGGATGCTCGTTCCGTCGATCGTCAGTTCCCGTATCTTCAACGGGACGCCCTGGGGCACATGCTTCACGAGTTCTGCCAGGCCTGCCAGAACGTTATAGCGCGTACCGTCGACGATCGAGAGACCTTTTTCCAGCTGCGACACTCGATAACGGGCCTGGTCCAATTCATCACCCGGGTTCACGCCGGGACCAAATGTTTGCTCATATTGCGTCTGGAGTCCGCGCTTGAGGTCTTTGACCGTAGAATCTTTGAGGGCGACGCGTACGGCGAGATCTCCTAACACGAGAAGAGCCAGGATCAGTCCTCCCCATAGAGCCAGCCGTCGATCCCGTTTGGACACTTCCGTTGTGTCCGATGCGGCATCGCTGCTGGCTTTGAAGTCCAGAGCGAGATTCGATCCCGCAAGCCTGGATTTCCAGCGGGGGCGGACAATGTTTGGATGGATCGACAATCCAAACGCGATGGAAAACGCGCGTGGGCAACTCGATCCAAATCCTTGCCGTGGGCCGACCGGGAGTAAGCCGAGTTGCTGTGCCATATGCCCGCTGAGTTCTTTCAATTTAGAGCCGCCGCCCGATACCCAACAATGAGTGAGCCGCTGATGGATGGTGCCTTCGTAAGCGTGGAGGGAGACGCGCAGCTCTTTTAGGACTGGCTCCAGCCAGGCATCGATTTCCTGCACGGACATGGCCCGCTTTCGCCGTTCCGCTTCGGCGAAGCTGCAGGCATAGCGCACGGCGAGCGCATGGGTGAGATGATTCCCTCCCCACAGCACAGTTCGTAACAACACGGGACGGCCTTCGTGCACGAGACATAAGGTCGTTTTCGAGGCGCCGACGTCGATAATCGCCATGTCACCGGGGACCTGGGCCCCTTCTTCTTTCAAAAACTGGCTGACGGAAAACAAGGCCATGCCGTCAACCGTGATGACAGAGGGGTTCAGATCGGCGGAGGCCATAAACCGCAAATGTTCAGCAATTTTTGTTTTGGGCGCTGCAGTGACGAGGACGTCGGACCCTTTGGCTTTTGCCTGTCCTTCCAGGGATTCTCGCGCCGGCAACAACAGACTACCGACGGTAACGTCCTCCAAGGGCATGGGAATCAGGTTTTCCATTTCAAACGGGACAATCTGCGCCAGCTTGGACGCATCTCGAAAGGGAAAGGAGAGGGTTCTGACAAACACATCTTGGCAGGGGAGTGCGGTCACAATTTCCCCGCTCCCATACAAACCATGCTGCCAGAGAAAGTTTCTGAGCATGGCGGTGCGATACGCCGGTTCCGTGTGTTCCTGACGCCCATAAGGAATGGGCTGGTGGAAGTATTCTACCGATTCACGCCCTGTCAGGCGGCGGCGGAACCGCACGGCCTTCAAAGCCGTTTGTCCGATATCGAGCCCAACACATTCAGCAATCATCGACAACGGTGTTCGCTCCTCATTTCCATCATGCTCGGCCGGGATATTTCGGGAATCGGTGAAACACGTGAGGCACAGAAGACCATTGAGACTACGTGGAGCGATCGCCTACGTCTGTCTCGCTTGTCCTATCTTTTTCGCACACCGCACTGTCTATTAGAGCGCGACCCGCGCATGTATAATCGGTCCTACAAGTTTGAACGTCAAGGGGGCCCCTGGTTGGAACGGTGGCAACGAGAGGCTCGCCGCTTTTTGGGCAAATCCGGCTCCTGGAATCACGGTGACTGTGAGATCGAGAAGACTTTGTTGCAGAGGTTGTCGCAACGTGACATGTCCCTGGGCCGAAAACGATCCATCCACGCCGTCTCCCTTCAAGTCCGTGACGTCGCATGTGCCATTGCGGCAGGCGAGCACAGCGTGGATCTGGTTGAATGTGAGCGAGGAATTCGCAGAAGCGTTGGCCGCGATCCGTTCGACGACGAGATCCTTGATTTCGGCTTTCAGGGTTCCTTCCCCATTGAGGGCAGCTTGTGCGCCTTGTGTGTTATCCCACCGATGCATGAAGTCTCCCTGGATTGTCCCTCGGCTCACGTAGGGTTTCAGCACTGTTGCAAGATCCATCTGCTGGAGGTGGCCTTTGACGGCCATAGAACCTTGTAAAGACCATGAGGCTGCGGTCAGCGATCCCGAGGCTCGTCCTGCTTCTGACTGCGCGACTCCCGGCAGCTGGATAGCGTACTCTACCACTACTTGGCCTAAAATTGCCTGAAAGACCCCAATTGCCGCTCGTGCGGCTCCAACGGAAATCGTTCCGATCGTCGGTCCAGTGAGGACCAGGTCATGCCACTCGATGGCCGCGGGTAGGCCCACCGACCAATCTGCCGCACGAACCTCCCACCCACTCGTCCGATTGAATTCGGTCAACAGGCGGTGCTGGAGTGGGCCGAAAGGAAAGGTCAGGAGCAGGAATAGGATGAAGCAGGCCAACGATGCCAGTCCCCACCCCAAGGGGCCTTTACGTGTCACTGTCGCAAGCCAGGCAAAAGGCCACGTCATTATGAAGCCCCCACCGATACCCATTGGCGAACCGTCACGGGTTCCGCTTTCCCTTGAAGCAGCGTCAGCTCGATTAAGATCGCTTTCGGAGCCGCAGGCCTCCCACGGCCATCCCACTCATCCAGCCAGAGCTGGCTCTTCCCGTCGTAATAGCGCACATTGAACCCTTTCACCTTGGTGGCGAGCTCGATCTTTTCAATGGATTCATCTGTCAGGCCATAGAGATTCCTTCGAGAAAATCGAAGGAGACGATCGCCTTCTCTGGTGTAGACGATACGGACCAGCTCGGTATCTTTGGCCGAGTCCGCCCCTCGAAACTGGCCCATGGTGAGGAAGGCGACCGAATCTGCCGGTTGACCGTCCCGTTGGTCGTTGATCCCCATCCAAGGACCGGTTGCACGACTCTCGCTGACTGACAACTCTTCAATCATGAGGCTTAACGTACGGCGAACGATCTGCTCATCGGCTGATTTCGCTCGTGCGGCTTCGATCGCGTTCATTGTGACATAGAGGGAGCCAAACACTACTGTAGCCATCATGGCGATCAGAGAGACCGCCAGCAAGACTTCGATCAAGGTAAACCCGCTCTCAGAACCCTGAGGCGCTTGTCGAAAAGACATAGGTGCTGACCTCGACCCTTTCCTCTATTTCCCCTCTCGGCCAGAGAACCTGAATCTTGATTTCCCGCACGACTGGTAATGGTGTGGGTGAGACGATCCGTTTCCACCGATAATTCGCCGGGCGATTCGTCATCTCGGGAGTGGCTTGAGACCCCAGCGGGGTCGACAGAAATTCTCCGCCTGTTTCGCCAAGGGGTAAGAGGGCGCCCAACTCTGTCTCGACCAATTTTTCCTGTGCGAGGATCGTGGCCGTCGTGAGTTCACGGGCTCTCGCATGCAGGTCGAGATCCCAATTGCGGAGCCCCAATAAGATCGGCAGCGCCAGCGCGAGAATGGCGAGCGCGATCAGTACTTCCAATAATGTGAACCCCCGTTCACTCCTCATAGATGCACACTCTGTGGGAATGCAGTCAACGCGGGCGCGAATCCCTGACGACCTCGGTTGTCTTGAGTAACGGTTTCACTCGATCGAGAATGATGAGCTGTGTGGAAGGCGGAGGCTCAATCCGCTCATCGCTCATGCGGATGGCTCCTGTTACCGGCTCAATGGCGATGGCCAGAAGGTTGTTGTGCGTATCCACCAAATGCATCGTCATCGGATCGATTCTTCCTGTGGGGTAAAAGGCCAGATCAACTCGACCTGAACTTTTTATCACCTGACCGACCACCATATCTGAGATGCGAACGGCGGCTGGGAGGTGTAGCGGGGTGGCCCAGGTGGGGTGGTCGATCGGCACCTTTTCCTGATTCCCATCGAGGATCATCAGCCAGTAGACCCCCCGGTCGATATCGACGTACAGTCGGAGTGGCTTCTGGATCACCATAGCCATGTCTTGGATGGATCGTACCGTTCGGACCATCTGCCGCCCGACAGAACCCAGATTTTCTTCCAGCGAAATTCGAGGCAGCACGATGCCGAGTAAGCTGACGAGTAGGAATAAGACGATGATAATTTCCAGAATGGTGAATCCACGCGAGGAGCGAAAGGTGTGAGGCGAAAGGTGTGAGGTGAGGGACAAGCACGAAAGGCGAGATGTGCGCAACCGATGTGTGTCATCGGATGACAAAGGAGTATTCCGCAGGAGACTCAAAAAGGCCAGACATCTCACCCGCCCAACCCCGGTGACTATTTCACCCTCCCGCCCTGAGTCTGCCAAGACAGCCTCTTCGCCCAGGGACGAGCCTTGTCCTAAGCAAGGCCGCAGCGAGTAGAGCCCCGAGGCGTACCCTCTGGGGCGCACGGTGCGACGAACAAGGAGCACCACGTCTGTGCGCGCCGCCGAGTGGTGAGGCGGCCGGGTCCCCGTTGAGGATCTAGTCGATGCGAGAACAATGCTGGCGGCCTTTTTCAGCACCCTGCTATTCCTTGTCCAGGTTCCAATTGGTGATATCGGCATTGATGCCTTCGCCGCCCGTTTCACCATCGGTCCCGAGGGAGATAATATCGTACTCACCTCTCAGACTGGAGGTCTGACCGGGATTCTGAATGGGAGCCTGACTGGGGCTGAAATACTTGTAGGGGTTTGCCCAGGGATCTTCCGGGAGTTTTTGAATATATCCACCGAGTTTCCACTTCTTTGGGACAACTCCGACCGAAGGTTTTTCGACTAGGGCTTTTAGCCCTTGTTCAGTTGTGGGATAGATACCGTTGTCGAGCTTGTAGAGTTGCAAGGCGCCTTCGATATTTCGAATTTGAACTTTTGCCGCTGTGCGTTTGGCGTCATCGGTTCGCCCCATGATGCGAGGCACGACCAAGGCCGCGAGGATCGCGAGAATGGCGACCACGACCATGATCTCGATGAACGTGAAACCCCGTTCACTGCGGAGCATATACCGTGAGGGGTGAGCGGTGAGGGGGGATGGGTGGACACTCGCGTTTCGATCTGCCATTCCCCAAAACCGCCACACGCTCTCGACTCTTGCTCTTCCACTCATCGAACACCTCCCGTTCATTGCATCATTTGCGACTCGTCGCGTTTTCTAGCGCACCATTTGTCCCATCTCAAAGATGGGGAGCAAGATTGCCACCACGATACAGAATACCAAGATACCCATGACCAGGATCATGATGGGTTCGAGGAGCGAGGTAAACCGTGTAATAACCCGGTCTACTTCTCCATCATAAATATGGCCGATGCGACGCAGCATCTCTTCCATTTCACCGCTGCGTTCACCGACCGCAATCATGTGGGTGACCAGCGCGGGAAATTCTCCGCTGCGCTTCAATGGCTCGGCAATCGTTTCCCCTTCCCGTATATTCTGTCTCGCTCCCTCGACGGCATACTCGAGGACGCGATTGTTCATCACACGCTTCGCGACATCCATGGCATCCAACAATTGCACACCGCTCGCCAGCATGGTGGCCAATGTGCTGGTCAGTCGGGAGATAGCGACCATACGGGCAACCTCGCCCATCAGTGGCATCTTCAAGAGCCATCGGTCGGCCGTGAGTCGCCCCGCGTCCGTTTTTATCGCCCGGCGCGTCGCCCACACCATCACACCCACCCCACCAAGTATCACCGCCCAATAGTCGGCAAGAAAATGGCTGATGCTCATCAATACGACGGTCGGCCGGGGGAGGGCCTGCTTCAAGCTCGTAAAGACGGCGGTGATTTTCGGTACCACAAAGGTCATGAGGAAAAACAGCACCGTGACACCGACGATCAGCATCAGGGCCGGATAGAGAACGGCATTCGTCACTTTATGCTTGAGCGCTAGCTGTTTTTCCAGAAACTCTGCAAGGCGAAATAGGATCTGATCCAACGCTCCGCTTGCCTCACCCGCGCGCACCATGTGCACATAAATCTGAGAAAAGTCTCGTGGATAGCGCTCAAGCACGGCGCTATAGGATGCCCCTCCACGGATCTCTTCGCGGATATCGGCCATGAGGCTTTTCACGGGCTTTTTCTCGGTTTGATCGACCATGACCCCGAGGGCCTCGACCAGCGGCAGTCCTGCGACCAGCAAGGTCGCCAACTGCC
>JACMLT010000192.1 GCA_014379455.1 Nitrospiraceae bacterium
AGGGTCAGCACTTCGTCGGCAGGATTCAGCGTCACATTGAAACGTCGTTTGTACCAGTCGGCCACCGCGGTTCGGAACGACAGCATCCCTTCGTAGGAGGGATATTGATGGTGCTTGGGGTTCTTGGCCGCCAGAGCCAGGCTTTCGATAATCGGAGCCGGCGTCGGCAAATCCGGATCGCCGATGCCGAGGTTGATGATATCGACGCCCTTGGCAATCGCCGCCTGCTTCATCTTGTCGATGGCGGCAAACAGATAGGGCGGCAGTGTTTTAATTCTGGTTGCGACTTCAATTGGAAAACCGGCCATGGCGCAGAGTGCTCCTTTTCTAGAATGAACCGCATTGAGGTCGCGGCGGAGCCCCTAGGCTACTTCAGGAACGAGGTGGTAATCAATGCGCAGAATCAAGCAAATGGCCGATGAGTCGATCGGCGATGCGATGGAGTTGTGGGAGGTGGGGAAGGGCCGAGGCTTTCACCTGTTGGGCGGTCAGGCGTACCTTGGTGAGGTCAGGCGTACACTCGCGGGACAGGGAATCGATGCCGCTCTCTTCCATCTCCAAATGAAATAGAAGCCCGTAGGCGCGAGTGCCATAGCGAAAGGCTTGCAGGGGGGCGATGTCGGAGCCGGCTAAGGGCACACAGCCTTTGGGGAGATCGAATACTTCGCCATGCCACTCGAAGACTTCGAATGACTCCGGCAGCGTCCTGAACACAGGGTCTTGTTTTGCCTCAGCCGTGAGCGTGGCCAGCGTCATGCCGATCTCTAGTGCCTTGCCCGAACGTATGGTCGCGCCCAACGATTTCGCCATGAACTGGCTGCCAAGACACACACCAATGACGGGTTTGCCGACCAGGATCGCGGATCGAATGAATTCCGTTTCTTCGGCAATCCATGGATCGGAATCATTCACCGACATCGGCCCGCCCATCACGATCAAGAGATCCCCCGCATCTTTGGGTAGTCCATCTTGTGGCACGAGATACCGCTCCAGGCTCACACCTCGCGCGGTCAGGGCCGTTGCGAAGGCTCCGGGCCCTTCAAAGGGAACATGTTTTAGGCACACTGCGCGCATACCACTTAGTGTCATAGGAAAGAGGGCAACGTCAAGTCTCTAAGGTGAGAAGCGGAAACTCCAGGTCTAAACTGGGAAGTACTTGCCCTTACCTTCATGGCATATGCCAGGTCACTTGAGACCGCGATGCGTACGCATGCAGTATGGTGAGGATTCGAGGGTGAGCCCGCTGGCTCGTCCGAGCGCAGATTGGCGATTGCAGCAGAAGTGTTCTTGAATCACGGGCCTGGTGATGTGGCGGTGCATGGATGAGGACTGTCTTCAATATTTGTCAAGTCAAAAGTTCGTCAGTAGTAAAAAAATGATGAATAGAGGATCCAAGTTGAAAGTATTTTCGTCTCCAAGGAAGTTTTTCGCAAGTTGATATGGACATCCGTTCGTTCTGGACATATACTGCGACAGAATTTTTCTTTGTAAGGAATCTGGAAGACAGATGTCAGTCATGACCGAGGAACGGCAACAGATTCAGCTAGAGCTGGACGGGCTAAAACGAACGCTGGAGTGGACAGAGATTCAGCAAGAACAGCTGTTGGATCGCTTGGATATGCTTCGGCTCGATAACGCCCGCCTGCAAGATCGCGTCGAGGAGTTAGAGCGTCAGGTGGAAGGGCTGAAACAGCAACAGCCGATGTTCTAGGCTCATTATTCAAGACGGTTTGCCACGACATCGCATAGAAACCAAACGAGAGGCGCGAGCAGATACATTTTCTCGTACCTCTGCCAGCTCGTATGATTCATGAGGGCTTCTGATTGTAATCTGCAGTCTTTTCTTGTGACGAGCCTTCCGCTAATGGGTTCACCTCTCTGACCCGTATCGTCCTACACGAGTATGCATTGAGCCTTCATGGGCGTGTGCGTCGATTTTGCGACGCGGTTCAGCTATTTCTTATACACCTCCATACACAATGCGGGAGAGCGTCCCGCTCGCGTTTCTTGCCTGAATATTGGCGAGTGCAGCAGAAGCGCTCATACTCATGTGAACTCGTTATGTATCATGATCCGTCTGGGCCGGCGAGCCTTCACCCGATGAAATGTCATGTTGTAAATATCGAGGACGTACGATGGCTGCTGGCTCATACCGCCGGGTTTCGAGGCGGTTATGTCACGGACGTGCAGGTGTCCAAGCGACGGCTGCTGGACGAAGCATCGGGGCGAGAAGTACCGGCTGGGACCACGGTCACCGTCGTGATCCGCTATCGTACTCACCAGATGTCTCGCGTCGCGAAACTCACGATGACCGGCGTGACGGATTTTTCGATGTTTGAACAGGAAGGGGCTGATTGTTCGACACTGGGAGTGATCCAAGCCGAGTTAAACGAAGGCAAGCTCCGTTTCTGGTTCGATCAGCAGGGCGAACTCTATGTGGTGTGCGAGGAAGCGCAGCTGGAGGAAGTGGCGGCACCGAGCCTCGAACCCTTGTCGTTGGAGCAGGTGGCTCAATGGACGTTTCAAAGCGGGATGCCGGATTGGCCGACGGTCACATGGATTTTGGCCGAGCTGGATGTGGCGGGTGTTCCCTGCGCCTGGCGGGCCACGACTTCGTCACCCGGGCGTCACCCTGCTATTCAGTGGGAAGGGGATCTGGTTCCGGCATCGATGCAGGGGACAGCGACTGTCGCAGGGGTTCACTGTATGTTGTACGGATCGCTCGATGGGCCAGGGTTTGGCATGGTGCTGCGAGTTCGTGGGGTCCAGGATCGTCGCACCGGCCAGGTGCTCTCGCTCTTAGCTGACCTGATCGCCCGGCGATTTTCAGGTCAGTGCTTGGTGGGCAATACGATCATTCCTGGTGTAGATTGGCAGAATTGGAAGTTATTTGAGCAGCAGCGCAGGGTTGAGAGGTAGTATTTGTATTATGGAGGTGAGGCGGAAGTGGGCGACGTAAGCAGGCGATTCAAAAAAGCCGTTCAGTAAGTCAAGGGCCGAGGTGTGTCCTTCAGGGGAGGTTCAGGGTCTGAATGATGCGAGGCACGAAGCTGGGGTGTTTTTTCAGGGGTCTGCTAGCCCAGCGCTTGTCCGCTAGCCTGTTCCGATAGACGGGAGCCGTTGATGTGTGCGTAGCCTACGGCGCCGTTGGCGTTTTTCACGCCGTTGACATGTGTCTTGCCGTTCACGTTCTTCTTGTTCACACATTCCACCAAAGCCCAGAGTCGCAACGGATTCACATGCTGCTTCCGGGTGACATGCAGCGGCGTCCCGTCCAGCACAGTCTGAAGCGCCAGGTCCGTCCGCCATCCTAAATGCTTCGTGAGAGGGGACAGCACTTTTTCTATGGCGGCGATGGCCTTATTGTCGTTGCTGAAGTGATTCAACATGATGATCCGTCCGCCGGGTCGGCAGACGCGGATCATTTCGCTGACGACCTTGCGATAGTCCGGGACAGCGGTGACGACGTAGGCTGCGACAACGGTGTCAAAACTATCGTCTTTGAATTCCATTTCGCCGGCATCCATCCGGTGTAATTCTACGTGATCCATCCGGTGTTCCGCTGCTTTCTGCTTCGCTTGATCCAGCATGCCCTCGGAGAAATCGATACCGACGATTTGGCAATGGCGGGGGTACATCGGCAGGGCCAAGCCGGTCCCGACTCCCACTTCGAGGATTTTTTCATGAGGCTGGACGTTCAAATTCTGAATGATCGACTGGCGCCCCTCGTGAAACACTTTTCCGAATATCCGATCGTAGACTTTGGCGTACGACGTATAGACACGCTCGACCTTCGCTAAATCCATACCACCTCCGACTCCACATTAAAGGCGACTCGCACTCCTCGACAAGCGAGGTATGCGCCCATTGCCGCAACGACAGAATGAGAAATTTGTGCGGCGGAGCACCTGAGTGGAGCGAGGGGACCCGCCTGAACAGCACGTGAGGTTACTGTAGCCAACTCGCTGCAACGAGTCAACAGATTATCTCAGCCCCTCCCTTGATTCACCTACGGCCCCTATGGGATAGGTACAAGCATGATCTTCGCTGGCTTCTTCGCCGGTGCGTTGTGTCTCGGTCTCATTCTTGGAGACTGGTTCTACTTTCTGCGTCTTACGCCGGACGCGAGTCGGTACGGATGCGGAGTCGCCCGCACGCACGATCGATTCACCCATACGACGATGAAGCAACTGGCCGACCGGTTTGATGCCGGAGGTATCTTAATATTGCCGCATGGCATGGCTCGGTTGTATCAGGATGTGAACCAGATCGTGATTCGCCAGAGATACCGGCTCTTCGCGCTCAACTTTCGAACCCTCTGGCCATTGAAGGGGTTGATTGCTCTATCTCCGGAAGGCGATGAGCTCGCGGTGCTCTGTCGAAAGCTCACTCCCTGGTCCTCGGCCCTTTTCACCGGTATCTGGTTTGCCGTCGTCGCCGTTGGGACGGTGGGAGCGCTGATCTCCTTATATCTCGAGGGACAACTGGCGGCGATGGGTGGAGTGGCATTGGCGATCGGGGTCGTAGGATTAGGGCTTATTTTCTTACTGTCTGGAGCCATTACGATTGTGTTTGCTTATCGGCTGGAGAATTCACGGCTTATGATCGTCTATCAAGAACTGCGGGAGGCTCTGGAAGGGGCGAGATTGCCTAGTGAGCAGCCTATGACAGCCGCGAGTCCGAATGTGCAGTTGAACCGTTCGTGAGTCAATCGGCGGGAGGACCGTCTGTATTCAACTGAGATACAGATTGAGAAAGTGATCGTATTCGGCCGGGAGTTTCAGGCCGGACCTGTTACGGGCGAGACCCGCAATGATGCCGCGATGTTTCCTGCTGAGTCCGGACGATTCAAACGCCTGACGAAAGTGCTGCCATCGCACGGTTGCGTCGGTGGCCAGACGCGCGCGCTCCGACGGCGGCAACGCGTGAATTGAGGTCGTGAGGGAACGAATGGCCTTTTCGACGCTTTCGTAGGGCGGCGCCAGCTTGAGCTGGGCATAGAACAGTTCAAGGTGATGACGGAACTCCTCTCGAAGCGCCAGGACCTGATCGGTTGTGGGAACGGTCGGTTCAGACATGGTGACGAGAAGGATGATACGGGAAGTACTGGCGTTGCGACAACAGGTCGCCCATGTTTATTTATAAGGAGGTTCCTATGAAGCGTCTGCAGGGATATGTGCTCGGGCTCGTCGTTGTTCTCGCCTTGGCCGGTTGTTCGTCCCATCGTCATCATGGGATGGCCGGCGAAGGGAAGGGCGATGCCTATTGGCAGAAGGGCCAGCAGGACATGGCTGCCTTGATCGATCGGACTGTCACGGATCAAGCGAAGGCCGGGCAAGTCAAATCGATCGTCGGTGAGATTGTGACGGAGTTGAAGGCGAGCCGCGAGCAGGATCGCGCAGGGCATCGTCGGCTCTATGAGTTGAATGCAAACTATGCAGCAACTCCAGAGGAGTTTACCAAGGCTCTCGATGACGCAAACAATCGGCGAATGCAGTCGGCTTCGAAGATTCTCTCACTCCGTTTCAGGATGAAAGATCTCATGACGGCTGAGGAGTGGAAGGCCGTATCGGACCAGATGCTGGCTTACAGCAGCCGCTACAAGCATAGCGAGTCGGCGCCAAAAGCCGGCTACTGAGCATGCGCCGGTGCGGCTTTGAGCGGTAGGGAGGTCCATGTCGCACCGGCATCAGTTGAGCGGTAGAGCCCGCTGCCATTTGTGCCGGCATAGAGGAGATGTGAATCGCGCTGGCTCATCGCGAGGGTACGAATATTCAGTGAGCCAAGCCCGCTATTGATGGCAGTCCAAGCTTGCCCGCTGTCCGGACTTTTCCAGACTCCTCCCGGCCCTCCGATATAGAGGGTTTTCGGCTGGGTCGGATCGAGGAGAATACTACTGATGAACAGATCGGGGAGGGATTGCCCAATCCGCTCCCATTGCTCCCCGCGCGTCGCCGTGCGGAACAGACCCTTCGTGGTTCCCGCATAGACGATGTCAGGGTTGACGACGTCGAAAATGATGACATTGACCCCCAGCGACATCCCTCCCATCAGTTCTTGTTCGGGAATCAGCCCTTTGTTGATTTTCTTCCACCCCATCCCGGCGCTGTCTGAGCGATAGACTCCTCCGGTGGTTCCTGCATACAGGATCCGCGGATCGCGTGGATGAATAGCAATGGAAACCACGATGTGGACTTCCTTCATCCCTGCCATGCGTTCTTCCCATTCACGTCCGCCGTCTTTGGTATAAAAGGCACCCACGGTCGTGGCGGCGTAGATTTGATCGTGGTCTGTCGGGTGAAAGACGAATTGATTGATAAAGGAGACGTGTTCTTTGAGCCCTACGTTGTGGGGAAGCCAATGTTGCCCGCCATCCGGGCTCTTGTAGACGGCATCGGCCATCGTACCGGCATAGATCGTGGCCGGATATTGTGGGTCGATCGCGAGCGTCGTCACCCGTCTGGCGCTGAAACTCGGGAACCGCTCCCACAGCTGCCCCTCATCGCGCGACTTATAGACCGCATCGTTCGTG
>JACMLT010000193.1 GCA_014379455.1 Nitrospiraceae bacterium
CGAAATCGGGTTTAGGGGTGACTCTTCCGTACAAAAGTTATTCATGTCCCCGGTCCCGTAGGCGCTATTGGTGGTTGGCATCAGAACGATCTGCTGCTTCGACAACAACTTCAACATGAGGGCAATCGCGTCATGGTTGACAGTCGTGGCGCCCACGGGGTCCTGACTACACATCGGCGCCCCCACCAGCGCGGCCAACGGAATTACAATATCGGCCTTCTTGATCAAAGGCGCCATCACGCCTTCGATGCGTATGTCACCCTTGACGACTGAAAAGTTGGGATGGTGGCAGACATGGTTTAAACTAGCCTGCTTGTACATAAAGCTGTCCAGTACCGTGACCCTATGCCCTAACTGAAGAAGATCCGGAACCATGGTGGAACCAAGATAGCCGGCACCGCCAGTGACAAGTATATTGTAATTCATCGTAATTCCTTTTTTGCTAATCGAAACGTTATACGGCAACCTTCACCACTTCTACACACTCATAGAGCGGATGAGCCAGAACGATTTGTACTGCATGAATAGTCCACGTTGCAGTACTAGGCGAGACGATGCAGTACTTAGCGAGAAACTTGGCAGTACCACCCTCCTGCCTGGTTAACTCGACGTTCCCCTTTCGAGATCTATTGACACTGAACCTCAATGGGCGCGTACGGGTTGTTCTTCAGTCCTTCAATTGGGTCCATAGCCCCTCTGCGTTAGACCGCTAAGAGAGTAGCGGCTCGATGGTAATCATCGGGCACCCCGATATCGATGAATGTGCCAGTGAACTCGATACCGAACAGACGCTGGCCGGAAGCAAGCGCAGCAGGAAAAATGTCATCTTCAAGGGATGCTTTTTCGCCTGAGGCGAATCGACACCCATGTAAGGCTCTCGGATGAACCCAGTATACGCCGCCATTGGCTAGACGAAAACCATGCGTGCTCCCCGACTTCAACGACGTGATCCGCCCATCAGACGACACCTCGATGCCCATATACCGCCCCTTCTCACTTGTCCTAAAAAGAGAGAAGCAGTAGTCTGCATCATGTGCCAAAGCATAAGCGTTCAACACTTTCCAGTCTGCCGCAAAATAGGTATCCCCATTCAGTAACAAGAACGGTCCACCACGGCTGGCTTTCTCCGTGGCGAGAAGGAGCCCTCCACCAGTCCCCAACGGCCTCTCCTCAATGGCATACTCAAGTTCAATGCCTTTGTATCGAGTCCCAAGGTGCTCTCTGATGGCTTCGTGCCTATACCCGACTGACAGCACAAATCGGCTGATCCCTTGGGCAATCCAATAATCGAGCTGATATTCAAGAAACGGGCGGCCGCCAATCGGCGCCATCGGCTTGGGTAGGTCTGGAACCGCATACCGCAACCTGGTCCCAAGCCCACCGGCGAGAATCACGGCTGAAGGCATGACCGCCTCATACCGAGTTCAACACTGCACAGAGTTGGTCGATCTCTGTCTCGCGCAGATCCGGGAAGTTGCCAATATAGAAGCCGTAGAAGTGGATGTGTTCGGTTTCAGGGAATGCACGATGGTGATCCTTGGGAACGATGCCCTTCAAATACGGCTGACGGATCTGATTGCCTCCGCCTGCGCTTCCGCGTCGGAACTCGATTCCCGAATCATTCATCGCCTTCATGAGACGCTGGACCAACTCGTCGTCCGGGCGTTTGAGGATCAGATTGAACGCATAATTACTCGATCCTTCAATCTTAAAATCGGTTCGGTACTTATCGGAGTCGATCTGTTTGAGAAAACGCAGCAGGTTTTCAGTGCGTCGCTTCACATTGAGATCCAGGCGCTTCAGCTGACTGCGGCCCATGATGCCGCCGATCTCCGTATTCCGGGTGTTGTACGCCGGAAAGGCGAAGATGAAATCAGGATGTAAGTCCGGGTTCGCCAACCGATAGGCCGCATGGACGGCAGGATCGTTGGCTTCTCGTACCATTCCATGCGAGCGCAACATGCGTACGTGCTGATACACCTCCTGATCATTCGTACAGACCATTCCCCCTTCAATCGTGCTCATATGATGCGCATAGTAGAAGGAGAAATTTGAAATCCACCCATAGCTTCCCAGCTTCTTACCATTGTGCGTGGCCCCATGAGATTCACACACGTCCTCGATCAGCGGAATATGCCGCTGCTGCAATTCGCTCAGCAACTCATCCGTCAACCCGTCGAACCCTTGAACGTGGGTGAGGAATACTGCTCGCGTCTTATCCGTGATCGCCGCAAGAATTTTCGCAGGATCCATCCCCAACGTCCGAGGGTCGATATCCGCAAATACCGGTTTGAAGCCGTTCTGCAGCACCGATGCGATATCGGATACCCATGCCAACGGCGGCACGATAACCTCTCCTCCCTCAGGATAGCGGATCTTGAGGATGGCCATGGTCAAGAGATTTGCCGACGCACCGGAATTGACGAACACGCTGTGCTTCACCCCTAACCACGCAGACCACTCTGCCTCAAAGGCCCGCACATTCGCGCCATGCGTCAGAATCGGATCCTCTTGCTTCAGATGTTCGATCACGGCATCGAGATCTTCGCGAAGAATATTATTACGCATCAACGGATATTTCATACATCCTTACCCTCGCAACGGCTTATTGATCTTATGATATTCATATTCGTGAATGATGCGAGCCGATCAGCCCTGGGCTCCCCCTCTCACGGCATTATCGGCGACTACTTCTCGCTATAATAATCGCCGTACTCGACCAAAATGGTGCTACGCCCATCGTCGCGGAGCAGCGCACGCTCATAAGCGGGAAAAATATCCGAGGGTTCTTCGAGTCGAATGATCTCGATCGTGCTGCACATGGCGCGTAAGGCCTCCGTATAGTCGCCCACATGCTGATGCTGTGGATGCAACGGACGCTGAGCGCCAATGCCCGTTCGAACGATGGCCTTGGTCTTATATCCATGATTGGACATCACTTGAATTTTGTCCAAATGGTTCACCAGCTGGTTGATGGCGCAAAGGAGAAAGTTCCATCGCGGATAAATGCTTACAGGAACAAGTCCGGTCAGGGCCATACCCGTCGTCATCCCCATCTGCATTTCTTCGAAGACAGGAAGTTCAATGAGGCGATCAGGAGGCACATCCTTCAGTGTATTGGTCATAGCTGTCCCGGCTACCGCCACAGCTTGCCCGATAAAGACCGTGCGCGGATCTTGCGCCAGGAATGTCATCGACCTTTTGAGTTCGTCAAAGTATTTCATCACCCTCACCTTAGAACTGAACCCGCACGCCGGCACCAGCATGGGGATACTTGGTATCATACTGGTAATAACTGATGTATTCATCGGCCGCGCCTTCGAAACTCAGCCGGGGCAGATTCCACGCCTCCCGCGTATCGGTACAGACAGATTTTGCATTGTCTTCGACGATGAAGTGGATGGGCAGGCGGTGGGTTCGGCTATACTTGATCGCCTCGTGAGCAATTCCCGTCTCAGCCGTCATATCACCCAAAAAACAGTATACCTTTGCGTCCTCTCCTCGCCGCTGAATCGACATGGCTGCTCCGACCGCAATCGGAAGCACTCCGCCGACAATGGCCGAGGAATAAATTCGATGCTCGGGAAAACATAACGAAATTGATCGACCCGCCAAAATCTCCTCGCGAACAGCTTCCTTGGGTACGCCCTTCAGAAGACATTGATAGTGAGACCGCCAAGAGCAAAACACCCAATCCTGCGAACGAATGGTCCGAAAGATCCCGATCATCTCCTCTTCATTGCCGAAATACAGGTGGACGGGCGCACGAATTTTCCCCGTGTTGAACAACTCCGCAATTTCTTCCTCAAATGCGATGAGCTCTTCTTTCGTCATCTCACCATCCTTCGCATGCAGCGTAATATTATGCAGACGGCGTCCTGCGTGGACCGGCTACACCCGAGCTTCGGTTACGTGTACCGTCTCGATACTGGCATTGTCCACATACCACTGGTATGTATTAGCCAGACCCTCAGCAAGCCCCACATTGGACTTCCATCCAAGAGACTGAATTCGAGCACTATCGAGTAGCTTACGCGGCGCGCCATCGGGCTTCGTGAGATCCCACTCCAGTCGCCCCTTGTATCCCACAACTCCGGCGATCAATTCAGCCAGTTCCTTAATCGACACATCAACACCCACCCCAATATTGAGGGGAAGTTCGAGCGCTGCGTTATCCTGCCACAAGAGATGCACACACGCATCCGCGACATCGTCTGCGTGGATAAACTCCCGCCTCGGTGAGCCGCTTCCCCACAATGTGACAGATTCAGCGCCACTCATTTTGGCCTGATGAAGCCGCGCCATGAGCGCAGACAAGACATGACCAGATTTCGGATCGAAGTTGTCGTGTGGGCCGTAGGCACTGTTCGGAATAACAGGGATAAATCTGGCGTCCTGATCCTGCTTGTTATAAGCCAAACACATATACGTCCCTGCGAGCTTGGAAATCGCATACGGCAAACTCGTCGGCTCTGGCTTGCCGGACAGGAGGATATCTTCAGCCATGGGCTGGGAACATTCTCGCGGATACATACAAGAAGAACCGAATAGAATCAGCTTTCGCACACCAACCTTGCGCGCCGCCTTCAACACATTGAGCTGAATGGCGATATTCTCATCCATAAAGTCTGCGGGGAATGTCTGGTTTTCGATGATCCCGCCGACTCGACCGGCAGCGAGGACCACATATTCAGGATTGACCTCGTCGAAGAATTCGGCGACCCGCCCGCCATCCTGCAGATCCAGCTCATTTCGTCTTCGCGTGATAAGGGCTTGATACCCGTCACGCTCCAACCGCCTGATTATCGCCGAGCCAATGAGACCGGCATGGCCTGCAACATAAATGACTGCATCGTTCTTCATCCTCACCATCAGTAAAGCCCATTAGGTTGATATAACACAACCCGACTACCCGAGTTTTCGAACCGAAAGGGCACGTGGACCAGATGATTTAGCCGTTCCCTGACTTTTTGTTGTAAGTCCGGCTTCACAAACAACAACAAGAACCCGCCGCCGCCGGCTCCAAGAATCTTTCCCCCAACAGCGCCCACCCGCAGCGCTTCCTCATACAGGTGATCGATCTCGGGTGTCGAAACCATGTCGGAAAGGCTTCGTTTACACAGCCAGCTTTGGTGAAGCAATCGACCCACCTCCTCGATCGGCGTCTTCGTATTTTGGAGAACCTGAATGGCTTCATCGACCATCTCCTTCATGCGATTCAGCTCGTTCTCTCGGCGCTTGAAGTTTTCAATCTTCGACTTCGCTATCTCTGATGCAATTCTGGAGAAGCCCGTAAAGCACAGCATCAAATGCGTCTGGAACTCATGCAACCGGTCTTTAGTCAAGATGATGGGCGAGACTTGAAACGTATCATTTCTCATGAAGTCAATTCGATTGAATCCGCCAAACGCAGCAGAGATCTGGTCTTGCGATCCGACATTTTCTTTGATGATCTGCTGCTCCATGTGGATCGCTTGCGAGGCAATCTCGTCTTTTGAGACGTACTTCCCTCGCAATGCCGCCAACGCATGAATCAGTCCAACCGTGAACGACGAACTGGAGCCAAGCCCCGATCGTGCAGGCAAGTCGCCGTCGTGATGAATTTCGAGTCCCCGATCGTCGCATCCTGCCCAACCGAGAATGGCACGGACGGCCGGATGCTTGATCTCATCGATACGCTTCACATTCTCGATAATCGAATACACAATGCGGTGCCTGTGCTCAAAGAACGGCGGAAGGTATCGGCAGCTAATGTGGCAATACTTATCGATCGAGGTCGCCAACACGACCCCGCCATGCTCCTGATACCAGGCGGGATAGTCGGTCCCTCCGCCGAAAAATGAAATACGGAAAGGAGTTCTGGTGATGATCATCTCAGTATCCCGTTGCCCTCGTGTCGATCCATGTAATCTCTCTCTAACCGGATGCTGAAAAAGTCCGCCAGCGGCGTTCTCGCGTCGCTCAGAGACTCAACGTACCGAAGCGTACGCCTCGCCTCTTCGCTCACTGCGGCCTTGCTGGACGGCCTTTTTGAGCATCCTGAACCTGTTTTGATATCGGCGCCATCTGAAAGATTCCAACGACATTTTCTGTATAAATCGAGTTTTCCGTATCCTGCTAATCACCGAGCAATTTTCGGCTCAATCGCACTTTGGCCATGGCCTCGACATTCGCTCGTTCTTTTTCCCCAAACTTAGTTTCTACTAACTTCAAATACGCGGTGTTGGAAAAATACTGTTGCCAAGCCTTATCTCGAAACTTCAGCACCTCCGCCGCCGTGACATAGTTCGTAGGAAGCGGCTCGCTATCGTAGGATAGAAACGCGTAGCCGCTATAGTTCTCCGGCAACTTCCAACCCTTTTGCCTGGCCATGTGTTGCATCGGACTTCCTGGAAGCGCCTGACAGGGATACATATTGGCCATTTCCGTATTCAGCTCCAGGGCCAAATCCAAAGTTTCCTGCATTGTCTCTAGCGTATCGTCAGGGAACCCAAAGATATAATTACTGATGACGTTCATGCCGCCGGCCCGCACCTTCTCGCACACTGCGCGAATATTGACCTCTTGAAAGGAGCCTTTTGAAACCTCTTGACGCACGGCTTGATTGCCAGCCTCGATGCCGAGCGCCAGCCAATTGATGCCGGCTTTTCTGAACATTTCAATGTATTCATGACGCACGGTATCGACTCGCGCGTAGGCCCACATCCTCAATCGAAGATCCCGCTCAATGATGTCCTGCAAGAGTGGCTCATAATACTTGCGATTCAGAAAAAACATTTCATCACTGATGCGAATGGTTTCCACCCCCATCTTCGCAAGCTTTTCCAGCTCGCCCGCAATCAACTTGGAACCCCAGAACCGCATCCCGCGGGAATGAGAAGCATCGATCCCGCTCCCGTTGTCTCCTCGATTCACAATGTTGATCATGCAGAAATCGCAGGCAAACGTGCATCCGAGCGACGTGTATATCGCCGCAAATGGAGTGCGTTTCTCATGGTCGAACTCAGCGTGCCAAAAATGCGCCCGGTACAAATCCAGCGGACGGGACCGGTAGGGGAGGAGATCCCAGGCATAGCCTGGCATATCGATATCCATACGGTCTTGCGGCACCACAGACTGAGGCTCGTTCAAGATCGGTTGCCGCTCTCCCGACTGGCTGACTGGCTTATGCCCAATCCCTCGCACAGCCCCTAACCCAGACCGCAGATCGGTTCGTAGGAGATTCTGAAGGGCATACACGCCTTCATTCAGCAAGACGAAGTCCACAAAGGGGAGTTGCAAGACATCGAGAGGTAAGGCACTCGTGTGCGAGCCTACGAAACAGATGGGGAATTCCGGATACTGCTGTTTCAATTCGGTCGCGAGAGCACTTGCCCCTATCATCCCCGTTGTCCCGGAATTGGGGTTTTGTCCGTACACCACGAAAACAACCAACCGTGGGTTGACGCTCTGAATCCGACTCACGGCATCAGATAACGATAGCTTCTCCGCATCACAATCCAGAATCGCCACGCCAAAATCCTTCGCCCGGCAAGCCTGTGCCAGCAACAACGCCCACGTGGGTGGTTCAATTGCCGAATAGGTCTTCGCTAAACCTTGATAGGCCTGCAAGGAGGAATCGGCGTTGACGAAGAGAACATCCAGCTTTCTTGAGGGCATACGGGGCGTGATCATCTTTATCCTTAACTCTCCTCTGACTTTGCCGGGAACCTTTTAAACGAGTTTTCATGCGCATCGTGCCAGACAGGCGACACAACTGCAAATGCGAAACGGTGCACGCACCAAAGAGCGGCCTATCCCTCTCAGCTGAGTATTCGTTCCTTGAGCTTCAACGCCAGAGCATACGGATCAATTCGGAGCAGACGGGAACGGAGCAACCGATGTCGCCAAATACTCTTCCTCAGCGAGGATAGTTCATGTGGCTGAATCTGCCCTATCATCTGCGAACTGCCATTGCGGAAGCGATGAACCACGCTTCCAGTGAGAATGCTCTTCCCGTACTCCTTGACAGCATTGAAGTAAGCGGCCTGTCCAGGCTTCTCAATATGGCTTAAACGTTGACTGCGCTGATCATGATGCGTACGGCCGAAATTCGCGACTACTGGAATGAAATACGGGCTATATCCCTGTGTAAAGAATTTATACATAAACCCAAGGTGCGGGCAGACTCGAAACCAATCACTCGATTGCGCATCGGGGAACCACTTCTTAATCACTTCACTCCTCACACAATAGTTACCCTCGGGCAGAGGAAACCCGCTCGCGAGCCAGAATGCAAGACAGTTCTGTTTCTGAGGGGGCGGGTCAGCGAAAAAGTCCTGAAAGGTGACATTCAAGAGATCTCCCTCCTCGGACATGGTTTGGCCAAATCCCCACACCAATGACACCTCATCATCTTTTTCGAAAATATCGATACACTTTCGAAACCAGCTCGGATCAAGAAACCCGTCCGAGACACAGCATTGAATAATGTACTGCCCTCGTGCCATGGCCAAGGCCTTTTGATAGGCCTCCACGACATGATCGTCCCGCTCGGATATCCACCGGAGATGGGGAAATTCTTTGAGGATCTGCACCGTGCCATCCGTCGATCCCCCGTCGACGACAATGTGCTCGAAGTTTCGAAAGGTTTGCGCCGCTACACTCTCGATCGTTTGCCTCAGAAAACGGCCATGATTGAGCGACGGCGTCACAACCGAGATCATAGGCTGCGTGACATCGCGCAGATCCTCATCAACCTTGGCGTGTATCATAACACCCGAATACAAGGGATGATCGCAGCAAACCCTTGGGGCGCAACAATTCCATACCTCACCTCTATCCGTCGACTGATTGCAAGAAACATGATCCAGAAATTCTGATAGTCTTACGCCGGTAAGAATCCAGCGCTAATGGTAGAAGGAGTCAGCGTTGAGAACCGGCACCCTGATGGTGATACGCCACGGCGTCTTCATGAGTTTCTTCCTACCGCATGGCGCACCTCGTGGAGCCATTCTTTCGCCATGATATACTGAAAAAGCACCAACACTAGACCTGAGATCACCAACGCGACCACGGCCTTACTTCCAGATAACTCACCTAACCCCACACCCATCAACCGTCCCACGAGACAGAGTGGAACACCTAACGCTAGCGCATACATGATCCGTCGGATAGGCCATGCCACTGGCAAGGCACGACAACTGATGGGAATGACCACGGCAAATACAGCCACCCCTGCCGTCAAGAGCGCCAACGCCGTCCCTAACAGCGGCTCATAGGGAGCCAGAAAGTACACGAGTGTGGGCGCGACGAGCGCACCCACCACGACAGGCAACACATTGACGGTCATATCGATCTTCGCTAAACCAAGCTGATGTAATGTCGACGTGATAGCCCGAAATGTTTCAGTCAATGCAGGCCACATGAGAATCGGCGTGATTACCTGAAACTGGTCACCCAAGAGGAGCTTCACCATGAAGGCTGCATTCCCAGCCAAGAACGCGCCAAAGAGAATGACGGCAGGAATGTAGGCCGCAGCATATGCATTCCATGCCCGCGCCATCCCCTCCCTGCCTTGCCCCTTCAGCCCTCGATACAACGTCGGACTATAAAACTCGTTGAATACGTTTTCAAACGTCTGCATAGGGACTGAGCAAATCATATACCCAGCCACAAACAACCCAACCGTTGCAATGTCAGCAACCCAGGTCAGAACGAATCGATAACTTTGCGACTGGATCCACCAAAGTGCGTATGTCATTGCCTGCGGCCACACAAACATGAATAGAGTCCGCCAGTCGAATGGAAGCACCTTTGACCCATCAGAGGACTGCACAGGAACCCTCGCTCTGGCATACCGGTCTAAGAGCGCATAGGAAAGGGAGGAAAGAAGAAATCCGCAAAAGATTCCAAGCAACCACGTCTCCGAGCTTGCTTCGCCATTCGAATACCACACCGCCAAGACTAGCCCCCCCCATGCCGCGATGTTCCCGAACAGGACGTAAAGTAACCTGTGGCCAATCAGATTCAGCCCTGATGTCCCCATTGTGTGGAGTGAAAATCCCACCGTATAGAGCGCCACCAAGCCTCCAACCCAAGCCGCCTCCACACCCACAACTAATATCCACTGGCTCTGGATCGCCCAGGCAACCAAACCAAGAAGCGGCGCGACAGCCAGGACAATGAATAGATATGAGCCAAGCCTTCGACTTAATGTTCCAGTATCCATCCATTCGTGACACCCTCGACCGATATACGCCGTTACGGGTATCAGTAAGGCTGAGGTTCCTAGGATCGCAATACTCATCAGTTGGTTCATGCTTCCGACATCGCTCGGGGACAACAGGGTGGTCGCAGCCTTGATCGTGATAAAGCCGGCGAGAACTTGGAGGCCTCGTCCAAGACTTAGAATAAGGAGGTCCCTGAAATGTGTCATGACGATTCCATCCTAGCGCAGGATGCCACGCTGGCCTTCGAATGCATCGGCAATCGGTTGCCGCGCCGGCGGCACAATCTCTTCAGGCAA
>JACMLT010000194.1 GCA_014379455.1 Nitrospiraceae bacterium
TCGTCAGGGTCCGTTGCTGTCGCCGCTCATCGCGCGCCTCGAACCGCAGCGGTCTCACCTCCTGTCGCACCCGTACCCGCGTCCTCGTGGCCCTCCTTGAGGGACCACCCTCACCCGGACAGATCTCGGGCTACAAAAACCAGACAGATGATGTGCTCTCTACAGAGCCTTTTCATAAAAGTTGACGGCAGAGAGGGCTTGCTGTACGATGATTTCGACTTCGGTGTCGCAGTAGTCCGGCGGCACCGCTGTATACACCATAACGGACTTCGCGATCGCATCGCGACCAGATCCTGTCGGAGTTGATGCCTTCCTGGTTTCTCTCCCCTCGGTTCTCTGATCCTGTCTTCATGCGATCACACTGAAAGGATCGTGACTTGCATACTTCTGTTCATACGAGTTTTCATACGCTGGGTCTGTCTGAACCGCTCTTGCGGGATTTGACAGCAGCGGGCTTGGTGGTTCCCACTCCCATTCAGGCTCAAGCCATTCCACCAGCTCTTGAGGGCCGGGATGTCATTGGTTGTGCACAAACCGGCACGGGGAAGACAGCCGCATTTGTTATCCCCATAGTCGAACGGCTCGCAGCCTTGCCGAAAGGTCAGCCGCAAGCCTTGGTTCTTGCACCGACCCGAGAATTGGCCTTGCAGATTTATGGCTCAATCGAAAAGCTCGGTCGAAGCCATGGCATCTCTGCCACGGTCATCGTGGGTGGAAGCGATATGCAGGCGCAGATCAGAGGATTACGCCAACGCCCCGATGTTCTGGTTGCCACGCCGGGACGTTTGCTGGACCATATGTGGAATGGGACGGTCAATTTGGCTCCGATGAAAATTCTGGTGCTCGATGAAGCCGATCGTATGCTTGATATGGGCTTCGCTCCACAGATTAATCAGATCCTTGACGCGTTGCCGGTCGAGCGACAGACCTTACTTTTTTCCGCTACGATTCAGACGGATGTGACCCACCTGGTCCAAACAAGTCTGAGTGGAGCTGTACGTGTGATGGTGACGCCTGCCTCGACAACAGCTGAAGGTGTGACGCAGATGGTGCATCATACGACCTCTCAGGAGAAGACGAAGCTGTTGGTGTCGTTGCTGGCGATGGAACGAGGGACAGTCCTGATATTCGCTCGGACAAAGAGTCGGGTCGATCGACTTGGGCAGGCGCTTGAACAGGCCGGTCATCGCGTTGCGGTCATTCATGGAGATAGAAGTCTGCCCCAACGCCTTCGTGCTCTGGATGGATTTAAACGAGGGCAGGTCAGAATTCTTGTTGCGACGGATATTGCAGCCCGAGGCATTGATGTGGCCAATATCGGCCATGTGGTCAATTATGATTTGCCAAACTGCCCGGAGGACTATATTCATCGTATTGGACGGACAGCTCGGATGAAGATGACTGGGCGAGCCACCAGTTTTGTGACATTTGAGGACCGTGTTCAGCTATGCGCGATCGAAACGTTATTGGGGAATTCTCTGCCATTAGCAGAGGGAAGCCCAAGCCTTAATGATCGGTTGTATTTGAGGACGTCTGAGCGACCCAGAGGTGATCGTCAGCAGTGGGGCGTCCAGAGAAGGGCCAAAGCCGTTATCAATTGATCCTTTTGTCGCATCAGAGGATGTCTTGATTTTAAATGACAAAATCTTGCGGCGAGCTAGGGAGAAGTGATGTGCTTTGACTCATAGGGGAAACGGTGTGACAGATTAGAGCAGGGTCATTATACTAGTAGGCTTTTGACAAACTGCCGTTTTTGAAGATTTACTGTGTCGAATTCGCCGAGTGATTGTTCTGTTCGTGGTCCAGGGTGTCGCTGCTAGGGAACGTCTCTCACTCGCCCCCCTGGCCGGAGCTGGCGGTAATATCGCCAGCTGCTTCACATGCAGCAGCCATCCCATTAGATAGTAGGCCTCATCTCTGACTTGCCGCAACCCACGCCGCTGAAAGCGATGCAATCCGTGGCATCAGTTCGCATCCCTTCAGAGCTCTTCAATCTTCTTGCGCGCCCGCTGCGACAGAAGGTAGCCCGTCGTCCGGCTCATCCGTCGCACCTTTGATGGACCGGTTCCTATCCAGTGATCTTGGCCGCAAGGTGCGGTCGGACGCGCCGCAGGAAGAGGGCCGTCAGGAACGGCTTGGTAACATACCCGTTGTCCGCGCCCACCGTGTGAGTGCCGCCCGTGCTGGTGATGACACGCATCGACCAATCCGCGCACGCCTTTCCTCTCCGATGCCGGCCATCGGAACGACTCTATAGTGATCCCCAAAATGAGCTGATGGCGATTCTCCATCAACCCATTGACAGTGTCGCCCACCATCGCGACCGTCCCGTTCTGCTTATTGGCCAATTTCGTGTCGGGAATGGTCGTCGGCACATGCGTCTGATTCGAGCAGCGCTCCTCTCGAAATGTGATCGTCGAATTGCCGGGGTCTTGGTCCTGCGGGTGATCCAATGACCGGATCCGCTCCTTGTAGTCCACCGGCTTCGAAACACCTCGATCGGCACAAAGCTCTTCTGTGACGCATTCACCGGCAAGGGCGTGCCGTCGAGTGTCGTATGCATGGAGACCAGTTTCTGCTTGACGGCTAGGGTCTCATCAAACTACTGTTCAAGGAGCCCGCTCGCCGTAACCCACCGCTTCCGCTTCTGGGAGAACGTGGAGTGACCCCACAGATCCGTGTCCAAATCCAGCCCCACAAACCAGTGAAGGACCAGATTCCCAATCAGCTCGCGCACCATAGCTCGCTCGGAGGTCACGCTAGACGATACTCGCATAGGAGCCCCAGAAAGAGCTGTTTAGGCAGAATCGACGGGTGGCCCACCTCGTATTAGAGTGGCTCGCAGAGCGTCCTGATTCGGCTGGTGCCGATAAATGGTTGGATTCGCCTCATCGGGTGCTCCGCGGCTACAAACTGCTCCAGGTTGATGTGATAGAACGTCGATGGTTAGGGATCGGATGTACCCATCATCGGCATGGCCATCCTGATGGAGCAGCTTGTATCATAAAATCGTCGAGACTAAGAGGGATTTGTGAATAGCCTGCTAGACCACAATATTGATGGGTTGGGTGCGAGGAAGAGAAGGGTTTGAGTTTTTCCCAGTGGGAAGGCCTTAGAGATAGATTGACGGAACTGGTTGTTGGTTTTTGAAGAAATCCAAACCTTGACACAGAATCAGATCTGCGTTTTGAGATCTGGAACGGACATAATCGATTGGGGGTGGGCTGTTCGGCCTAATCCATTGGGAGGTAAGCTGGTTTAACGAGAGCGCAGATATCGCCAAATCGCCACCCAACAACTTCAGAAAGCCGTTAGCTGCTAACCAATTTGTGAAGCAGCGGTAGAGAAGAGTGACGTATGAGACTTGCCTTCCCGGTACCTTTAATACAGGGGCTCTTGGGGACCCCATTGAAGCCCTGCCAAATCTGGATCTTCTCCCTCTATGTTCAGTGGGCGAACAGGCTTGTCAGTCTTACGCTGTTCTCGACGGGCATCTTTCTCGCGCCGCTGGATTTGTTTTGATTTTTCACGATCACGTTTTGCGATAGTGGTTTTTCCTGCTCGTCCGATGGCGCCCTCCTTTGCCTAGCAACTCATATTAAGTCGCCAATTGCGTGCTGTTTATCTTGGGTATTTCCCATTTTCATTGATGATTACGATGACTCTGCCGCACCGCGACGTCTCTTGCTGTTTGAGTCAGGAGTATGGCCAGTGGTCTTGGCTTCTCGCTCAGCCGTACGTGACCGAGTGCCCTGGCCAAACCCACGGCTTGCCATGTTTGATACTTGCCGACGGATGTCTTCCATTGAGGTTATCGAGCTATTATCAATAGGATTGGAAAGGCCAAGCACCTCCCACCGAATCTTTGGTTTTCGTGTCGCCCGTGCACGGTTCTTTCTCGTTTTGTCGGCTCGCCACCCAGAGGATAGTTTCATACAGGCTCCTTTATAGAACTGGGTGTCTCCATTGGGGAATACTGTTTGATGGAGATAAGGGGAATCAGATAGAAATACCGCATTCCATCCATCTTTCCGTCCGGCATCTACGCGTAGAAAGTGAAGGAACGAAAGCGCAATACCTATTCAAGAGTGGTCGCGCTGAAATAATTATATGAAATTCGATACACGCGAAGGCTAGCGCTAACTCATTACAACGCCCCAGCGTACCATGGGTCATGGCGAGAGTCAAATGGGATATTTAGCTAATGACATAAATTGTAATAGGGGATATGCCGCAGTCGTGTCGACACCACCATCGCCGAGCTGTGGTTTGTAAGCCGTGTGTTGTATGCATGGTTGAAATTAATCGTTGCGAAGACACGCTACCATAAAACCAGCTGCCATATATTTCCTCGCTCAAATTCTGTGCTGAACGAGGGACTCATCGTTAGTAAGTATGACAACAACAGCTGCTGTTGTTGTCATACTCCGGTCCGTCATGATGCGAGACGGATGGACGCTGGATCACAGGACCCTGGAGACCACCTGCATGATGCGGTGGAGCGCGTGCGTGAGGACATGGTTAGAGATTCCTCGTGCTTGAGACCAGCCCCGCGACCGGACGCCCATGCACCCTGACTGCGAGGCAGGAACACGTTGGGTTCATAGGAAGAGTCCACGGCAGTGCGGATTCGGCTTTGGCTTGTGGACGCGCTAGATCGCGTGTGAACTGATGGTCCAGCGATTTGACACACGGTTGAGCCTGGCCTCGACGGCTCGCTGCTGGCCTGCTCAAGCAGAAGCCTTTGCAGCGGGCGTATCAACGTAATCCTGATGCGATTGCCTGTTAGCAGCGTGAGACGTATCCCACGATTGTGCGCACGGCCAAGTGGGATAAGGGAAAGATCTATTTCTGGGATGAGTCAGGCTTTTGCGCCGATGCAGTCCACGGTAAGAGTGGGGTCCCAAGGGCCAGCAGTCGATCGTGTCAGTTTTCGGCCAGCGTCAGAGCATCAGTGCGAAAGGCGCTCTACTGGGTCGCACCTATGTGGGCGCCTTGACCGGCCCGCTGTTAGTGGATCTGCTGCGCGAGATGCTGCGGGGATATTGGAAACTCCTGCATCTGATCATCGAGGGACTTTCGGCCCACAAGGCTCTCGCGGTCAAGGAATACGCAGCGAAACTCAACGGCAAGCTAAAAGTGGCCCCATCCGTTTGTACAGCAGCCTGAGTTTCTTACGTGGAGTCTCTGCTGATGCTTACGCTGCCAGGTTACCCGTCGGCAGCCTCACGGCATACGCCTCATCAGGTGTTTGCTTGCCCAGGCTCGAATGGGGCCTGGCTCGGTTGTACCCATCCATGTATGGCATGATTGACGGCCTGGCTTCAGTGACCGAGTCATAGGCGTACCAA
>JACMLT010000195.1 GCA_014379455.1 Nitrospiraceae bacterium
CCTTGGCGTCCTTTCCTCGAACACCCTATATCTTGCAGGAGTTTCACAAAGGCCGCCTGTATGAACTCGACTACTTCGATCCGGTCAACAACGAGATGAGTCGAATGTCCGGTCGTGCCAGGCTTTCCCCCTATTATTTCGTGAGTGGCGAAAAGGTTGAGTTGGCTGGTATCCTGGCAACGATATGCTCGGCAGACAAGAAAGTGATTCACGGCATGAAAGACGCCGTCATGGTGCCGTGCGCAGTCACAAGAGACGCGAGAGACGCGAGCGCTGAATGCTAGGGCTGAGGCTCAGACTCGGAAGGCAGAACTTAACACTCAGGACTCAGCACTGAGCACTCAGATCGTTGAACGATGTCGTTAACGCTGTATCACGTCGCCTGGTGTCCAGACTGTGAAGTGGTGCGCCGAAAACTCGCTGAACTCCACATCGAATACGCGCAGGTCGTCGTGCCAGACTCCCGCCCGATGCGCACAGTGGTCCACGAAGTTTCAGGCCAGTATTATGTTCCGGTCCTCAAGGATGGAGAGATTGTGCTGACGGAAACCGATGACATCCTCAATCATCTGGATCAGGCGTACGGACAGGAGCGGATCACCGGCCACTAACGCCGGCAAACCGCTGTCTACTCGACAGTAAAGGAGCGCGCATGGAAGCCTGGAGACGCATACTCGCCGACAGCATTGTCAAACCAAAGGACTTGGCAGACCGGCTCGGTGTCGATGCAAAAGAAATCGAAGCCATCGTGGGCGACTATCCGATGCGCATTACCCCCACGGTGATGGCGACGATTAAAGAAAAAGGCGACGCCATTTGGAAGCAAGTGGTCCCGGACATCGCCGAAATGGACGACTTCGGAGCGGAAGACGATCCGCTTGAAGAAGATCTCATGAGTCCGGTCCCGCATCTCGTCCATCGCTATCCGGATCGCGTCCTGTTGATGGTCACGAATCAGTGCCCGATTTATTGCCGGTTTTGCACGAGAAAACGGCTGGTCGGAAAACCAGGATTCCTCAAGAAGGGCGAGCTCGACCAAGCCATCGCTTACCTGCGCGAACATACTGAAGTGCGCGACGTCATTCTCTCCGGCGGCGACCCCTTGCTCCTGCCTGATCATTTGCTGGAGCGGATACTCAAAGCCCTGCGCACGATCCCGCATCTAGAACTGATTCGCCTCGGCTCCCGGGTGCCCGGCACGCTACCGGAACGAATCACCCCGGAACTCTGCGCGATCGTGAAGAAATACCACCCGATCTATATGAACCTGCATTTCAATCACCCGGACGAACTGACCCCGGCAGTCAAAGCAGCCTGCGGCATGTTGGCCGATGCCGGTGTGCCGCTTGGAGCACAAACCGTGCTGCTCAAGGGCGTGAACGACGACCCGGACATTATGAAACGATTGATGCACCAGCTCCTGCTCGCTCGCATCAAACCCTACTATCTCTACCAGGCGGACCTGACCAAGGGGACGAATCACTTCCGCACCACTGTGGAAACAGGGTTGAATATCATCAAGTCGTTGCAGGGCCACACCAGTGGGATGGCGGTCCCACACTTTGTGATCGATGCGCCGGGCGGGGGCGGCAAGATTCCTTTGCTCCCTGGCGACTACATGGTGCACATGGATGCTGCAGGAGTCCTCTTGAAGAACTACGAGAACAAGGCCTTCCACTATCCGCAACCGCAGCAAGGGTCTGCGCGAGAGTTGCCGATGGTGAGCGCAGCACCAACACTCGGGTCGTGCAGTAATGGCGAGCATGACGACCTGTGAGCACCCGCACCACGCAGGGCATTTTGCCCTACCAACAGATTGCGCAACTGATCGCGAACGGCGCCATCCACGCCGACATCCCGATTGAAGACCGCCAAATCCAGCCGGCCAGTCTCGACCTACGGCTTGGGCGCAAAGCCTATCGACTGATCAGCAGCTTTTTGCCGGAGCTGTCCGAGATCACGAGCCGACTGAATATTCTGGACTTCTACCAATCCGACCTCGTGATGTACGAGATGGACTTGACCGAAGGGGCCATCCTCGAAAAAGGTCATGTCTATCTGGTCCCGCTGCTGGAACGTGTCACGCTCCCCAAAGCCATCCGGGCACGAACCAATCCCAAGAGTACGACCGGACGGCTGGACGTCTTTACCCGTGTCGTGACGGATCTCAATACCGGGTTCGATGAAATCCGAGCCGGCTATTCCGGGCCCCTCTATCTGGAAATCGTTCCCCGTTCGTTTGCCATCAAGGTAAAAACCGGGTACTCTCTCAATCAAATTCGCTTCATCCGAGGCGACGCGACGGTGTCGGACCGATCACTTCAGACGCTCCACACCCGAGAACCCTTGCTCTACCACAATCTCCCCGCAAAGCCCGCGCTGGGAAGCCGCGATCTCCGGACGGACCGCGGTCTGTTTCTCCGCATCGATCTAAAAGGTGACGACCGAGACAGCTCGCCGATTATCGGGTATCGGGCCAAGAAGAATAGCCATGTGATTGATCTGTCGAAGGTCGGCCATTATGCCGCGCTCGATTTTTGGGAACCCCTGTACCGCCACCGGCAGAACAGCCTCCTGTTGGAGCCGGAGGAATTTTACATTCTCGCATCGAAAGAACGGATTCGCGTTCCTGCCGGCTACGCAGCTGAGATGGTCGCCTTTGAAGCAGCCTGTGGCGAGTTACGAACCCACTACGCCGGGTTTTTCGATCCGGGGTTTGGGTACGGCCGCGGCGAGCTGCACGGCACCCAAGTGGTGCTGGAGGTCCGCCCCCACGACGTGCCCTTCCTGATCCATGATGGACAAACCTTTTTTAAGGTTGTATACGACAGGATGCTCGCACGCCCCAGTCAGCTTTATGGCACGGCACTCGGATCCTCGTATCAGCGCCAAGGGCTGACCTTGAGCAAACATTTTAAGGCATAGCAGAATGCTGAGAAAGTCCGCCAGCTTTGTTCTCGCGTCGCTCAGAGGCTCAACGTACCGAAGCGTACGCCTCGCCTCTTCGCTCGCTGCGGCCACGCTGGACGGCCATTTTGAGCATCCTGCAAGCCGTTCTTCACAATTCTGACCTTGTACGAACAGATAGGAACTACGTGACCATGCCGCCAGAACCGACCAACGAGCCGGAGCGCCGCGAGCAGGAAGACGACTCCGGCGGCGACAACCAGTTGCGTGTCGCCGGGATGATCGTGGGCATTGCCCTCATTTTTCTCGGGTTCCTCGACGTCTTTCTCTCGATCAGCGGCGGATTCGAGATCGACGTCATTCCGTTCATGATTTATTTCGCGGGTGTCGCCGTGTGGGCCAACTCGGTTGTCGAAAATGTGACGTTCCGCTATAGCCTCATCGGCGGGGCTCTCTTGCTCGCAGCCCTCTTCTATCACTATGGGGAAGTCCTCTTCTGGCACAAGCAAGTGTTGTTTTGGTCCACCGTGGTGGTCGTTATGTATTTCATGTTCTACGAGCCGAAAAAACGCGCCTAGCTCTGCCATGGCGATGCCAATCTCGGTCATCATCCCCACACTGAATGAGGAACGGGCGATCACCCCGACACTCGCGCACACCGCCACGCTCGGCTTCGATGAACTCATCGTGGTGGATGGAGGAAGCACCGATACGACTCCCGCACGCCTCGAATCATACCGACTCAACATGCAGTCATCAGCCCTCAGTCCTGTCTATTGGGTGACCGCTCCACCCGGACGTGCCCGGCAGATGAACGAAGGCGCAAAGGCCGGACGAGGAGAGGTCTTTCTCTTTCTCCATGCCGACACACAGCTTCCACAGGATGCCAAAGCAGTGATCGACACGGTACTGGCGGATCAACAGATGGTAGGGGGACGGTTTGATGTCCAGTTCGATCACCCATCGATGTGGGGACCCATGATCAGCAAAACGATGAACTGGCGTTCGAGAATGAGCGGCCTCGCCACCGGTGATCAGGCCCTGTTTGTGCGCCGATCTGTCTTCGAACAGATGGGGGGCTTCACTGACATGCCGTTGATGGAGGACATCGAGTTCTCCCGTAGGCTCAAGCGGAAGGGAAGAACCGCAGCCCTCACCGCAACCGTGACCACCTCTTTTCGTCGCTGGGAACAGCAGGGCCCCTTGCGGACGATCTTCTTGATGGGGACCTTACGATTCCTGTATTGGGTCGGAATGAGCCCTCATACACTGAGTCGATGGTATGGATCGGTGCGATAACTCATGAAGCAACCTTCCTCTCCATCGCCTCACCCCTCACCCCTCACCCCTCACCAAGCCGCACTGGTGATCTTCGCCAAGGCTCCGATCCCGGGTGAGGTGAAGACACGGCTCTGTCCGCCGTTGACACCGGACGAGGCGGCGACACTGCACGGCAGCTTCGTTCTCGACATGTTGGAACGGACCAAACTTGCCGTTGCCAAATTGCAGCTTCCCTTCGATCGATACTTGGCCTGTGCACCTTCCTCGGAGCTGGTGTTCTTCAAGATTATGGAAGAACGGCAGGGCGTCCGCTTGTTGGATCAAGTCGGAAAGGATCTGGGTCAGCGTATGCACCACACCTTTGTCAGCCTCTTCGCCAAAGGCTATAAGCAGGTGATCATCGTGGGGGCCGATATACCGACCTTGCCTCTGTCGGTCTATCAAGAGGCGTTCGCAATGCTAGGCCGCTCGGACGTGGTCTTGGGGCCGGCCCTCGATGGTGGGTACTACCTCATCGGCCTCACACAGCCGGCGGAAAAGCTCTTTGCCGGGGTACCCTGGTCCACCGATCAAGTCCTCCCCGTCACACAGCAACAGGCCATGACATTAGGCTTGTCTGTCGGACTGACCACCGCCTGGCGCGACGTGGATACGATCGCGGACTTGCAGTCGCTCATCGCAGAGTGCCGAGAGGATAACAAGAAGCCCAAACAAAACCGGACCTTCTCCATGCGAACAGCCGGCACTTTGCAGCTGCTCGAGATCAGACTCAAGACTCGATAAGTTACACGACCGGCACGCCAACCACGGAAGGGATCACCTATGACAGAGCGGGTGGCACTCATCACAGGCGGGGCTAAAGGCATCGGACGGGGGATCGCGCTCGACCTGGCGGCACAACAGTGGTCGGTCGCTATCTGCTACCGTACGAGCGAAGCAGAGGCAACCGCCACAGCCGACGCGATCACTAGTCGTGGAGGCCGTGCACTCTCGATTCGCTGTGACGTGTCACACCCTCAGGCGGCCAAAGGTCTCGTGGCCCAAGTCGAACAGCAGTGGGGACGGATCGATGCGCTGATCAACGGCGCCGGCCCCTACCATCGTGTGAATCTGTTCGAGGAAACGGTCGATGGCTGGAACGAGATGTTCGACGGCAATCTCCATCCCATCTTCTATCTCGCGCAAGCCGTCGCACCGGAGATGAAGGCCCGCAAATCCGGCCGAATCATCAGCTTCAGCATGGCCAATGCCGATCAGATGATTTCACAGCCGGACGTCACGGCTCATTACATCGCCAAGGCTGGCGTCTTGATTCTCACACGCACACTGGCCAAACTGCTTGCACCCCACGGGATTACTGTCAATGCCATCTCGCCCGGCTTCATCGATTCAGGCAGTGCGCCACCAGGAGAACTCGCCGGTATGACCAAACGCATCCCAGCCGGTTATATTGGAACCGTGGACGACACCGTGGCAGCAGTACGCTATCTCCTGAGCGACGAAGCTCGCTACGTGAATGGAGCAAACATTCAAATCAGCGGGGCATGGGGGGTGTAGAGGGGAAGCGTAGAAGGTCCTGTTGGACGCGCGCAGTTGAGCCAAGGTCGTCCCGCCTTCTGGGAGTGACGAAGAGGAAGGATATGAGGGAGGTTTTATGAAATCAGAACAAGAACGGACAGCGCATGGTCGATTTGTCCAGGCCTTACAGCACGAACATCTCACCTGTCCCAAGCCTGGCTGCGGCGGAGCAATGAACTTGACCGACCACACTCTTCATCTCGCCCGTATCAAGACGTATGAGGCCGAGTGCAAACAGTGTCATACGAAGGAACAGATTACCGGCAAAGAACAGCCAACCCCACCGTGGGACGGCGCCTCGATCACGATGATGGCTGAAGTGCATCTCCTCCACGATCAACCCACATGCCCCTTCGATGACACCCCCATCACTTTTACCTCCATGCCGAATCCAAGACGCAAAGCCCGCTATCGCCTTTCCTGCTTCTACTGCGGTCGGCACGCCGAATTGAATTGGCCGCCGGCGGAGGCGAAAAGGTGAGGGTGGGGCGGGAGCGGTCAGGTGCCCTTCTTGCTCGCAGAACGCGCACATTCAGAAAGTGCTCGTTCGATGCGCGCAGTAAAGGGCAGCCTCGACCACTCCCTTGAAATAGATGTTTGGAGCCGAAGAGGAGATGGAACCTGATGATCTCCTGTGCTCGCGCAACGCGCGGCCTCCGAAGGCCCTCGTTGGACGCGCGCAGGTGAGGTTCAGCGTCCTCACCCCATGCAGTGACGTGTATGAGCAAGCTTGGACGGAGCATTGCAGTAAGAATTTGTCCGACATGCGCAAGTGAGGATGGACCGGATCGACCGAGAGAAAAAGTAGAATATTTCTCTTTTTTCTTCGCAACATGCGTGTTCCAGGCACGCGCGGCCTCATGCTCGTCGCCTGCAACACGTTGTTAGGCCTGGCCATGACCCTGCTATAGCCCTGCGCCTTGAATTTTTGTGATTCCCTCGTTACCTGAATTCATCATTTGTCTTAAGGTCTTGTCTTGCGCAAGAGATAGCTGCATCACCGACCCGAGCATCGCGCCGTAGGCGTGTTTTTCACCGGAAAAACTGCGACTGATGACCCCTCTTACGACGGCGCCATCACCACCAAGTATCGGTCCGCCGCTCATCTTGCCGGGTATTTTTGCCCGGAAATCGAAACAGGGCCCCGGCGTTGGCACATCCTTTTGTTGGTGATTGTTGGGAAACACATCCATTACCTCTCCGACAGAAACATATAAATTTTGCTCGAAGTCTGGGGCCATTAGCCTTCCAGCTTCACTTTCTATGCATATGTCATTCATTTCCGCGTAGCCAAAGGCGAATGCCTCCTCCCCTTTGACAAAGCGATTTAGCGAAAGATTAAGTGGCTGATATCCTGTCCCATCAGACATCAAGGGTATTTTGCAGATGGCAATGTCGGTTAGGATGTCGAAAGTTTCATCCTCATGCAGAAGCGGGCTATCTTTCCATTCCCCCCAATACCAAGACTGCTCAAATGGAACAAATCGGTTGCCCGTGTACCCATAGGCCGGATTGATAGGTATCAAAACGCCCATACGCATGCCATCCATAAATCTGAGGGCATTACCACCGCTCACAACTTTCCCGTAGTTTCGATCTTGTGGATCGAGAAGAACCTGGCAGGCCGTGATGAGATAACCGATACAGCTGATCACGAAAGCTGTCCCGATACATCTGATAAAGCTTTCACCTTCGACCCAGACGACGACCGGGAGAATGCTTTGCTTCATCAGAAAATCTGTTGAGCCGAACGAAGTGAAAAGCTCGTGAACGCTGTTTGTCGCCGGACTCGAGGTCATCAACTCCATTTGGCTTTCGTACAGGAAGAAATCTGAATCAAAGCCTGCCCGGGGTTTGAGCATGAGTCCTTTTAAATCGTGAACGCACCAACGACCGTCCTGATTTTTCCGCCACAGGCTTTTTAAGATCCCGACTTCCAACATTTGGTTATCCGTTTTGCTCATAGAAGCCGCCGTGTGAATCGTAGTCTGACTTGGCAGCTGCTAAATTACGCCGCGAATTCTACGCGAACTGTGCGCCCAATCCTCGCTTCAAGCGTAATCAGCATTTCAAGGCTGAACTTATCCCATTTGCCACGTACGAGGTCAGAGACGCGGGATTGTGCAATGCCGAGGCGCTTGGCTGCATCAGATTGGGTGAGCTTCTGCTTCTCGATATAGAGGCGAAGGTCGCTCATCAAATTCGCCCGCATTTGGAGCACGGTGGCCTCGGCCGGATCAAAGCCAAGGTCAACAAAAACATTGCCGCTAGACTTGGTTATTTTCTTTTTCATGATCGGTCTCCGATCTGTCGGTAGCGTGTCCAAGCCAACTCGATGTCTTCTCTTTTAGTCTTCTGTATCTTCTTCTGAAACGCATGCAGCACGAAGATAGCCTCCGCGAACTTGGCAACATAGAGTACGCGCCACTCTCCTAGGACGTGTATCCGGATTTCTCGAACACCGGCCCCCACCTCTTTCATGGGCTTCCAGTCCGAGGGATCCAAACCGCGCTGCACGAATCCTAACTCAAACCCAGCCGCACGCCTGGCTTCAGCCGGAAACTCTTTCAGGTCTTCGAGGCTGGAGCCAACGAACTCCAGGCGTTTCATGCCAGAACTATATAAGTTTGTTGATTGATTATCAATGTTCTTAGATAAGGCTCAAGTGCGGTTGGCATATTCTCACTGCGCGCGTCCAACGACGGCCTTCTGCGAGGCAATCGGTGTATCTTGGCGCACCGGGGTGGGCGGGTGAAAATATTCGCGTTGCGCGAGCAGATCTCTCTTCTTTTTTCTCTCCCAACCGCTGCTGAAACCACAATAGTAGGCTGACGGGCGGAAACGGAGGCCGACATCACCGGAGAGGGCGGGACACAACTTGCCGCAGCTCGCGGCCGTTGCTCTTTATGAGCAACGGCGAAACGCATACTGTTTGAGTCGCTTTGGACGAGTTTATGGGCTTCGAGCGAGCAAGGGCTAGTTGGCTGCCCTCGAAGGTGCAGGCGGCGGAGTTTCCACCCGTCGGCCTACTTTCCGAATGCCTTTTTCAGCAGCGGCTCTATCTCGCCTTTGGCCGCCATCGGATCCAGCACATCGGTGTCGCCGTAAAACTGACCGTCGATGAACACCTTGGGAAGGGTCGGCCAGTTGGTCATTTTTGCGAGCGCCTCTCGCTTGGTCGGTTGAGACAGGACATCGATGAGTTCAAACGGGTACCCGTACTTATCGAAGAACTGTATCGTCTCTTTCGTAAATCCGCACATCGGCATCTGCTTGGTCCCCTTGCCGTAGATCAAAATCTTGTGCGTGGCGACTTCCTTGTCAATTTCTTCTTGAATGGGATCTGCCATGGGTCGGCCTCCTAGGGTTCATCTGTGGTTTTAGCGGTAATTTCGAGCGCATGAATCCGCCCGTCTTTCATCGGGGCATCCAACGCTTGATAGATCAAGCGATGCCGATCCAGCAGATTCTTCCCCGCGAAGGCTGCTGAGATCACGACCACTTTGAGATGGTTCATCGTGCCGGTCCGGTCCGAGACCGTGACCGTGGCATCCGGCATCGTCCTGCGCACATATTCCGTCAGTACATCTGGCGTAATCATCGCCCCTCCAATCTCCTAGTCATCAGAATACCTCAGCGCCGGGCTGAAAGGCAATTCGGAGCAGCCTGAACTAGCTGAGCAATGCTGATGGGACGAGTTGATCTGGCCTATCTCATCTGGTTGGTCTTGTTGGACCAGAAAGACCAGACAGACCAAATAAACCCGAGCGACCATCCAACTTTTTCGCACGGCTTCTGACGCTGGTGGTCGATTTCAGCACATGGTGGTGGATATCGAGCACGCTTACTCGTACCACTTCACATTAAGACTCCTCTTTGCAGCGAAATCTGATCTGTTTCCGTAGGGCCATGCTGGCACGCGCATTGCGTTTCAGGTGGGGCAAGAACATGTGAGCCGCCCATAACGCGATCACAGTTACCTATCAACCAAGGAGGGTGCCATGGATGAGTTCAAATCTGGGTTTTTCATCGGGGGAGAGGCCTGCGAGGGGCGAGTGCTCGTAGTAGACGACGAACCCGATATTCGCAAAGTCGTGAAGATGACGCTGCAGAAAGCCGGCTATGAAGTCCTTGAAGCGGAAAACGGTGAGAAGGCGATCGAGGTCATTAATTCTGGAGAAAACCGGCTCCTCCTCGACGTCGTCATCTGCGACATTCGTATGCCGAAAATCAATGGGGCCGAAGCCGTCGCCTACTTCCGGAGCAACTACCCTCGCGTTCCGCTCATCGTACTGACCGGCTTCCCGGATACCGATATGGCGACCTCCTTCCTCCGGCAAGGGGTAGTGGATTATCTCGTCAAGCCGGTCGAAGGAGAAAAGCTGAGGTCGGCCGTCGCCCGAGCGTTAGAACAGCGGGAGCTGGCAAAACTGTGACAATGAGCCTCCGTTCCTACTTGTGCGAGGAGAGATATTTCGCTCCTTGCTCTCCTCGGCACAGAGAAGCACAACCCTGCCACACGGAGACCGCCTGAGTGGAGATCTCTGACCATACCAAAGTCGCCATTCTGGGAGCAGGCCGCGGTGGCCGGGCGCTGATAGATCTGCTGCACCACATCCCGTCGATTGAGATCGTCGGCATTGCAGACCGTAATCCTGCGGCGCCAGGGCTGCAACGCGCGCGTGAGCTCCAGATTCCCGTGACCACCAATGTGCCGGACCTGATCGGCAATCATGGCGTGAGCCTGATTATGGATGTCACGGGCGATCCGGAGATGGAGCGGTATCTGCATGCCCATAAACCTCCTGCCGCAGACATCCTCAGTGGATCGGCCTCCCGGCTGCTGTGGAAACTGATTCAGCATGAGTCAAAGCTCGAAGCCGAGCTCCTCCAGTCGGAAAAACTTGCGGGAATCGGCTCACTTGCCGCGGGAATCGCGCATGATATCAACAACCCCCTGCAACTCATTTTGGGCCTGGCGGAAAATCTCACAGAGGAACGCGACCTGACCGCCGTTCACGAACAAGCGCGGGACATTATTGAAGCCGTCAAACGGACGAGTGCCATTTGTCGGGACCTCACCCACTACTCACGTCGCGCATCCTCCCACCAAGATGTGCTGGTGTCGGTCAACGAAAAGATGGACGAGGCACTGAAGATCGCACGATACGCATCAAGTCTTCACGATATTGAGATGATCAAACAGTACCAGCCAGGCGCCGCCGTCAAAGGCAATCCGGATGAGTTGCTCCACGTTCTCGTCAATCTCATCACCAATGCGGTCCATGCCATGGAGCTCGGTGGCGGCACACTGACACTCGAAACCAAACTCTTTGACGGACAAGTCCACGTCCGGATCTCCGATACGGGATGCGGCATTGCCCCGGACAAAATCTCCGAGATTTTCGAGCCATTTTTCACGACAAAAGCTCCGGACAAAGGCACGGGACTGGGACTCTATAACGTCAAAACCATCGTCGACAAAATGCACGGCACGACCGCTGTCGATAGTCAGATCGAGAAGGGAACGACCTTTACCCTGACCTTTCCCAACGCCGAGCCGGCCGGACAAGGACGCCTGTCATGAGTCCCGCACCTCCCGCATCTCGAACGACAACAAGATGGGGACTCCAACTCAAACTGATTCTGTCCATGTTGCTCGTGGGGGTCGTTCCCCTCATGGTGGGTCTCGGTCTTGCCTTTTGGCAAGGCTCTCGCGAGATCCAGGTTGTCAGCGGCGAAAGCTTCAAGGCTCTGGCCGAGGAGACCGCACGAAAAATCGATCTCTTGATGTCGGATGAAGTCGCCCGAACTGCACGGATTGCGGCAGACCCCTCCATCGTCCGTGAACTTGAACAACGGCGCGATGCCCTGCTGGGCATGACGGAAGATGAACGGCATCGGACGGTGAACCGGCTCGAAAGAGGGTGGCAGGCCAAAGATCCTGCAACAGTTCAGACCATCACTGGAAGCAACATCGCCGGCCTGATTCAAGAATATATTTCGGGAGCGAAGAGCGAAGCCGATCAACTGATCCCGCAAGTGGTCCGAGCTGCCACAAAGATGGTGTACATCACCGACGTTGAGGGCAACCTGGTTGCCGCCTCGACCACGCTGCCTCCCTATGCCAATAAAGACACGGCCTGGTGGGCAGGCGCCTTCCATCGCGGAGTCGGCCAGCTCTTCATCGAAGATGTGCACTTCGATGAACGTGCCCAAACCTATGTCATTAGCATTTCTCTTCCCATTATGGATCGCATCCGATATGGAGCCATCGGCGTGCTCCATCGCGTGATCGACGCGAAAGAGTTAATGTCGCCGTCGATCTCTCCCATTCGCTTCGGCAAGACCGGGCATGTGATGTTGATCGACCATCGTGGCATCGTCATGAGCTGCCCCATTCTGCCGACCGGTGTCCCGCTTTCCGACGCACAGCTCATTCCGCTCGTCACGCCTCTTCAGCCAGGCTGGGTCAGCGCGCCAAGCGATGGCCACGGCGGACAATCAACTTCGATAATCGGATTCGCCCCGGTGCCAGAAACCAGCCGTGCCGCCAGTGGCGATCCAGGCAAAGGCTCTTGGCACACCTTCGTGTGGCAAGCCTCTGACGAACTTTTTGCCCCGATTCGTCACTTCCTCACCTGGATGGCAGTATTCAGTCTCGTCGCTGTTGGATTGATGACGTCTCTTGGCTATCTTGCGGCCAATCGTATCGTCAAGCCGGTGCGCCGATTACAGGCAGCAGCACAATCGATCGGGCGCGGTGAGCTTCGGCAACCCATCGACATTCAGACCGGTGATGAGATCCAGGATCTAGCCGATGAATTCAATCGAATGAATCGCCAATTGGAGGCCGCCTTTGCGGGACTGACCGATCAGGTGACCAGCAAAACCCAACAAGTGGAGTCCCTGCTTCACTCGACGGACGAAATTCTGGATGCAGTCCCAACCCCGATCATCATGGTCAATCACGAGGAACAGCTGCAGTACATCAACCAAGTCGGACGCACGGCCTTTCAATCCATACTTGATTCGGCCCAATCAATCCCGTTGTTCGATATACTCCCCGTCGATGCTGCTGTGCGAGAGCACCTGCGAAAAGAATTCCGACGTGCGGGGAACGGTGAACATGCCACGACGGCATCAGGGGAAGAGGATGCCGCGGTCACCAATACTGCCCGTGACCCGTTGGTCCCTCTGATGCGTGCGGCGGGACCAGGCCACCGACAAGAAATTCAGATTGGCCTCCGACGGTATCACTATCAGTGGTTCCACATGGCAGGGAGAAATCAGGGAGAGGATCGGATCGGCCTTGTCTTCAGGGATACGACGGATGAGAGCCGCCTCCAAGACCAGCTCATCCAGGCCGAGAAATCAGGCAGCCTAGGAACACTGACCGCCGGAATCGGACATGAGTTGAACAATCCGCTTTTTGGAATTCTCGGACTGGGAGAAGCAATCGAAGAAGAACCCAACCTTGACCGTGTCAGATCCTATGCCCGCGACATCGTCCAGCACGGGCGTCGAATGGCCTCGATCATTCGAGACTTCACCGGCGTCACAGCTCGCGAGACATCGGACCAGCGGCAACCGGTTCACCTCGAACAAGAACTCGATCGGGCCATCACCACACTCACCGACGGCATGGACACGTCAGAACTAGCCATTCAAAGAACGTACGCGGGAGATACCTGTGTCCTGGCCCTTCCCGACCAACTCAGGCAGGCCTTCACAAATCTGTTGACGAATGCCCTGCACGCGATGAAAGGTCGAGGGATCATAGGTCTTTCGACGGCCCTCACCGATACGTCTGTCGTGATCACGATTTCGGATTCAGGCCCCGGCATTCCGAAACAGCATCTCTCCAGAATTTTCGACCCATTCTTTACCACCAAGGGGCAGGGCGAGGGATCCGGGCTCGGCTTGACCGTCGCACGCCGCATCATCAAGAAATTCGGAGGGGACATCAGAATCGAGAGCAAGGAAGGGATCGGCACCTTCTGCATCGTCACCTTTCCGACGATTCCACTTCTGCCGCCCACACAGGAGGCTTCATGCACCGAATCAACGTCTGGCTCGGCACCACAGCCCTCCTCGTCCTAATCTCTGGGTTGTGGTGGGAGCCCTCTGCCTTCTCTGCCAAGGAACGCGCGCCATCGTCCGGTATTCCACCCGAGAAAGCGGCTGCGTATATCTATGCCGTCATCAAGGCCGATCGCACGCTATACACGACAGAAATCGTCAATCGACTCCAGGCAAAGGGAGTCACCACAGCGTCCGAACATTGGGAGCAGGAGAACTCCCTCATGCTGCCGGCTCAGTTTCTCCAGCATTCGGGCAAGCTGGCAGCTGAGAACGGAAGTGGGGTTCGGTATCGGCTGATCGGTCTCTGGCCTATTTACCGACGCAACGCGCCGGCGAGCGACCTGGAGCGCAATGCGCTGGAGTCTCTCAGGAAAAATCCAGACCTGCCGGTCACTGGAATCGTGAGCAGTGGGCAAAAACAATACTTTCAGGCGATCTATCCCGATCTCGCCATCTCACAGGCCTGTGTCGACTGCCACAACGGGCACCTGCTCAGCCCCAAACGGGACTTTAAGCTCAATGATGTGATGGGTGGGATCGCCATCACCATTCCACTGGAATGAATCAATCAAGAAAGCAGGGCCACCCTCGTCGCTCGTGAAACGTCGTTCGTCTCTCATATCTCGTCGTTCGCAGACGGAGAATTTCTCGGCTTGCAAAATACGCTTCACGTTTCACGAACGACGGTTTTTTCGAACTAGGAGGGTGTGGCAGGACCAGTTGGTGGGCCAGTTTCAGCACGGTGATATTCTTCCCGGTAAATCTGGATCGTGGTCATCAACAGACTGACCAGAACCGGCCCGACGAAAAGTCCGATGAGGCCATACAGTGCCAGACCGCCGAGGACGCTGAATACGAGGAAGAACGCAGGGATCTGGACGGCTTGCCCGATCAGCCACGGTCGAAGAAACTGATCGATCATCGACACGACGCCGACTCCCCAGCCTAACATGACCAGCGCTTTCCACAACGGACCGGCCGTGAGGAAGTACAGGACAACAGGCCCCCATACCAATGCCGTCCCGCCGAATGGGAGCGGGGCAAGAATCACTGTCACTGCCGTCAATACGACGGGAAACGGCACTCCGAGGACCCCATAGGCCAGCCCCGCCAACAGACCTTGCACAATCGCGGTCACGCCTATCCCCTTCACCACGGCACGAATGGTCTGATCCACGCGATCGACAATTCGCTGCTTATGGGACGTCTCCAGGGGAATCACTTCCTGAAGGGACGCCAACCATTGCTTCCCATCCTTGAAGAGAAAAAACAGAGCAAAGAGCATGAGGAAGAAATCTGTCACCAGCAGAAAGGCGTTCCTCAGCAGATCGCCGACCTGATCAAGGAAGAAACGACTGAGGAATGTCGCAGCCGAAAGAAGCGCTTGCTCCAAGGAATCCGGCGTCAATAATACCCTGTCATTGAACTGCTGGAGGAGCCCTCCGATAACCGGCCATGTGCGTAATTGCTCCGGCAGCCTTTGGAGCGCCCCGCTTGCGATCCACTCGCGAATGGCCTGTTCAGCCGTACTCGCTTCGCGCGCCAGTAACACCCCCATCATTGAAATCGGAACCACCACGAGGGCCAGAACCAAGAGGGTGAGACAGGAGGCTGACACGGCCTCCCGACCGCGAACAACCGAGGTGAACCGTACATGGAGCGGATAGGTGAGATGGGCAAGGAGCCCGGCCCAGAGGACAGGAAAGAGAAACGGCCGAAACATCAGAGCGATCTGATACAGAAGCAATAGAAGGAGAGCAAAAAACACGGCGGTGAAGAGCTGCGGCTTCGTCATGGGTCGGACAC
>JACMLT010000196.1 GCA_014379455.1 Nitrospiraceae bacterium
AGTTGTTAGTCTGAACGATTTTTATTTTCGTCGTAAGAGCGGGGACAGGGTCCGCCTTCCAGACCTGCAAGTTAGCGGGGCTTGAGCCGTCCTTTTGGGATTGGGTCTGTGCTTGTGACCCCAGCACTCCAAAAGTTGAATGCCAGCATCAAGCTGCTGGTAGCGACCGCACTCAACTTCCTATATCAACCGAGCCAGGCCTGCACAACAGCCCGATGTAACTGAGGCTGGACTCGTAGTACCCGCACCCCCCGCATTTGCTACCGCGGTTATCCTCCGACCCTCATAGTCTTAGACTTAAGTCAAAAGGAAGACGATCCACAAAATCACACGAAGTCACACGAACACGCCTTCGTGTGGTTTCGTGGATGTATCTTTCAGTATCCGTAACCCCCAATAAGGTCGCATGGGGGTCGGATACCATCTATTAGAATAACTCAAATATTTAATACTTGAATCCCGATTCGAATCGCATGTACTCTAAGACGTGACTGACAAGTCTAACGGTTTTCAGCTTGCCCTCCCCGCGTGCGAATTTCCTCACTCGTGTTTAAGTGATGCCCAGCGCCAAATCAACAGAATCACTGATTAAAATGGGAATTATTGGCAATTTGACTACGATGAGTGTCTCGGACCTGCTGCAGTTTCTGCCAGTAGGTAGAAAGACGGGAGCGCTGAAATTTACCCATGGGAAAGTGGCCAAGGGGATCTATTTTGAGGACGGCTTCATCGTCGGTTCGAGCACTAACGATCCCACCGAATACCTCGGCCAGGTGCTCATCCATTACGGAAAAATAAACGAAGCCCAGCTTCAGGGGGCGATGGAAGTCAAACGTAAGGAGGGCGGCCCAAGGCTGGGGCAGATTCTGGTGAAGCAGGGCGTTCTCCGTGATGATGAAGTCGTAGAAATTCTCAAGATTCGTACCTGCCTTCGTCAATTTAGCGACAGCGCTGGCGGCGAAAACCAAAGTAATCAGGCCGGTCAAAATCCAGGCTGCGATTCGTCGCCCTTTGCTTTGTTGTGCCATTTGCGCTCCTTTGCGATTTCGTTTGAACGCCCTGCTATATCGACTGGGCCTGGCCCTGGGACTTCCGGCGAAGCAGACCCAATGCTGCGAATAGAATGAATGGAATTGAATTGATTATGGGGCCGATTACGGAATTGCGGGACCCTCGCACATCGAACCAGTGGGCGAGAGCAATCAGTCCCCAGGCAATGGTCATGGCCCAATGGAATGTCTGGCTTTGGTCGTAATGCCGCATGAACCAGAAAGTGATCAGACCGATGAAGACGAGGAACGCTCCAAACTCCTGAATGATGTGAAGCGCATTAGCATCGCCATGGCCCACGTCCATGACTACGCCGTGTAAAGGTTCCGGCAACAGACCCGTTCCTGCTGCGAAGGCCGTGATGCCAACAAGCAAGAAGGCGGCGGCAAAAAATCCGTATACGACCTTGGCGATGGCCTTAATCCTCATGGTCGAGACCTCTCCTGCGGCTTTAGTGGAATTGCAGCGGTCGCTCTTTTCGCGCCCCATTCATTCCTTTTTTTGCGCTCGATATGCTTCGGCTTTGACAAGCCATTCAAGACGTTTTCGATCAGCCTCAGAGGAAATACTTAAAAAACGCACGCCAAATCCGGCGTTTGGGTATCTATAAGCAACCACCCTTCACATCTATCCAATCCTCGCTCGGTAGACGCAACTTGAAACGGATGATCTCACCGACTGCGACCTCGCCAATCGAATCAATGAAGCAGCCGCCAGTATGAATGTCGCCGGTTCGCGCCTCGTATTTGCCCGAAGCCTCCCACAACACTTCGATGTAAGCCTGCACACGTCCCTTGTCTTCTGCGTTCGTCACCCATAGACCCTCCAGGAGCTTCGAATGTAAATTTCTAGACCAGTGTCTTAAAGGATGGTAATTCTTAACTCTTCTCGCGCGCGATTGCTATTGATTGCTGCTCGCCCGTCCTTTCACGTTATCGACCGCTTCCGATCTTTCCGGCACCTCAGCTGGTTTCTCGCCCAGCACGATGCGCACGGCGTGGGTTTGACCGTCGTCGGTCAGGGAAATTTCAGCAACAGTTTGCAAAGCGCCATCGAGCTCCAGAGTGATCACGCCGCGATGGACAGCCAGCGGATTCTCGACTTTGATGCGGTAGGTCGCCCGCCCGCGTCGATAAATAATCTCAAATTCTCGCCACCAGCGTGGTACGCAGGGGTCTATCTTTAACCGATCCCCGCGCAATTGGAAACCGAGAATGGACTCCAGGCCCGCGCGATACATCCAGCTCGCAGAGCCCGTGTACCAGGTCCAGCCGCCGCGTCCGGTGTGAGGTGGGACGGCGTAGATGTCGCCGGCGGCCGCGTAAGGCTCCACTTTGTATTTGTGCAGCCCGGCGCGCGTCGAGGCGTGATTGATTGGATTCAAGAGGGAAAACAGTTCGCCGGCTCGCTCGCCATCTCCAAGCATAGCGAACGCAATTAAGGTCCACAACGCCGCGTGAGTATACTGCCCGCCGTTCTCGCGGACACCGGGAACGTAGCCTTTGATGTAACCCGGATCCAGATTGCTTTTGTCGAATGGTGGGGTAAATAGGATGACCAGACCGTCACCCCGTCGGATCAAATATTCTTCAACGGCAGCCATTGAACGCACCGCGCGATGATGTTCAGCGACGCCGGAGATAACACCCCACGACTGCACAATTGAATCGATGCGGCACTCTTCATTCTGCACCGAGCCCAGCGGAGTGCCGTCGTCAAAATAGGCGCGTCGATACCAATCTCCGTCCCAGCCGTGCTCCTCGAGGGCCTTCTTCAAACTCTGCATGTGATTGCGATACTTGTCCCCGCGGGCGGCTTCGTTTCGTTGATCGCAGAAAGGCGAGAAATTGGCCAGCGTATTGTGGAGAAACCAGCCCACCCAAACACTCTCACCCTTGCCCTGATGTCCAATACGGTTCATGCCATCATTCCAATCACCGCCGCCCATCAGTGGCAGTCCATGCGGGCCGACTGCCAAACTGCGATCGAGTGCGCGGGTACAATGCTCAAAAATGGTCCCCACCTCAGACGACTCGACAGGTTGCATATACGATTCGTGATCTTCCGGTCCGAGGAGTGGCGCTTCGAGAAAGGGAACTACTTCATCGAGAACAGACAGGTCACCAGTGACATTAATGTAGAACGACGTAACAAAGGGCAGCCAGAGTAGATCGTCGGAGAATCGTGTGCGCACGCCGCGTCCGGTGGGCGGATGCCACCAGTGCTGCACGTCGCCTTCCTTAAACTGGTGGCCAGCAGCAAGCAGGATCTGATCGCGCGATAGTGACGGTTTGCTATAGACCAAAGCCATCACGTCTTGTAACTGATCGCGAAAACCGAAGGCACCTCCTGACTGGTAAAACGCGGAGCGCGCCCAGACTCGGCAGGCCACTGTTTGATATAGCAACCAGCGGTTTAGCAACGTATCCATCGCCAGGTCGGGGGTTCTTATTTCCACCGTGCCCAGCATTTCATCCCAGTAAGAGAGCACAGCCTCGAATGCCGCGTTGATGGCTGAGGGAGGGGTGAACCTCGAGATTAGCTCCTGGGCTTCTTGTTTTGAGTCGCCTTCACCAAGCAGGAAGACAATCTCGCGAGCTTCTCGGGGCGCAAGTTCGACTGTCACCTGGATCGATGCGCAGGGATCTAATCCCGCGCCATCGCGGCCCGCGAGGCTCACGCGCCGGAGGGCTGCGGGCATCGAGAGGGTACCGTTCCGGCCGAGAAACTCTTTGCGGTCGCAGGTAGCACTGGAGACCTTTTCACTCGTAGTCACAAACGCGACGCGATGGGCAAACTCATTGTTGAAAGGATTACGAGCGAAGACGGTACCAGTTTGGGTGTCGATTTCGGTGATGATGTACGGGGCGGAAGTACTACGCTGCGTGCCCAGCACCAGCTCGTTAAAAATTGTAATGGTGAGGCGCCGTTTTCGCTCAGTACGATTGCGCAAGCGCAGCAGCGATATCTTCACCGAACCCTCCAGGGGCACAAACAGCAGCAGCTCTTGCGAGATGCCGTGACTGGTGTGTTCGAAGACTGAATAGCCCTGGCCGTGCCGAATCGTGTAGGGCTCTGCCTCGCGGATCGGAGCCGGAGTCGTGGACCATACTGTGCCCGTGTCTTCGTCCCGCAGATAGATAATCTCCCCCGGGGGATCGCTTACCGCGTCGTTCGACCACGGGGTCAGCCGATTCTCGCGGCTGTTTACCGACCAGGTGTAGCCTGCGCCAGTCTCAGTGACTTGAAATCCAAACGAACTTTGGTTGGCAATGATGTTGGCCCAGGGCGCCGGCGTCCACTGATCTTCGCCGAGCACTATCACGTACTCACGTCCGCCCTGACTAAAACCACCCAGGCCGTTGAAGAACGTCAATTCCGGCAAGGCTACAGTTGGCTCGGGATAGGTCTGGGAGGCCAGACGGGGAACGAAGGGGGCTGGCAATGGTTCTTCAATGGCGGGACGCTCGAGTTGATCTTCTAGTGGCCCACGCTCGGTAACGATGACCACTCGCGCCACGGCGTGAAGCAGGATGCGATCAGCTTCGGGCATGATGTCCGCGCGTCTCAGAAAGATGCCGCCGGGTTTGTCTTGCAAGCCCTGCAGTCCGCTGGTCCGCACCAGCGCTTCCAGCTCCTTCTGCAGCTCTTGAAT
>JACMLT010000197.1 GCA_014379455.1 Nitrospiraceae bacterium
CGATGGCTGTCGCGCCCCACAACCGTCGTCGCCATGGTCAGCGCGTTAAGAATGGCTTCTTCTGTGGCTTCGACCGTCGATGTGATCAATGGGTTCAGATGCGTGTCGGCCAGGTGCGTCTGTTGAAATGTCGGTTCTTTGGGATAGTGGGGAATGACGTTGGCCGTGGAGAATGCCAGCATGAAATCGCCACTTCCGTGGCGCGCAGTGGATCCTGTGCGGGCGAGACCGAGAGCGGCGCGCTTGGCCAGTCTAGTAAGCTGGCGGCCATCGAGCGGTGCATCCGTGGCAATGACGACGATGATAGAGCCCTCGCTTTGGCCGGGCGAGAGTGGTGCTGCCATCGCCTGAGGCGCTTCATATAGTTTTCCAACCGGCACTCCACCCACGACGAGCTCAGGCCGTCGCCCATGGTTCGCATTGACGAGCACGCCGACCGTATAGCCACCCTCAGTTTCCGGCAATCGCCGTGACGCAGTGCCGATACCACCCTTGAAGCCGTAGGACACCATCCCTGTTCCGGCGCCGACCGTCCCTTCCTGTACAACCCCAGAGGAGGCAATGTCGAGCGCCTGCACCACGTCTGTCTCCGAGACATGCCGCCCTTGAATATCATTGAGTCGCCCGTCGTCGCATTCTGCCACTACAGGCGTCAGCGTATCATCGGTAATGCCGATCTCCGGATAGCGCGCGATCATCCAGCTCATCACCCCGTTGGCTACACGCGGCACGTTCAACGTATTTGTGAGGGCAATCGGATACTCCAGAAATCCGGATTCAGTCACCCAGGAAAGACCCGTCATCTCGCCGGTCCCATTGAGGACGAATGACCCGGCCGGCACTTTCTTATGCCACACATCGTCGCGGGGGATCACAACCGTTACGCCGGTTCGCACCGGGCCAAGTCCTGGTTTGAGCGGCCCTTCACCGGATATGAGGGTTGTCTGGCCCACCATGACGCCGGCCACGTCGGTAATCGCATTGAGCGGTCCAGGCTCATAGGAGCCGACGACGATGCCAAGGGCACGAGCTCGCACTCGAGGTTCATCCGAGCCTGCCTGGGCAGGTACGACGGGAGCGACGCAGATAGAGCCAGCCAGGATCAGCAGTAGAGTTGCAAGAGGGGCCGTGCTGTTAGATCTCAAGGGTCGAACCGACATGGGGAACAGAGACCTCAATCTTGGGATATTCCGCCTGAATGGCCATAGCTAGGGAGAGCGCTTGTTTCTCTTCCCCATGGACGAGAATCACCTTACTCGGGCTTGGCTGGATGGCGCGCACGTAGGCTAAAAGATCCTGGCGATCCGCATGGGCCGAAAGCCCGTTGAACTTGACGATCTGTGCTCGGCGCGGAGTGGGCACGCCGAAAATCGGGACGACATCCCATCCTTCGACAAGCTTCCGCCCGAGGGTATGCTCGGCTTGAAAGCCCACGAAGACGATCACATTCGCTTCGTCTTGAATCGCGTGTTTGAGATGATGCACGACGCGACCGCCTTCGCACATGCCGGAGGCTGAAATGATGACGCAAGGGCCCTTCATGCGGTTCAAACGCTTGCTGTCTTCCGGCGATGAGACAAAGTGGATATAGCGTGAGGCGAAGAGGTCGCCCGAGGATGTGAAGGTACGGGTGGTCTCTTCATCGTAGCACTCCGGGTGACGGCGAAAGACCTCTGTGGCCCGTGAAGCCAGCGGAGAATCGATATAGATCGGGATGGGATCGAGACGCCCCTCACCGACCAGCTCCTTGATCCGCATGACCAGTTCTTGGGTCCGTCCAACGGCGAACGCGGGGACGATGATCTTGCTCTTGTGAGTTTTGGCATGGATGAGGAGGTCCAGGGCCTGCTGTTTCATGATCGCTCGGTCGGCTTCGTGCAGGCGATCGCCGTAGGTCGACTCAAGAATCAACACGTCGCATGGCGGCGGGGCCTCAGGGTCTCGAAGGATCGGCATGTGAGAACGGCCAAGATCGCCGCTAAAGAGCACGGTGGTGGTATTGCCGCGCGCCGTATATTTCACCCGAATGGCCGCCGATCCCAAGATATGCCCGGCGTCGTGAAAGGACGTGGTCACACGCGGGGCAATCTTGAGGATGTCTCCGTAGCGTGTCCCCTCGAATCGTCGGACGAGCTTACGGACATCCTCGGTATTGTAGAGTGGCTGGACACAGGTTTTTCCCTTCCGCTGCTCCTGCTTATTGACGTAGCCACAATCACTCATCTGAACACGAGCTGAATCTTCGAGCATGAGCTCGGTCAAATCGGCGGTTGCCCTGGTGAGGTACACCTTTCCGGAAAAACCGTGCTTCTGGAGGACCGGTAAGGCACCGGAGTGGTCGACATGGGCATGGGAGAGCAAGACCGCATTGAGCGACTTGGGGTCGAAGCCCAAATCTCGGTTCTTCCGATAGGCTTCATCTCGGCGTCCCTGGAAGAGCCCGCAGTCCAGTAAGAGTTTGAAGCCTGGGACCTCAAGCATATGGCGGCTTCCCGTCACTGAGCGCGCAGCCCCGTGGAAGGAGAGTTTCATGATGAAGGTACACCATAGTGACGGCTGATCAGATCCCAGGCTTCCTGAGCCGTTTCGGCATACTGGAACAGTTGAAGGTCATGTTGGGCAATAAGCCCGTTTTCGACGAGCCATTGCCAGTTGATTAGGCGCTCCCAGAAGTCCCGTCCGACCAACACGACCATCAGGTTTTCGATCTTACCTGTTTGGAGGAGCGTCAGCGTCTCGAATAGCTCATCGAGAGTGCCGAATCCTCCTGGAAAGGCGACCAGTGCTTTGGCGCGGATTAAGAAGTGCATTTTTCTGATGGCAAAATAGCGAAATTGGAAACAGAGCTCAGGTGTAATGTAGGGATTGGGACTTTGTTCATGAGGCAAGGTGACGTTGAGTCCGATTGATTTTGTGTTCACATCCGCCGCTCCGCGGTTTGCGGCTTCCATGATACCGGGTCCTCCGCCAGTGACGATGACGTAGTCGCAGCGGCCATCGACTTGGCAGATCGACGACACCAGCCGTCCGAATTCACGCGCCACGTCATAGTACTTCGAAAGGGCTAGCTGTCGCTGCGCAATTGCCACCCTCTGTCGGCGCGTTGGGTCCTGTGGTGATTGAGCGGCTTCTATTTCGGCCATGTGGAGTGCCTGCTTCGCGGCGGTCTCTTCAAGGAGCCTCGCACTGCCGAACACGACGATGGTCGAGGTGATCCCTTGTTCGCGCTGGATCAGTTCAGGCTTCAACAGTTCAAGCCCGATGCGGATGGAACGGAGTTCTTCCCGCTGGAGAAACGCTGTGTCCCGATGAGCCGGAATGTAGGAGGACGATTCTTCGAGGGGTTTGGTCGTATCTGAATCAGATAGAGGAATCATGCAGGTGCATTATAGCGGGTGCACAGTCATCCAGCAATTCGCGAGGGGGTCCATAGGGCCTAGAATGGCCAGAACCAAATGATCGGCTCATCTGTAGATTTTCGAGAAAATCCGTAGGCGCGCACGGTCCACTGAGGATCGAATACCACTTGGAGTTGTTCAGGTGTAATTCCGATCTTGTTCAGCCTCATCGTCGGGGAATAGGGCAAGAACAGTTTGCCGATGGCTCCGAAGTCCAGGCCCGCAGACTTGGTATCGCTCCAATAATAGAGTGCGACGGCACCAAAATCAGATTCAGTCACCTCATCTGGGGCTCCGATGTGATCGGCTAATTCTCGTATTGTCGTCTGTCCGACGCGAATAAAGCTGACCTGTTCCGGAGTCAGGACGTCGTTGAGCGTGGCTCGGCGGACG
>JACMLT010000198.1 GCA_014379455.1 Nitrospiraceae bacterium
ATACTTGAACTGTATGTTGACTGACTGAGCGGCTAGCCCGCCCGCCATTAGGCTTGTCGCTGCGGTGTATCGGCGGTTGCAGTGGAAGCCTTCGTGAATAATGCGGGCTAGGGAACGTCCTAGCTCCTCTTACGCGATCTCGACGGTATGATTGATGATGAGCGGTTGTCATGTCCGTTTTCCGAAATGGTTCATATCCGAGGGGAAACAGTGTGGAGAGAGGGATAGAAGTACAGAACAACGCCACAACCAGGGGTAAGTTGTCGAAGAGCTGGGGTATTTGCCAGGTCAATTACAGAGCGAGGCTTGCTACAACTATACAGAACACAAGAAATGGCAATTTATCGTGAGGTCGCTATGACGGACAGAAGACTACGAAACTCTGGCGGAGAAAAACCGGACGACGATCGGTGGAAAGCTGTGCTTCTTGGGATGAGTGCCTGCGGGCGATGCGGCGGGCTCTTGACCAGAGATGAGGAGTTTAGCCTGTCCAGTGCGAGCAAAATGCCGTCGTTGCGCTGCATCCAGTGCGGCGAGTGGCTAGATGAAATCATCCTGCAGAACCGCGTGGTGTCCAGAAGACGGGAGACACCGAACCGGCAACAGACCGTCCGGATGTGACTCCTCTCTTGATGAATGCGTATGGTTGAACGGAGAGGAAGCGTGTGATCGTCTATTGTTTCTTCGACCAAGAATCATTGTATGTGCAATCAGTGGGGGGATGGACGCGACAGTATAACCAATAACTCATCAATAGGGGGAAAGAGAACATGCAAACATCTAATAGATATGAATCAGGGAATCTGTCGGTGTTTATCACAGGAGCGTTGATCGGCGCGGGTGTCGCACTCCTCTTCGCGCCACAGTCGGGCGAGCAGATGCGCGGGCTTCTTCGCGACTATGCGGCACGCGCCAAAGATGAGCTCGATGACGTTGTCGACCAGGGCGCCGAAGCGTTGGACAGCACGATGGAGCGCGGCCATGAATTCGTCGAGAAGGGGAAGGATTCGCTGCGAGAGGCCGGCCGCCAGGCTAAAGAGTTTGCCGAAGTGGGAAAACAAGCGGTCAATGAAACAAAGGATGAGCTGGCGTCACATCACCGTTAGGTGTCTGTGGGCGCCTGTGCCAATCGGAGAACTCATTTTTACCCATAGGAGGATTATGATGTATCGTTTGTTAATGATCGGTATTCTCGGAATGAGTGTAATGACTCTTACGGCCTGTGAGTCCATGACCGGAAAAACTGCAGGTCGAACCATAGACGACGCCACGACGACTGCATCGGTTCAAGGAAAGTTGACGAGTGACAAGGCGTCGAACTTTACGCGTATCAATGTGGATACCGAACGGGGTGTTGTCACGCTGAACGGGGTGGTACAGACCGTAGAGGAGAAGTCACGAGCAGAATCCCTCGCGCGTATGGTGGAGGGGGTGTCGAAAGTGAACAACAATCTGCAAATACAATCCCTGTCATCGAGTAATTGATGCGTGGGTGAGGGGGGGGGCGATGGCGACACTGGTCATCCGCCCACCCTCATGCACCTAACCATGTTCAGCTGAAGCCACGAAGCCCAAAGAGGACAGACCGGTGCCGGTAAAAAAAGTGCGATATGCGGTGGTGGGATTGGGTCACATTGCGCAGGCGGCAGTGCTGCCGGCATTTCGCCATGCACGCATCAACTCTCAGCTGAACGCCTTAGTATCAGGAAGTCGAGTCAGATTATCCAAGCTGGCCACAACGTACAAGGTGGAACACACCTATGATTACGATCGATACGATGAGTGTTTGAAAAGCGGCGAGGTGGACGCAGTGTACCTGGCCCTCCCCAACCATCTCCATAATCGTTACGCCAGCGCGGCCTTGCGGAAAGGTATTCATGTCCTTTGCGAAAAGCCATTGAGCCTGACGGTTTCGGACTCCAAAGCCATTATTCGTGCAGCGGAGGAAGGCGGAGCGAAACTTATGGTCGCGTATCGCCTCCACTTTGATGAGGCGAATCTGAATCTTATCAGCCTGGGACAATCGGGCCGTCTAGGAGATCTGCGCATCGTGAATTCGCTATTTACCCAGCAGGTCCGTAAGGGAGATACGCGACTAGACCCGAGGGTCGGTGGAGGACCCTTACCCGATATCGGGATCTATTGCATCAATGCGGCCCGCTATCTGTATCAAGCGGAACCGCACGAAGTGGTCGCGATGCGACTGAAAAACAAAGACCCCCGATTTCGTCGTGTCGAAGAGATGGACGGAGCGCTTCTGCGATTCCCAGGGGACCGCCTCGCATCGTTTGTCTGCAGTTTTGGAGCTTCCGACCGTGCCGACATCGATGTCGTCGGAACCAAGGGGAGTGTGCGACTTGAATCCGCCTATGAATATTCGGTTGGAATGAAGCAAATCATCCGTATCGGTGAACGCACGGTGACGCGACGCTATCCTATTCACGACCAATTCGCGCCACAGCTTCGCTATTTTTCGGATTGCATTCTTCGGAACCGGGAACCCGAGCCGTCCGGCCACGAAGGGCTCATCGACGTGACAATCATAGAAGCATTGCGACAGTCGGCGCGGACCGGACGGCCGGTGAGTATACAGGTCGCGTCGAAACGAACCCGTCCCTCCCTCGCGCAGATGATGCGAATTCCGCCGCCCAAGGTGCCACCTCAGGTTCACGCTCCGTCACCGACACGTAAAGTCTGATGCAGTGCTCAGCGGGGTCACACTAGACTATGTTCTCCCTCGAATTACAGTGAGGTGACGATGTCACAGGCGCACGACACAGAACGATCAGGAATTGAGACAGTGGTGGGCGGACTCTTGAGAGATGTTCACGCGCTCGTGCGCCAGGAAATGGCCTTGGCGCAACATGAGGTCCAGTACGAAATCGGCAAGATCCTCAAGTCGGTCCTGTGGTGTGGGATCGCTGCGATGCTGGCACTGACCGGATTGTTCGTGGGCGCCGCGGTCTGTGTGCTGATACTCTATGAGTATACAGGGTTGCCGGCCTGGGCCTGTGCCGCAATAGTGACGGTCGTTCTCCTGGGTGGGGCGTGGGGGCTCGCGGTGGCGGGATGGGGAGTGGCAAAGTCCGTTCATGTCATCCCACTACGAACCGTCCGAACCCTGGTTGACGACGCAAAGTGGATGACGGATTGGGTGCGCACGCGGTTTACATAGATAGAGCTCGGCGTCCCTCAGTCTTCTGAGTAAGCCGATAGTCCCTCTGCGATCATCTTGCCGGTTTTGAGCCGATGTCTAAACGACAACTATTTACAGTAACCTTTCTGCTGGTGTTTCTTCTGCTCCTGTGGCAACTGGGACTGATTCTCAGTCCGTTCTTCTCGCCGATTCTCTGGGCTGTGATCCTCGCGACTACGACATACCCTGTGTACATGTGGTTATTGGCACGCGTGGGACATCGCGGAAATGTTGCCGCCGGAATCATGACGGGGGGAGTACTGATCATGGCGGTGGTTCCTGCCTTATACGGCATGATCCTCGCCGGTCAGCAAGGAGTGGAAGCGTATGCTCAAGCTTCAGAGTGGCTGAAGGGAGGACATCTGAAAGACATAGGCGTTGTGCTTGCCAAGGTACCCGGGGTCGGAGGACTGGTCCAGGAATTGGCGGGCCGTCTTATCGTGAACAGCAGCGGGCAAGTCGAGGACTCCCTCCTGGAAGGCGGGAAGGCCGTCAGTGGCTTTCTTCTTTCCCAAGGGGCGGAT
>JACMLT010000199.1 GCA_014379455.1 Nitrospiraceae bacterium
GCGGTTGAACGAGAGTTCGCCTTGATGACCACTGCCAATGAGACCGCAGCCACCAACTGGCTCGCGTTGGGCCAATACTTCGCCATCAAGCGCCAATTCCCTCAAGCCCGCGCCACCTATCAACGCGTGATCGACACCTATACAAATCCCACGGACAAGCCATACCGAGAACAGGCTCTGCGCGCCTTGAGAGATTTGGACATCCTGAATCCTCCGACTCCCACGACGAATCCGTGAACAACAGCCGCCTTCTTCGCCAATCTTCTCGAATACTTTTCAGCGCACTCCTGCTGCTCAGCTGGGGTTGCGTCCATCACATTCACGTTACCCCTGCGCCTCCAACTGTTTCGCCTACCGCCATCGCACAATCGCTACAAATCATTGTGCCTTTTCTTGCAATAGAAGGAGCCGATCACAGACCGGGAATCACCTTACTCGATTGGCCGGCACAGGACCTTCGTTCTGCCGCAATCAACTATATCCAATCGCGCCGGTCATTTGCTTCGGTAAGCGACAAACCGGCCGGCCTTACCCTACGCATCAATGCCTGGCTCACGATGCGATCTCGCCGCGACTACCATTACAGGCTGCGTCTGGAATCAGCACTGGGCCCTTCGAGCACAGCTTCGATCAAGTCTTATCTGGTCGAAAAAGAAACGGTTGGGTCGAACGTTCGATGGACCACGGCTTCGGATCAAACACCCATCACAGAAATAGTCCAAGCCGCACTCGACGAGCTACTCTCGCAGATTGAGGCCGATCACCTCTTGTATCAAAATGGACCTCGCTGAAAACGAAAGGAATCTCATGGGCTACGGGAAGGAAAAGTTTCTTCAACGTGTTGAGGAGAAGGGGGAAAACTTCAGCAGGTTGCTCAACACGGCGCAGGCGATGAAAACATCTACGTCGTGGCATTTCTCGCCAGCCCCAAGCTGCCACGACAGCTTCTTCTCCGAGTGAGCGATGTTGAGGATGTTTTGAGGCAAAAACGAAGCTGGTAGGTTCTTTCAGCGTCCTACTTAGGAGATCTGAGATCGTCGGTCGAAGAGGCCCATAACAAGACATCCAGCGGCTACACCTGCGGCAAATACTGCACCCACTACCCAGCCTGAAGAGACATCCATTCCTCGCGGCTCCCGACGTCGAAGCTCCCGACCCAGATTCGGCATATGGGACTCTGGCCCAAGCCATTCATCTTCTGACGCACGGATTGAGTCTTTCTTGAAGAGACTGGCGACCCTTCTTTCATTCATGAGCTTTCTATCTCCCTGCGACCCTCCTCATTCTAATCCGACCCCATAGCAAGAGCAAGAGCCTCAGGGGTCTGTCAGATACTGGCTGTTCTACTGTGGGGAGGAGACCACACCTACTCTGCATCGTGCTCGGCTAGATAAATTCTTCATAGGGATCGTTTTCCCACGCCCGCAACATCACATGGAGCCGAACCTGCATTACCTCGCCATAACGATAGAGCGGACAGGCAGCTAGGCCGTACGAGACCCCGTGTAGCTTCCCCACGCCTCATTGACTTGTACGGCCGAAGCCGGTTCGTACACATGGCAATCAAGACGTAGCGAACGATCACCCAGCGGAACGTTCAGATACTCACAGTGATGCGGCCGATCGACATTGTTGTGTTTATTGGGCTGAAAGTTGCGACAGGACACACACATTCTCGCGACAGAAATCTCACCCTGCTCTTGGAGGCTACGAATCACTTTCACCAAGGACGTGAGGAGGGTAACCTGCTCCGACGCCGAGAGTGCTTCTGTCGCGGTCACGAGTCGATCAGGCATTCGTGAGGAAGGCGTGCAGGACCGATTCCCTTTGGCCGTCAACTGCGCTACCACAATTCGGCCATCGCTTAAATCGCGACGCCGTCGAAGCAACTGCTTCCGTTCGAGTGTGGCGATGACTTCTGACGCGGTCGGAAGCCTGACGACCAACTCGTTTGCCACCTCGGAGATAGTCGCGCGTTGCCCGGGCTTGGACCGAAGAAGCGTGAGAACCTGCCGCTGTAGCGGGCCAAGACCCGCTCGACCTTCTCGTCGCCACGTCCGGCTCTTCATTGCAAGCCCAATCTTTTCCAAACCAGCTGCCAACTGAGTCGTCAATGCAGCGGCATCTCGTAACGCCGATGACTTTTTCCCACTATTGCTCACGCGCTGTCCAACCATAAGAACCCCCTCCTTAAATACCAGGATGGCGGCAGTGTAGTGCGCACGCCGTCACCACGTCAAGATTCCAAATAGCACTTTGACCTCTACCCCACCATAAGCGGGGTAGAGGGGGGCAACGATCAGACAATGCCGATGGGCCTGCAAAAGGGAACCAGAAATTGAAGGACGCCATGTGCATTCAGAATTTGCCAGCAACCTATTCAGCAACAATTCATAACCAACAGCACCCAGA
>JACMLT010000200.1 GCA_014379455.1 Nitrospiraceae bacterium
GAAATTGCTGATTTGCTGCCTTGCGTGTGGAGCGTCGTTCCCCTCTTGTTGCCGAAGCGGTCAGCATTCAGCGTCTACCCAGCAGTGTAGTCAATCTCGTCACATCCCGTACGGAAAGCCCACAAAATCTGAGGCGTCACGAGAGGAATTCTGGCCAGCTGCCTACCGTGCCGGAGCTTTGCAGCGTAGATGTGATGAAGCCGATGGTGAACGGCACAGTGAGAAGGGACATAGAATGTTCGTTGTCTCTGCTACATGCGGTGGGGTGTGTACGCTGTTCTTTCTCCCTCAGCGGCAGCGCATCAAGGATGGCAAGCGCTGCGAGGTGAGTCTCTCTTCACAATCTTCGATATTGTTTGGCCAAATGCCGATCCGAGGCGACACTGTCGAGAACCGTCAGAATATGAGGGTGCCGTTCTCATTCAAGGGTTGCCGTAGGACTGAATCGATGCCGTCACCGTTGGAATCCATCCGTCATCTCAGCGAAACCCTCTTTCAGTATGCGAATGTCGATGACATGGTGAGCCAGGTTCTGCGCACCGCCCTCGATGTGATAGGGGCTGACGCGGGATCCATCCTGCTGGCAGACGAAAAAACTAAGCAATTAGTCTTTCGCTATGCCGTCGGAGAGTATGCCGATTGTCTTCATAGCACGTCGATTCCATGGGGCAAGGGTATTGCCGGCGCGGTCTTCCGCAGTGGCCAAGCAGAGGTCATCTCCGCCGTTCAGCAGAAGGCTAGGCACTTGCCGGCAACCGACCGGATCACCGGGTATCAGTCAAGGGATATGATCGTGGTCCCACTCAAACGGCATGGTGGAACCGCGATCGGCGTGATCGAGGTCCTGAATAAGGTCACTGGCCAGATCAACCGAGACGATCTCGACATTCTGGTTGTCATCGCCTCCGTCGCCGCTGCCGCTATCGAGCGCACAAACAATGCTGAGGTGTTGCGTCAGAAAGATCTCCAACTGCAACAGTCACAAAAGATGGAGGCCATGGGCAGGCTGGCGGGAAGCGTCGCCCACGACTTCAATAATCTCCTTACCGTCATGCGAGGATTTACCGAATTGATCATCGCGACCCTGGACCCCGTGGCTCCTTCGAGACAACACGCAGACGAAGTGTTAAAGGCCGCCAAGCAGGCTTCGGGCCTCACGCATCAGTTGCTGACCTTCAACCGAGAGCAGGTAGTGGAACTTCGAGCCGTCAATCTGAACGATCTCGTTTCCAATATTGAGAAGATACTGAGACAGCTTATCGGAAAAGATGTTGTTCTGTTCACGAACCTGGACCAGGGCCTTGGCCAGGTCAAGGCCGATCCGGGCCAAATCGAGCAAGTCATCATGAACTTATGCGTGAATGCCCGTGATGCCATGCCGAAGGGGGGATCGCTCACCATCGAGACGGCAATGGTCGAGCTGGATGACTCGTATTCCCATAAAGCGCCAGACCTCTGCCCCGGATGGTATGTCCGGCTCTCGGTCACCGATACCGGGTCCGGCATGGATCAGGCGGCGAAGGACAAATTATTCAAGCCGTTCTTTACCACGAAGGTGCCGGGGAAAAGGAACCGGCTTGGGGCTGTCCATCGTCCACGGGATTGTGAAGCAAAGCCATGGTCATGTTGCTGTTGCCAGCACGGTGGGGCAAGGCACTACCTTCACAATTTATCTGCCTCAGGTTGAGGCTCCAGTTCTTGAAGGGAGCGCAAACAATCATGTCCTAGAGGTCGATCAGAAAATTGAGCAGGAACCTGTTCGATCTCAATAATCCGCTTCAGCCTTGCCAGTCCCCCAGCGTGCCCAGACTCGTGATTCTCTCTCATCGTTTAATGTTCATTCAGGAGTGGAAGCGCTTCACGAATATCGGTCTTCTGGGTTGCCTCACTTGTCCAGCATGCGTGTTTAAAGGATCTGTATCCTCCTGGGGCACCTGGTTCTCACGAAGTTCTACAGGGAGGGAAAGGCTTCGGAGGGCTTGAATCAGAGGGGGCGAGTGAGTTCCCTGTGTGTTGAGGCCAGGTCATGGAGATATCTTTTTTCGGCCTGCCACTAGCGCCTCGCCTCGTCTCCCATATTCTTGACGCCCCAGCGTTCCGAGTGTAGGGTTTTGCGGTATTCCGATTGCAGTACGGAGGTGGCGAATGGCATCTGCATTTTCCCATGCCATTGTCGCTCTGGCGATGGGGAAGGCCTTTGAGAGCAAGGAATTGAGTTGGCGCGAGCTGTTCTTGGGCGCGCTCTGTTCAGTCGTGCCGGATTTCGATGTGATCGGGTTGTATATTGGCATCCAGTACGGTGATGTGTGGGGCCATCGTGGGCTGACGCACTCGATCATGTTTGCGGTGCTGTTAGCTGCAAGTCTTGTGGCAGTGTGGTATCGAGGCAAGGGCCTGTTAGCGATGACGGGGCTTTTCCTCTATTTCTTTCTCTGCACCCTGTCGCATGGTGTGCTCGATGCTATGACAAATGGGGGGTTGGGCGTGGCGTTTTTCTCTCCATTCGATACGACAAGATATTTCTTCCCCGTGCGACCAGTCCTTGTGTCTCCAATCGGTGTCAGCGAATTTTTTAGCGACTATGGTGTTCGGATCCTAGCCAGCGAAGCGATATGGATCTGGCTGCCATCCGGTGTGGCGTTCCTGATGCTTCGTGTTGCCCAGCGGCTTTGGTTAGCCAAGTCCGTGCCATCTCCCTCATCGCCATCCTAAGCCGCTCCCTGAACGCCCATGACGCAGAAGAAATAGGATGCTCTCTATTTGTGCTATAGACCCTTGGCCATCAGCTATACGCTCTTATCCTTGCGGCGTTTTTACGAGGACCGGGGTGGTGCGATGATGCGGAATCTGACTTCATCCACCAGTGTATCGGCAGACGTCTGTTCTCCTGCGAATAACCCACAGTGGTAGAGGCCCGCTGTCCATCCAAGCTTTGGAGGGACTAACATAAAATAGCCGGACTGGTCGTTCATGGTCGTCATGACTCGGTCCTGTGCGACAGCGGGTTGCTCTCCTGTCATCTCAGATGTTTCCACAAAACAGCGGACAGTGAGGGGCACGGCGTCAAATGAGGCGGACACTAGGCCAAAGACTAAGTAGACCTCTGCCTGTGTGGCGGGAAAGCTGTCGCCCGGATATAAGGGAATAAATTCATGGGCACCGGTGGGAAAGTCATCCCGTACGACCTTGCTTGCGGGAATCACAAATCGAAACCAACTGAAATCGGCGTCTCTGCCCATGAGAGACGCTTGCGGGTCCAGAGGTTTCTGGGGTTTAAATCGCTCATTGGCTCTGGCGTACAGCTCTTCTTCCGGAGAGAGTGAGGGAGCGGGTGACTCCTCCGAGGGGGTGGGGCTTGCAGCCGCATCAGCCTCTCGCGTGGCCAATTCAGGAACATGGGGCCGCACTTTCTCGAGCCATCGTGCGATTTTTTGCTTATCCAATACACGGGTGTCAGGTGGGAGTCGCACATGCTTGTTGGTTTCTTCAAATTCGACCGCGGCATCATAGAGAGTGTGAAAATGGACGAACGCATCTTCCCATTGTTCCAACTCTACGAAACACTGGCCCATCCGAAACATCGTGTCTGCGTAGTCGTCGTCGTTGGGGTCGAGGTTGGAGACTTTGCCAAACACGGTCAGCGCGTCTTTGCACCGACCGAGCTGCATGAGGGTCAGTCCTAATTGATAATTGGCGAGCGCATCATTGGGATTGAGGGCCAGCATTCGTTGATAGATCGGCTCAGCCTCCTGATATCGGCCCATGGAGAAGAGTTGCCAGGCCTCCGCACGAATAGAAGCCCACTCCTTGCGCTGTGCTCCTGTCATCTCTTTGGTGAGAACGGGGTCGAAGCGCCGGCCTCGATCAATGGAGTTGCCATTCACTTGTGCCAGAAGATTTCTGGCAGGGAGTTCCAGTGGAGAACCGGAGGAGATATTGTGTAACACGTACTGCACGTCACGCTCTGCGCCATCATAGTCCAAGACGTCGAAACGCGCACGGGCCAACGCTAATCGCCATCCGAGCACATTCGAGGCAAGCTCCACGGCCTTTTTGTACGATTCAAGTGATTCCTCAAGACGATTGTGTTTTCGGAGTTCTTGCGCCAGCCTGAAATAAACCAAGGGATTCTGACCATCGATGCGTGCGATGCGCCCTAACTCGGCGATGGATTCCTCACCCTGTCCTGATCGAGTCAACACACTCCACTTGGCCCATCGGACATCCAGGGCGGTCGGAATTTTGGCGAGAACGGTCTCATAGGCCTCAACCGCCTCTCGAGGACCTCGGGATGTGGTGAGAATATCGGCGCGTAATTTCTGGAGCGTAAGTGCGTCAGGGTAGTCGTGAATGCCTTGGTCTAGGATCTCCAGTGCATTAGCCGACATCCCATCCTCCCACACCACTCGCGCCTGTTCGGCAATGTGCTCCGCTGAACGTAGCGATCGATCCTCCGCGTGCGTGAGGGACCCCATTGTCAGCGTCACGAACAATGGTACGCCAACGAGCAGGGCGATAGAACTCTGTCGAAGTTGCGTGCGTGGGCGTGGCATCGGAGATGGCGACGATCTATTCATGAACGTGGAGACTTCTGTGCACTGAGCCTCACTATACCAAGAAGCGCTGTGATGGTGAAATGCGACACCGGTTTGTTCGCTTCTCCTGTTCGGTGGCCGCCACCGGTGAAAACGAGTGCCGTCGTGATACACTTGCCCTCCTCATGTTCGACGTTATTCTCTATCAGCCAGAAATTCCTCCGAACACCGGCAACATTATCCGATTGTGCGCGAATACGGGCGCGAAGCTGCATCTTGTTAAGCCGCTGGGGTTTTCTTTAGACGACAAACAATTACTGCGAGCAGGGTTGGACTATCACGAATTCGCGACAATCTCGGTCTATGAAAGCTGGGCCGATTGCGCAGCCGGCTTCAACGATCGCCGGGTATTCGCCGTCTCCACGAAAGGCATCCAGCGATACGACTTGGTGAACTATGCTGTCGGCGATGCTTTTGTGTTTGGCCCGGAAAGCCGTGGGTTGCCGGCTGATATTCTCGGAAGCGTTCCTGCTCAACAATGTATTCGTGCTCCCATGGTCCCTGGAAATCGAAGCCTCAATCTTTCCAACGCCGTCGCGGTGGTGGTCTACGAAGCCTGGAGGCAGGTTGGATTTGGAATAGGGTGAAGCGCTAAGCGTTGATGACATTTCTTCCAAGCCATCAGCTTTTGCGGCTTCGCTAGAGCTCTTCTTCTTTCAGACATCTCCCGAATCCCTGCTGCTCGGCGAAATAATAGGCATAGTGCAGCGCCGCGAGATTGGCGATGCGCTCTTCGGCCTCATCGCGTGTGTCGGCGTAGATGATGTGGATGCCATATCTGGCGGTGAGGGCGTCCAAAAAATCCATCAGCCCAATCTTGTGATATTGGTTGAGCCGTCCTCCGGCTTTGCGGTGTTGGAGCATGCCTTCGATGACGAGGACACGAGCGGGGAAGGCGAGGACCTGTTCGAGTTCCTGGAGAAACGGCGTGCGGTTGTGCGAAGGGTTTGAAAAGACCGTATAGAGTTCTTCGACGCCCATGCGCTTGATACACAATAGCTCAGGGATTTCCGCAATGGCATAGCCACTGACGGGCAAGGGCTCTCGCATCGTCCCGGCGATGCGGACAAAGCCGTGAAAGTCGTAGGGCTGGAACTCGCGCGGATCGACGTAGAGATGAATGGCCGGCACCATGAGTTTGGGTTGGCCTTGCGGAGAGAGCAACATGATGAGCGATCGTGGTCCGCGAGGGCTCTGGCTGGATCGAGCGGCCTCGTGCGCGCGCGGCGGGGTGGAGGCGTAGGTTCCAGACGATGGACTCGCTGTTGGAGCAGGACGCGTGGGTGGTCTAGGGGAGGCCGAGGGTTGGATCGTAGCATCGTAGCGCGCCCGTGTCGTAGGGTCATTGAGCGTTTGGTACGCCTGGTTGAGCAGTTGTGTACGGACTTCGGCTTTGCGGTGGAGGGTTGGGGCATGGCCAAAGCGATCCGGGTGCCAGACCTGGATCTGTTCATGCCAGGCCTTCTTTAGTTCGGCGTCCGTTGCGGTGGGTAAGAGTTCAAGCAGCGTATAGTAGTTGGTCCTCTGTGGTTCCGGCATCGGTCTCTCCTGTTCAACGAGTGGAAGTGTATCGAAGTATCAGGAGGAGAGCTAGCCCGCCTGATTCATGAATACTTCTGCTGTAATCGTTTGCTTGTGCGTGTCCGCACGCAGACAGGCCGATCCGCTGCTCTTGTGTGTAGCCCGGCGTTCGTGAAGCGTGAACCGCAGGACTGGGTGAACCTCCTGCGGTCATCTTGCGCCGTTCGAGAATAGTCTGATAGGGTTCGGGCTGGTATTACCACGAGGTTCAACCCCTGCAGGGAGGAGGACGATTATGGGAGAGGTCGACACAGCCCCCGAAGTTGCCGCAAAAGCGATCGAAGATCTCACGGCGCTGGAGGTGGATCCGGATAAATGCGAGCGTCTCTATAAGGCGGCGCTGGTTCAATCCAGCTCCGGCGTGACCTATCGTATGTTGGCCAAGGTGATTCAGACCGGACAGTTGGACCTTGTCCACTACGGGTGCGATTTGGATGCGGACGGCAAACCGACAGCGAAGTGGAGGATCCGGCGCATCCTAGAGCAAGCTCCCGAACGGTTTGACAAAGAGCTGGAGACCATCAAGAAGAGCATTGTAGACGATGGTGAAACCGTGCAGGGCTCATGGGTACACGATATGACCGGCATGGCGGATGTGGCGGCACAGGGCAAGAGTTTGGATGAGTGGTCGCGGAATACGACCGCGGAGGTCAAGAAGAAATTGAGCTAGCGAACGTCAAGCAGCCGGGGTTCGTCCGAGCTATCGTCAAAAATTCATAGTTCGTGATTGCAGTGATGATGGCGATGAGCTGCCCTGCCCCAGCGGTGGGGCAGCGATGACGACCGTCAATCGGCGGTGGGCCTCCCGTAGCGATTGCTCCACCCTCTCGGGGGTTTTTCCTCGTGCCAGGAGAAACCCCAGGTAGCGTGTTCCCTCAGGAAGCGGGACCAGTTCATCGTCTGGTTCCGCCGTGATCATGAGTTCTTCAATCCCAGCCACCGCTCTCGCGTCAGCTTGCCCCCGCACCTCACGCAGCCTGCCGCCGTAGGGAATAGGGAGCATCATGACTCCCGCCGCGTGCGCTTGTCTGGTCAGGGGCGGGAGCGGTATCCGTAACGCATGGCGGATGATCAATTCTTCGAGCGACATGCCGGAGGCGAAGCTCAGCGTTCTGGAGCAGTGCCCACCGATCGCTCGTGCTGCCAACTCGATGACCCACACCCCCTTCTCGTTCACGCGAAACTCTCCGTGCACCGGCCCTTCCCGTAGTCCGAGTGCCTCGGCCGTTCGAGCGGCACAGGCGATAATGTCCTGCTGCACATCAGCAGGGAGGCGGGACGGGGTCACGTAAATTGTCTCCTCAAAAAATGGGCCGTTGAGCGGATCGGGCTTATCGAAGATCGCCAGAGGTTGAAGCACTCCATTTGTGAGTAAGCCTTCCACGGCGACTTCGACCCCCGGTATAAAATCCTCGGCGAGGATCCAACGGGCTTGCTCGTCCCGTTCCAGTAGACCCAAATTGGTGAGGAGTGTACCCACGCGAGAGAACGCCTCTCTAAACTCTGCTTCGTCATTAGCACGAATTACCCCACAACTGGCAGAGAGGATCAGTGGCTTCAGGACGCAGGGATAGGCGACCTGCGTCGCGAATTCCCATGGATTACCGTTGAGGGGGAACACGGTATGGCGAGGTACGGGAAGGCCCTGTTCGGACAGAAGTTCGCGCATCTGGTGCTTGTTTCTGGCGGCGGTGACGGACGCGAGAGAGTTGTGGGGTAAGCCGATCGCCTGCGCAATGGCGGCAGCAGTCACGGCCGTGACTTCGTCCACTCCGATCACCGCGTTGATGGGATGCTGTCGGGCGAATGCAACCGCGATTGGAGCGGCAGCCTGCGGGTCTCGGATATCGAGGGGCAAGAGTGCGTCCGACGAACTCATCAACTCTTCGGGGCGCCGTTCACATCCGATGGTGACAGAGACGTGCAGGCAGCGCGCTGCCGCGAGGAAGGCTTCGGCTCGATAGGTTCTCGTTGGCAGGAGCAGCAACAGTCTCGGCATCGTGATCTCTTCGCAGGCTGCTGGGTTGTAACCTATGGATCCAGACCTTCAATAGGTCGCTACCGCGGATTCTGAGAGACTGTTCTCGCACGCGCTTGATGAAACGCTTCCAGCTGACGATTGGCCTCGGTGATGATCGCCAGTTTCTGGACCACGGCGGCCATCTTTGCACCGGGAATGGCGTAATAGCCTTCATCGTCCCCGAGCCCGGTATAGACGCGGTTTCCAATACAGCCAAAACTGGTGGCAGTCGTGTCAGATTGCAGTGATTCCGGCAGCACGGCGCAGGTCGGTCGTCCCATCGTCGCGCCACCACCGGCAATTCCCGCTGCTTGTGCCGCCTCCGCCAGGAGCATCAGCTGCTTGACGGTCCCGCGGACCAGCACCACATCCGGAGTGAAGGTCGCCTGCGCGAGTGGCGCATACACGGATACATGAAAGGTCCCTTGGCGACGCGGGATCATGGGAATGTCCGCCATCGTGAGGTACTGCATCCCCACCATGGTCTGCACCAGACCGTTCAGCTCAGTCGCGACCTGTGGCGGCAGATCTATCCCGTGAGTATGGGCCCCGACCGGACAGGTATAGTGATCCGATGCCTCCGTATAGAAGGCCTGACCTTCAGCTGCCAACTTCCAATAGCCGCATCCTGCTGCTGTAGGAGATGCGACTCGCGGAATGCCCGCCGGGGGGGTGTCTCGAAACGCGATAGCCACTGCCGGTAGCTTTAGCCCTAACAGTTCCTGGATCTGCGTACCTTGCGTCATAAGTTCATTTTTCACTTTATGTTCTCCTGCTAATAATCGGTAATTAAAGTAACTCTATATTTCCCCATTTCTATTCGTCACCAGCGGTCTCAACTGCTGGGTCGTCGGCTCAGCGCAGCAGAACCATGATTCCGTTAAACGCGGCGGCTTCGGGCGATCTGGCCTGTGTACCCTTGTTCGAGTCGAGGACTCCGCGTGACGGCCGGCGATGTCATCGGCCATCGCTCGAATGCGGCCAAAGGTCACCATGGCATCGTCCTCTTCCTTGGCGCCGGCTTCCACGATCGCACGCACGGCCTGATGCAGCCGATCCATCCGCTCATCCGGGTGCGTCCATGGATATTGAAAGCCGGCCTGATCCAGAGGGCCGAGAAAACGCCGAATGTCAGTCTTGTCGAGCAACGCCGACCCTGGGGGAACCAAGAGGCGAATGCTCAGTTGTACCGGATCGGTCGCGTCGATCAGGTCGTGTTCTTCCACCATGTCCAACATATGCAGGTAGTCGTCCAGGCTAGTCCAGGGTGTGAACGCCACGAGCGATGGGCGAAGGGCGATGCCGGCTTCACGCAGTATGCCGAGCGCCACAATCACGTCAGTGCCTGTATGCCCCTTCTGTAGCAGATCCAGGACAGAGTCACTGAACGATTCAACGGCGGAGATCACGAACAGACAGCCCTGCGCGCGCAAATCTGGCATCAGCGTGCGGCGCTTCAAGAGGTGCTCAATCTTCGCGGTACAATCAAAGGTCACCTCAGGGAACTCCTTGTGCATGGCGCGAACGATGCTCAGGGAATGCCCCGGCCCGTTCAAAAAATCCGGGTCGCCAAACGTGATGTGCGTCGCGCCTGCCTGCACCTGGCGCCTGATGTCCTCTAGGACGACGGATTCCGGGACGAGAAAGAAACGCCCGTCATAGACCGGTACGATTGGGCAATGGAGACAGTGATGGAGGCATCAGCGGCTGGCCTCGACGTATCCGACCAACCGCTCCGTGCCGTTCTGTTCAAGGCGGGCATAGTGGTTCAACATCGGGAGTCCGCTGCGAC
>JACMLT010000201.1 GCA_014379455.1 Nitrospiraceae bacterium
GTCCGACGATATTCGATGGTTCGTCGGGTCGCGCTATACGATGTCACAGAATTGGGCCCTTCGACTTGAATATAACCATCGCGACCGCGACAATGATCTGAGCTTCACGGTCCAGACGTTTTTCTAACTCCACTCCCTACCGTCAGATGTCGAACGGGTAGGAATGCCGATTATGTTCTGCATCTTTCTCAATTGACAGATTCTTTGCCCACTTCTATACTGCCCGAGGAAAATCCGATGTAGCGATCCTTGGAGGGATCCATCGGGGGGCACCGTTTCACTCATCCCAAAACCAGGAGGACTCATGAAGCAGATAAAGCTCGCATTGACACTCGCAGGAATGACAGCGGCCGCACTGAGCCTGACGGCCTGCCAAATTGTCTACTCGCCGATGGCTGGCACAACATTCAACGAGACGAAGTACGGGAACATCGCGACAGAGGAAAGCGCTGCGACCAAAGAGGGGAAAGCCTGCGGTACGTCAATTTTGGGGTGGGTTGCTCAGGGTGATGCGAGTATCGTTGCTGCCAAAGCCAATGGTGGAATCACAAAAGTCTCGTCAGTTGACCATTACGCCAAGAACATCTTGGGTATCTTCGGCGAATGGTGCACGATCGTCAAGGGAAGCTAATTCTCGAACGTCCGCTATCGAAGGGGCCTTTGGGGTAGAAGCCCCAGAGGCCCTTTTATTTTGGTCGGCGCTGCTGACTAATGCGGTGTAGGGTAGATTCGAGATGTGGCCATTTCCATTGGTGCTCTCGGTTTTCTTCTCGTTGTCGCTTGCCCTCATGATGGTGTTGCTTCAACCTGGCTGGGTTACAGCCGCTGAGACCGCCGACATAGATGTTGGCCTGTACGCACTGGGTGCCTTTCCATCAGATCAAGGCCTCTTTGCCCAGGGGGGCAATCCCTCGGACACCAGGATTGCTAATGGGGCGGGAGCCGGCATTAAGGCCTCGGTGTTTCCGCACGATTTGGGAAACATCATCGGGATCGGACTGGAGTCGTCTGGCCATGGAAGTGAGATTTCATTTTCGTCACCAGTGAACGAAGGGGCCGCAGTCAGTACAAACCTCTGGGTTTTTAGTTCGATGGTGAACCTGACTCTTCGCTACCCGGGGAAGGTGTTTGTCCCTTACATCGGTGTTGGGGGTGGTTATTCGAGCGGAGTGCTCAGCCATGCCGACATTCCGGGTCGATCGGACCGTGATTTTGAAGGTTCATGGGCATTCGGTCATCAGTTCTTTGGTGGGGCGCAAGGCAATCTGACCGAAACGGTATTTCTATTCACTGAGTATAAGTACTTCTCGGCCAACTATCACTGGAAGCAGCTCGCGCTGGATTTTCGTTCCCAGTGCCTCGTGTTTGGCGTCGGGCTGCGCTTCTAGGTCGTGGTTCTCCGAAGTAAGGCACGATGAGTCTCCTCGACCAATTCTTCGTCTACCACCCAGAGCCATGGCGGGATCGAGATTGGGCGCAGCTCAGTGGCTTGCCGCTGGAAGATGTGTGGTTCACTGCAGCCGATGGAATGAAGGTGTTTGGCTGGTATGTGGAGGCGTCGGCCGATCGTCCCGTCATACTTTGGTGCCACGGCAACGCGGGGAACATCATCAATCGACTGGAGAATCTGCGCGAGCTCTACCGGATCGGATTGTCCGTCTTCATTTTCGATTATCGCGGCTATGGTCGGAGTCAGGGGAAGCCGTCTGAAGAGGGGCTCTATCAGGATGCGTTCGGAGCGCACGATTATCTGACACGAACCAGAATGGTTCGTGCCGAGCGCATCATCATTTTCGGTCGATCGCTCGGCGCGGCTGTCGCAGGGGAACTTGCTGTGCAGAAGCCTGCCGCTGGTTTGATCCTCGAATCATCGTTTCCGTCTATTGGTGCGGTGGCTAAGTCTCATTACGGCGGGCTGCCGGTTCATTGGCTGCTCGGGGCAGACTTCACCTTAATCGATCGCCTTCCACAACTCTCGCTCCCCAAGCTCATCATTCACGGCGATAAAGACGACATCATCCCACTCGAATTGGGCAGGCAGGTCTTCGAAGCAGCCAAACCACCCAAGTCCTTCTATGTTATTGAAGGTGCCGATCACAACAACACCTATCAGGTCGGAGGAGCGGCTTATTTCCGCCGATTTACCGAATTTGCTCAAGCCGCCATCCGATCCTAGTTTACACTCAGGCGAGCGCGCGAGACAGATAGGGATAGGGTTTGCCTGTCTTACGAGGCGCGATGTTGCGCGAAAGAATAGATTGGCGATTGCCTCGGCATTTGGTACAGTGCGCGTCGGCTGAGCCTGGGGCCTGCCAGAGGATGGCCTTGCGAGCGGCCTGAGCAGACATGTTCATGACCAATTGGGGTAAGAGGAGGCCGGGGTGATGATTCACTTTCGTCTGGTAGCGTTCTGCCTATTGGGTTTTGCGGCAATGCTTGCGACCGGCTGTGCAGGAAAAACGGGCACAGCTCAGCTACAAGGTGCGAACGACGCGACGTCAACCGCGGATCAGGCTCCGGCCCCTCCAGCGCAGCCAGCGACTTTACTCAATGGCCCGCTTGACCCTTTTGCCAGTGTCGACGAGGGAGATGGTGACGAGAATGATCCCTGGGAAACAGTAAATGCCAATATCTTCGAGTTCAACCGCCAGGTCGATCGATTTGTGCTGAAGCCGGTGGCGAAGGGCTATGATTTTGTTATGCCAGACCTGGTCCAAGTTGGCATTAGCAACATCTTTACCAATCTTCGATTTACTCCTCGCTTTTTGAACAATGTATTTCAGGGCAAGATCAAAGGCGCTGGCATCGAAATGGGACGGTTCCTGATCAATAGTACGGTTGGATTGGCCGGCTTCTTCGATCTTGCGACAAAAATTGATCTGGTGACGCCGGAGGAGGATTTGGGGCAGACACTGGGCTTCTACGGGGTTAGGCCGGGGCCCTATCTTGTGCTCCCGCTGCTTCAGCCTTTCACCGTTCGGGACTTTGTGGGATATGTCGGCGACGTGTTTCTCAATCCGATCAACTGGTTGGTTGTCCCGATCATTGAGGTCGACGGCATCCCCTCCGTGATCGCCCACAAGAACCGTATGACGTCGAGCATCATTCAGTATGGAGCACGCGTGGGAGAGATCGTCAATGAACGATCGAGGAATCTCCAAAAGTTCCAGGGGGTCGAAGAGGCGACGCTGGATCTCTATACCGCCGTCCGCAACGCCTATCTGCAGAAGCGCGCGCAGGCGGTTCGGGAATAGAGACGTGAGGGGTGAGGCGATAGAAAACCAGCGCGTCGCCGGTGCCAGCTTCTCACGCCTTACGGGATGATGCCCATTTCTCGACCAACTGTGGCAAAAGCGGCGCTGGCTCGTACCAGCTGTTCATGCTGATGGGCTGCCGACATCTGGACCCGAATTCTTGCCTGACCTTCCGGCACAACCGGGTAACTGAACCCCACGACGTAGATTCCTTCTTCCAAGAGCCGCTCTGCCATTCTGGTGGCGAGTGAAGCGTCGCCCAGCATGACGGGAATAATGGGATGCTCGCCGGGAATGAGTCGGAATCCGAGGGCAGTAAGTTGCGCGCGGAAGAACACCGCGTTCTCGTGCAGCCTGGCCCTCAACTGGTCGCCTTGAGCGACAAGGGTGACGGCTCGTCGGGCTGCCGCGGCAATGACCGGGGGCAGTGAGTTCGAAAACAGGTACGGTCGAGAGCGCTGCCGCAAGAGCTCGACAATGTCCTTTCGTCCCGACGTAAACCCGCCGGTCGCGCCGCCCAAGGTCTTGCCCAGTGTGCTGGTGATGATCTCAATCCGGTCCGCAACACCGAAATGGTCCGGTGTGCCGCGTCCCTTGCGCCCGAGCACGCCGGTCGCGTGACTATCGTCCACGATCACTGCGGCATCGTACCGATCCGCCAGCTCGACGATTCGATCGAGCTTTGCGAAATCGCCATCCATGGAGAAGACTCCGTCCGTCGCAATCAGGCGCAGGCGATAGGGTGTCGCGTCGCGCAGCTTGGTTTCCAGGTCGGCCATATCGGAGTGGGCATAGCGGAGTCTGGCAGCCTTGCAGAGCCTGATGCCGTCAATCAGGCTGGCGTGGTTTAAGGCGTCGCTGATGACGGCGTCCTGTTCGCCGAGGAGCGCCTCAAAGAGTCCGCCGTTGGCGTCGAAGCAAGAACTGTAGAGGATCGTGTCTTCGGTGCCCAGGAAGGAGCTGATTGTCTGTTCGAGTTGTGTGTGGAGATCCTGCGTGCCGCAAATGAATCGGACGGAAGCCATGCCGTAGCCATATTCTTGTAGCCCAGCGGTGGCGGCCTGTCTGATGTCAGGATGGCTGGCCAGCCCCAAATAGTTGTTGGCACAGAGATTCAGGACTTCACCTTGGGCCACTCGGATCTCAGCTCCTTGAGGGCCGAGGATCTGCCGCTCGGATTTGTAGAGGCCTGCCGCACGGATTTCAGCGAGTTGCCCTGAAACAGTTTTCTTGAATGAGTCGTAGGCCATCTTCTTCGTGAGGTGTGAAACGTAAGGCGTGAGAGGAGGGCAAGGACAACGCGCTAGTTTTCAATCACCTTACGCTTGACCCCTCACGGAATCAAGATCACTTTGCCGCACTGGCCTGAATTGATCAACTCGAATCCTCGCGCGAAGTCTGTCATCGGAAACGTATGGGTGATCACTGGCTTGATATTGAGTCCGGCCTGGAAGAGGCCGGTCAAGCGATACCAGGTTTTGAAGAGTCGGCGGCCTGTAATGCCGTAGACGCGAATCCCTTTAAAAATGATTTCGTTGGCGAGATCGCAATTGATCGGGCCGGTTGGAATGCCGAAGAGCGTGACGCGTCCGCCGTTCTTGACGGCACTGAAGGCTTGATGCAGCGCGGTCGGGTTCCCAGACATTTCGAGCGACGCGTCGACACCTTCGCCGACGGTGATGTCGCGAATGGCAGCAGCGATCTGGTCTGCGGTTTCCGTTTTGGCGTTGATGAGATGATCGGCCCCGACCTGTTTGGCAAGGTCCAAGCGGTACGGGCTGACATCTGAGGCGATGATGATGGCGGCGCCGGCCGTTCGTGCGACGGCGGCGGCGAACAGTCCTGTCGGACCACAGCCTGTAATCAAGACCGTCTGTCCGGTGAGGTCTTCAACTAAAGCGGCGTCGACGGCGTTGCCGAGCGGTTCTTGGAGGCAGGCGAGTTCGGGTGGAAGGGTGGGCGAGGTCTTCCAGAGCACAGCCTCAGGCAAGGACACGTACTCCGCGAACGACCCGTCGCGATCGACGCCAAGGATGCGATAATTCTTGCACACATGCGCTTGTCCGGTCCGACATTGGAAACATTGGCCACATGTGATGTGTGATTCGGCAGCGACGTAATCGCCCACCTTGACGAGCGTGACGTCCGAGCCAACTTCGATGACCTCGCCGCACATTTCATGGCCAATGATGCGTGGCGGCTGGATGCGGCTGTGCGCCCAGGTATCCCAATTGTAAATATGGGCATCTGTTCCGCAGAGCGAGGTGGCTGTGACGCGGATGATGGCGTCGGTAGGGCCCGGTTTCGGATCCGGCCTGTCGGTGGCAGTTAACCCTGATTGAGCCGCTGTCTTGACGAGTGCGCGCATGGATCCATTGTATACCACGGGTTCGATCCCGCCTACCCTTCCAGGGGAAATCGGAGTTATAGGCTCTCTTGTCCAACAATAACGTGCTGAGATTTTGATCTCGATCAGCCCCTGCACAGTCAGGAGGCCTCAATGGAAAACAAGACAGTGTCGCCTATAATTTCAAGTGGTTGGATACGTAAACGCATCGGTTACCCCTAGTCTTTGGCCGCAGTGGGTTGCGCTCGGGTTCACAAGATCGGTAGGATGCGCCTTATGAAGGCTCTGCACCACCGAGGCCTTGTACTGTTGGCAGGGATGTGTTGTGCGACACTCTTCTGTCCAGGACTCACTGCACCCGCGCATTCTGCATCATCGCCACAGACAGCGTCCTCGTCCGGTCCCACAAAGCGGTGGGCGCAGTTCGAGTTGAGCCAAGCAGGGTCGACGGGGGATCCGCAAACCGGCAAGCCCGTCACCCTGACGATTGTTCTTGGAGGCGTGCCGATTGGAACGACTCCAGTAGTGGCGACCTGTGAATCGATTCTGTTTCAAGCCCAAACGGTGACGCTTGAACCGGATGCTGAGTCGATGGTGTTGAAAGGGACGGTGACGCTTGAACCGATTCTGATGAGTCGGACCTCCGTGCAACCCAGGGCGGCGCGAGTGCAAGTGACGTTTGCGCGATCCCGACAGGACAAACTCGAACGGTTCATGAGGCGAATCGTGTATGTGACCATGGATCGTTCGGAGCCTGCCAATGAAAATAGTGAGTCACCGCCCGCTCGCCCCGAAGAATCGCAGAGCGAGGATGTCATTTTAGATGAAGTGAAACCGGCCGTAGACCCGGTCTCGACCGGTGCGTTAGCCGAAGAAGATCTGGTCCCGTTTCCCTCCCCTGGGGAGGGGAAGGCGTACTGGCAGCATGTGAGTCATCTTATCAGCCGGAGTTGGGCCCGCCAGGTCCGAGGAATCCGGCATGCGTCGAGCAGTGAAACGGTGAAGGTCCTGTTCAAGATGTTTCCCACCGGCCGCGCCCAGCTGGTCGAGATTGAGAAAGGATCCGGGACACGAGAAATCGACGAGGCCGGAATCTATGCGGTGATTAATGCCCAACCGTTCTTGCCGTTCCCCAGCGAGTTGGGAGAGGACGTGGTGGACGTGCACGTCCGGATGCGAACCGGTAGTCGGGGACGGTCTCTTGAGATACAGTCGGTCGGAAGTCGGTCAACGAGCAAGCCTGACGCGGCGAGCCAGCCTTCGAAGAAGTAAGCAGTAACCCATTCAGACCTCATCCGCAATAGGCGTAACTCTGGAGGAGTGATTCATGCTGAAGAAAAGAGGGCAGCGTTGGTTTGTGTTCTTGCTGCTGGAAGCGGTGATCTTGTTCCCGTTGGTGGCTCACGCAGAACCAGCTCGTTGGACCCTAGATCCTGAACATTCGACGATCGAGTTTCGCGTCGCACACATGGTCGTGTCGAAGACCACAGGCCGATTCACTGACTATACAGGCTTTGCCGATATGGACGCTGAGGCCGGCACTGTGACGGCCATTGAGGCCACCATCAAAGCCGGTTCAGTGAGTACAAACCACGAAAAACGTGATGCCCACGTGCGGAATGCCGATTTTCTCGATGTGGAACATTACCCGACGATGACCTACAAGCTGAAGAGCTATAAGAAAACCGCAGAGAGCTTTACGGCGATCGGAGATTTCACCCTACGCGGGGTGACCAAGGAAGTCACTCTTGTGGGCCGTTATAACGGGGCGACGAAGGACCCCTGGGGCAATGTCAGGGCCGGCTTCAGTGCGGAGGGGAAGCTCAACCGAAAAGATTTTGGTTTGGTCTGGAACAAGACGTTAGATAGCGGCGGGCTCATCGTCGGCGATGAGGTGCAGATACGGCTCGATATCGAATGTATCAAGGCGAAACCCTAGCAGGATGCTGAAAAAGACCGCCAGCTGCGTTCTCCCCTCGAAAGCATCCTCAACGTAGCCCAGAGGCTACGCCTCCGGTGCTTTCTTCGGCTGCGGCATTGCGGGACGGCCTTTTTGAGCACCCCGCGTAGCATTGGATGGCTGCTAGCTCATTGCTGTTTGTCTTCGCTCATCTCCCTGAGAGCAATCAATCATGAAGGCGATGGTCCTGGCGCGCACGGCGGACGTGGGAACTTCCCCGCTTCAGCTTCGCGAACTTCCAATACCAGAGCCAGGCCCTGGTGAGCTCCTGGTTCGCCTCACTGTCTGTGGGATCTGCCGGACGGATCTCCACGTCGTCGAGGGTGAGTTGGCTGACCCCGCCCTTCCGCTCATTCCTGGCCACCAAGCCGTCGGGCTAGTGAGTCAGGTTGGCACAGGCGTGAGTGAGCGAACAGTCGGCGAGCGAGTGGGCATCGCCTGGCTGCAGCATACGTGCGGCGTCTGCGAGTTTTGCACGAGCGGGCGTGAGAATTTGTGCGAGCGCGCCAGGTTTACTGGCTATCAAGTCGATGGCGGATATGCGGAGTATGCGCTTGTTCCAGCAGCATTTGCCTATCCGATTCCACCGGTCTTCAGTGATGAAGAAGCGGCCCCTCTCCTCTGTGCCGGGATCATCGGCTACCGCGCGTTACGTTTGAGCGGAATCCAGCCAGGCCAACGGCTTGGCCTCTATGGGTTTGGCGCATCCGCTCACATAGCCATCCAGATCGCTCGTCATTGGGGCTGTCAGATCTATGTCAGCTCGTTGAAACCGGAGCATCAGCGCCTCGCCCGTGAATTGGGCGCCGTCTGGGTAGGCGGGGCGACCGACCAGCCGCCAGACAAGCTCCATGGATCGATCATCTTTGCGCCAGCTGGGGAATTGGTTCCGCCTGCCTTGCGTGCATTGGAACGAGGCGGCACGCTCGCCCTTGCCGGTATTCATATGACGCCGATTCCCTCGCTCGATTACGATCGCGAAGTTTTTGGAGAGCGAGTCATCCGAAGCGTCACAGCCAATACGAGGCAGGACGGGCTCGATCTCCTGCGAGAAGCCGCTGCGATTCCCATCAAACCCCACACCCTGTCATTTCCCCTCGCCGATGCCAACCGTGCGTTGCAAGAGTTAAAGGCCGGGCGCTATTCGGGAGCCGGGGTGCTTGTCCTCTCGTAACCGATTCAACAGGATGCTGAAAAAGTTCGCCAGCTGCGTTCTCGCATCGCTTAGAGGCTCAACGTACCGAAGCGTACGCCTCGCCTCTTCACTCGCTGTGGCCTTGCTGGACGGCCTTTTTGAGCATCCTGCTAGAAGAAAGTAAACAGATTTCTATGGCAGGATTTCCTGCCCTGCGCCGGAGCAGGCTCGTCCTCTGGTGTGTATGCAACTGTGCTAGACAGAATCCCAAGGGAGCGGAGAAGGGAATGAAACAGAGTTTATGTGGAGGCGGTTGGATTGACAGCCTCGGTGTCAGCATGCCTACGCAGCAGTTCTCGATTGGATGTGGTAGCCGGAAGTCAAAAGGAACCGAGTAGGCGGTTACCTCAATGCGCAGTTTTCTTAAACAAGAAGTCGCCGGTCACTATTAGTTTTGCGAGTCTAAGGAAAGTCTTCGTGAGGCGCCACGTAGGGGCCTAGGGCTCTTGACGTGAAGCTTACGCCTTCGACCCTATGATGGGTGATCTCTTCCGGTGTGCCAGCATGCAGATTAAAGAGGACAACGTTATATCCTGGTCCCATTGCACTTGGATATGCGACACCATCGAACCCTTCTGCATTAATCACATCGCATAAATGTTGGGTGGGCCCATACAGCGCATCGGCCTCATGAGGCATTACGGGACGTGAGAGCTCTTCCGCGAACCTATTCAATAGTCCATGGGCCTCAAGTCGCCAGCCGAGGCTCTCATGGAAAAAATGGCTGTCAACGAGGTAAGGTTTTCTTAGATCGAGGATTCGAAGTCCTTCTGTAACCCTCATTTTTGCGACGCTAGCAGGTGAGCCCTTCCAGGCTCGCACTTCCGCTAACGCAGTGTTGGTATCACTCGCCATGTAAAGTACCGGTTCTCCAGCCCGATTTGCTCGCTGGGCTGGAGTTTCGTCTCGTGGTGGGGCTCCCATGTCTTCAATGCCATGTCTCTCAGATCGGCCACGGACCGTATAGATGCGGGCTCTGTACAGTGCCGAATCATCTAGATAGATAGTGCCACGATCTTCGACGGCGAACTGAACCTCATCAAGTCTAGGAAATCCTTCGTCCTCATATTCAAGCTTAGACCCTTCGCTCTCATCGGGGTCAAACCCCGATGAGTTATCAGCTCGTTCCTCCCAGATTTCTTCTAACGTTGAATGGTAAGGATTACTGCTGTGAAACAACCCTCCATAGTCAATGCCTGAAGCCATTAGGTCTTTCGGGTCAACACCTGCTTCCATAATAGCTCCAACCAAATCTCGTGCGAGGCCCTTATCCATAATTCGATTGCTGAAAATCTTCCAGTCTCCCTGGAGCAGATCGGCAAGACCGTCACCCTGAGGCGAATCGCTGGGGTGATATAACTCAACAACTGGCTCAAACCATTTGCCAAGGGAATTCAAGGGGACAACATAAACGTTGCGCGCACTGCACCAAGAGCAGTTTCCCTTTGTGTCTTGCTGTTTGATCCACTCAACAAGTTGTTTATCAGCAAAACAGCGATGGCACGCAAAAGAGGGTGGGTGTAGGTATGATCGACTAACCATGGTTCAGGTACTGATAACGGTTCAGTTATCTTCTCTTGATTTCTAAGATTCCAGCGGCCTGCTCACTGGTTTCTTTAACGAGAATCCCCATCTTTGGGTGCGATGGCTCAAGATCGATCGGCCATTCGTGGTGACGGAGGCGTTCGCTGGCGGTGGGGCCGATGGAGGCGACGACCATCTTCTTGAGTGATGCACGAAAGCGGTCTACCGTTCCGTCTTTCTCCAGTACCTGCATGACATGGTCCACTTGGGCGGCGTTGGTGATGAGGAGCACGGGCACCTTCTCAGCAATGACTTCGTCGAGCGCATGTTTGAGCGGTCTCAGATCTTCCGGGAGCGCCCAGCGATAGATGGGAACCTGGAAGACCTCGGCTCCACGTTGTTTCAAAGCTTCCAGTAAATCAGGATTCGATGCTCCATACTCCTGCACAGCGACGCGTAATCCCTTCACCGGCCTATATTCATCCAGCGTAGAAATCAGATCGACCCAGGTGTTCGGTTCGGGCACTGTCAGTGTTGGTTGGAGGCCGAGTGCCTTGAGCGCTGCGACCGGCTTGGGTCCTCGGGCCACGAGGGCAGTCTGTTTGAGGGCTTCCACAATCGACGGCCAGGGATAGCGCGTTTTGAGGAGATCGAACAGGGCGGTAGTGCCGACGCCGGTCAACAGGATGAGCATATCGACTCGCTCGGTCGTAAGCTGAACTCCAAA
>JACMLT010000202.1 GCA_014379455.1 Nitrospiraceae bacterium
CGTCAAGAAACGTATCCATCCTCAATGTTCCGATATCGAAGTCTCGTTCCCACTATGGTAGGCTCATGCGCATGACATTACATCAACAGAGGGCATGTGTGTGAAACAGGGATATCGGTTGATCATTGTGGATAAGGCCGGTGTGCTGGTTTCTGAGTTCCAACTGACGGAGAACGCTCTAGCGCATCCGGAAGCCTTTGTCTCGGCACTCAAGCAGTCGATCGAGGACATTGAAGAGGAGGAGCCCTGAGTGTCGTCCGCTCGCTCCATCTACCTGCAATAACGCATTCGCGCGTGTGACAAGGGAGCGTGTGTATGGAATACGTTCATCTCGGTCGGGCAGGCGTGAAAGTGAGCCGGCTCTGTCTCGGCACGATGAATTTTGGGCCGGAGACAAGCGAAGCAGACAGTTTCGCCATCATGGATCGGGCGCTGGAGCTAGGCATCAACTTTTTCGACACGGCGGACGTCTATGGTTGGAAAGTCGGTGAAGGCTGGACTGAGCAGATTATGGGGTGTTGGTTCGCTCAGGGCGGGGGACGACGTGAAAAAGTCGTGTTGGCAACGAAGGTGTTCGGCCGGATGGGTGATTGGCCGAATCAGTCTCTCGTATCGGCGCTGCATATCAAGCGGGCCTGTGAGGCCAGCCTGCGGCGCTTGCAGACAGATTGCATCGACCTCTACCAGATGCATCACGTCGATCGGGAAACGCCGTGGGAGGAAATCTGGCAGGCGATGGAGCAACTCGTCCGTGAAGGCAAGGTGCTCTACGTCGGCAGCAGCAATTTTGCCGGTTGGCATCTGGCCCAGGCACAAGAATTAGCTCGCAGCCGCCACTTTCTTGGCCTCGTGTCGGAGCAGAGTCTCTACAATTTGAACGAGCGGACCGTCGAGTTAGAAGTGATTCCAGCTTGCGAAGCCTATGGCATCGGCCTGATTCCTTGGAGTCCGCTCGCGCGCGGCCTGTTGGCCGGGTCCTTGGAACCAGCGAAGGTTGGCCGACGCACACACACAGATGTAAAAAAAGACATCGAGACCTCTCGTCCCAAGCTTGAAGCCTATGAGGCGCTGTGTAGACAACTCGGCGAGCATCCAGCTGATATGGCACTGTCCTGGCTGCTGCATCAAAAGGCCGTGACCTCGCCGATTATCGGTCCACGTACAATGGAGCAATTGAACGGCACAATGCGGGTCCTGAGTCTCACGTTGAGCCAGGAGACACTGAAACGGCTTGACGAGATCTTCCCCGGCCCCGGTGGGCCTGCACCAGAAGCCTACGCGTGGTAACAGGGTCTATATCACGATGACTGCTGCCAGAGACGGTGACTGAAGACAGTTAGATCGAGGGACATGGGCTAAGCGGGGATAAACCTGGGTTAGGTCTGGTTGCGCACGTTGGCGAGAACAGGAGAGGTACAGACACAGGCCCACTCTCTATTTCGGGAGTGAGGGAACCGCACTGAGGTCGTTCATCTCTTTCCGAACCAGTTCTTCAGCTTTCAACCAATCTTCCACGTCGCGCTCCGCCTGTCGCCCTCGCTGCTCATAGAGTTCGTAAGCTTTCTTCGCAATCCGTTCTCGTACCTCATCCGAATACTTCTGCATGGACTCAGGTTCAGGCGGCAGACTTCGTTCCCCCACATGCTGAGCATCAGGATTTTTTGATTTCATGGGCCTCCCTCTTTCGACGACGGGTTTTCTTCCTTAAGTATACCAGCACGCCCGTCAAGTTGCGCAGCGCGATTCATTGATCTTGCATCCTCGCTCTTGGCCCTTTTAGAATACGCCACTCTACGAGGGTGCCCTATGCCTTTCACGATTCGCCGCCAAGGTCGCTTCCCTGTGCCATACGGTCTGTCCCACTACCTAGGTCTTTTCTCCGAGCTCCCACAGACCTACCTTTTGGGATTCGGGTTACTCCTGATGCTTCTAATACTGAGTAGCCAACCAGTCTATGCCGAATGGGTATTGGTGAGTGGTGACGATGAAGCGGGATTAAAAGTCTACGTCGATCCCGCCACCCTTCGCCGCAATGGAAATTTGGCAAAAATGTGGCAATTGTACGACTACAGGACCGTACAAACCGTGGCGGGCGATTCGTTGTTGTCCATGAAGCGGTTCAATGAATACGATTGTACAGAAGAGCGTACTCGTATGCTTGGATATACGTGGTTCTCGGGCAACATGGGGAACGGTAACGTTGTGTACAGTACCACGGAACAACTGCCGTGGGAGCCAGTTGTCCCGCGTACGATCAATCGAACGCTCTGGAAAGTGGCATGCGAGAAGAAATGATCTTGCCGAAGAGCAGTTTCGTTACTCACAGAGGAGTAATAGACGGCTGTAGTACCAGTCGACTCTTCGACCCACTGCGTACGACGGAATCACGTTCAAGATTGCTGCCAAACAGACGTACCGACAGACTCCAAAATGCGCGACCCCGCCGTACACGCGAATCCGTACCCGTCTCTATTCGTCGCTATTGCCACGTTCATGGCTCTTGCCTCGCGACGCGTTGAGCCATCTCTCGCTAGGCACTTCAAGTAACCAGCGAGAATCATGCCGACCGTCATATTTAAAACTCTGTCAAGCCGGGCGCGCACTGGCATGAGTCTATGGGGCGCAATTCGATGTCTTACGTTAGGGGAGATGCTCCAAGGTTCGGCAGAATTAGCCGCTGTGCTCAGTCTTCTTGTTGCAGCAACTATTTGGTTCATCACCTGGTTCAGGCCAAATCCAGAGGTCCATGTCAGCGCAGCCTTATACACCTACGAGCGTGGTTTCATGCTGGAGGGAACAACGAAGACGACTCTCTCTCATATGCAGAACCTCCTTTCCAATTGTACGCTCTGGCGATTTCCACCGATACTCACCAAACCCAGCGTCAAGATAACCAATGTACACTCATGGGTCTTGAGCAAGTATCTTCTTGAAAATGTATCAGACCAGGCCATTACAAATATCCGTATGGGGGTCGGTTCTCCTCTCCTGAATCAGTTCACCGTATTGTCGGCTACTCCGAACGTCCAAGCCAAGGGGAGTGTGGAGTCACGCGCGAAAGATGGTCTCCCCATGTATGTGATCTCTATCGCCGCCCTCGGGCCTAACGCGTCAGCGATGCTCAGCCTACAGACTCCCATTAACGACACCATGCGACATGCCTTGTACGACGAACTTCATACCTTTCGGATTCCAGCCGCGTTCCTATCGGCTGATCAGCTATGGAACATCAGCTCGACAGTTACTCGTATCAGCGACTCGACCATGGTGATGTTGGAGACCGAAATGCAAAGCGGTGATAGAGGCATTTCTTCGCCTGAAAAGGTTGAGAGTTGGAATCTGGATCCCTCGGATCCAGCACTGTTAGAAGAAGACGTGTCATATCGACTTCTGCCGAGGGCACCCAATTGCCAAGCGGAAGCTGATAGTGAGCTGGGAGAATTTGGCACTCAGAATAAATAGGAACGTATCAACACAATACCGGACTTCTTCTGGTGGTCGACTTTTTCAGCAGACGCCTGGAGATGCATTGCTCCTTCGAGCTACAATGTGTTCCGTATGAGTGGTACACGTCCTCACTCTTTCTCTGGTCTCTACATCATCCTCGACCCATCGGTTTGTTCTCCGCGCCCCTTGATTGAGGTGCTGAAAACTGCAGCTGAGGCCGGCGCCGGCCTCTTCCAATATCGCAACAAGACCGCATCGATGAAAGATGCCTATGTGGAAGCCTTGGCGCTTCGACAGGCTGCTGCGAAGGCAGGCGTCCTGTTCATCGTCAACGATCGATGCGATTTGGCCCTGGCTATCGATGCCGATGGCGTGCATTTGGGACAGGGGGACTTGCCGCTCGACCTAGCAAGGAAAGTGATGGGTCCAGAGAAGCTGATCGGGATCTCCACCCATAGTCCGACGCAGGTGCGAGATGCCACCGCTGGAAAACCGGACTACCTTGGCTTTGGCCCCATCTTCACACCAGGTTCTAAGCAGGATCATGATCCGGTGGTTGGGATTGAGGGGCTACGTGCGATACGCTCGCTCACACCGTTGCCCGTCTTTGCAATCGGCGGGATTCATATCAACCAGGTTAATGAAGTCATCCGCGCGGGGGCTGATGGGGTAGCGGTTATCTCTTCAATCCTCAAGGCGCCTGATATTAGTCACGCCGTGACATCGTTCCTTGCGCAGATGTGAGCCTGCATTATTCATGACGCTTCTGCTGCAAGCGCGGATACGCGGCTGTGACGGGCAGTCTCGCCGTTCAGCGTTTCGACATACTGCACGAGTATATCTCAGGGCTTCACGCCTCCGAGTGCCCGTCTCGCTTCGCGTCTGCACGCTTTCGCGACGAACCTTTATGAATAATGCGGGCTAGGACCAATCTCGCCAGCATTTTAATCGGAGCGGTCTTCGCGAGGCTAACCAAGCCCTCGTTCCAATTTCGATTCACAAGAGGGCTGTGGGGTAGTGGACCCACTACGGGAACCCCTGCAAGCCGTCGAAGGAGGTTGACGGTCGACTGTTCCTGCGCGTGAGCGATCTTCGTCCGCACAGGCCTCTGCTGGTTTAAAACCAATGCCACGACAGGAATATTCTGCTCACGAAGCGCATGAAGGGTCAACAAAGCGTGATTGATTCCTCCCAAGCCTGATTGTCCCACCACAATAGCCGGTAACTTCATTTGATAGATGAGGTCTGACAGATTAAGTACCTCTGTAACAGGGACATAGATTCCCCCAACTCCTTCTAGCACCATGAAAGTATGCTTCTGACGCAGGGTGCGGAAGGTTCGTACGATTGTTGCCATCTGCACAGTTTTTCCTTCCGCTTGTGCAGCAGAGAATGGCGCCACTGGAAGTCGAAAGACATAGGGGCACACTTCAGTCATCGGATCACGAGTTCCAGCCGCTTTTCGCAACCGCGCTCCATCAGACTGACGTTTGCGCGACCGAGAGACTCCCGTCTCAATCGGTTTCATAACTCCCACATCGATCCCCCGTTGAATCAGACATCGTGCGAGCGCAGAAGCAACGAGCGTTTTCCCGACGCCTGTGTCAGTAGCGGTGACAAAGATCCCTCGTGGGCTGGAATCGGTAACTACTTGTTTGGGTCGTCGCATCATTGATTTCTGGTGGAATCCAGAGCCATGCTCCCCGCAGGATGATCCAAAAGTCCGTCAGCAAGGCCGCAGCCGAAGAAAGCACCGGAGGCGTACCCTCTGGGGTACGTTGAGGACCTGAACGATGCGAGAACACCGCTGGCGGGCTTTTTCAGCATCCGCCTATAGGATTCGGCTGTCACAGTTCCACACCTGTCCCGACACATCGTTCAGTTGTGCGAGATGCACAACAGTCCTGGCTACTTCTTCTCGCGATGGTGGTCGACCCAATGCATGATCGTTCCAGTTATCGTCTGCTGGCATGACTTCTGTTGTGAGGCCTGTCTTCTGCCAGCCGGGCAAGAGGAGATTCACACGAACGTTGCCTGCGCCCCACTCAATGGCTGCGCTATGCACCAATCCGATAAGACCGGCTTTTGAGGCTGCGTAGGCGGCCTGCCCATTCGAACCATGGAGCCCGGCATACGACCCAATGACGACGATCGACCCGCCACCGTGAGCGAGGAGGGGAGGGGCCATGGCGCGAAGGCAGTGAAATGTTCCTGTCAAATTCGTGGCAATCACCTCGGCCCAATCTTCTTCACGTTGTCGAAGCAAGAGATGGCTCCCTCCAATTCCGGCATTGCAGACAAACACCGAGGGTACAGGCATCCGGCGGCACGAGGTCTCGAGCATCTGTTGCACCGCATGCGCCTCGCGAATATCAGCTTCGTAGAGCACTCCTGTTCCACCGACGGACACGACCTGTGTGAGTGTTTCCTCAGCCGCTGCCTTGTTTCGATGGTAATGGATTCCGACAGACCAGCCGGCTGCCGCAAAAGCCAGGCTGATCGCTCGACCGATCCCTCCGGACGCGCCGGTTACCAGCACCGACTGTGTGAATTCGCTGGCCGGTCTCGTCATCTAGGTGGCTCGTTGCTTAGCTGGCAATGGAGAAACCTATGTTGATGCTGTTGGTGTCGCAGAATAGAACGCCTCTGACAAAAAGCACACCATCTCGCAGGATGTTCAAAAAGCTTCTCCAGCAAGGCCGCAGCGAGCGAAGGTCCGAAGGCGTACCCTTCTCACCCTCCCAGCCCCGAGCTGTTAGAACAGCTCTTTTCCCGTGGGTACGTTGAGGGCCTGAAGGATGTGAGAACGATGCGGGAGTAATTTTTCAACCTCCTGCACGAGGATTATGGGTGGGATATTGTGCGAAGGCAAGCCTGTAGGCGCGCCACTCTCCTTCCCTTGCCGCTTCCAGGATTCCTATGGTACGGTCATCCCATCGATCAACTACTGGAGGATCTTGCGCATGCCGCTGACGAAACTGGGATACCGATGGGCCTTCATCGTGGGCTCAGTGCTACTGCTCAACTGTACCCCCTGGTCAACCTCCTTCGCAGCGGATGATACCAGCCTCATTGCGCAATCCGCCGATTATTTTCCCGATCAGATCGGCAATACGTGGCGTTATCGTGGCCAGATAACCGAAGGGCCTCTGCAAACGATCGAGCATAAATTTTTCTCCAATGTGTCCTCGGTCACCGAGACGAAAGTCATGAAGGGCATGACGGTCACCGTGTTTCACGATGCCAATCCAGGCAACCATGGCCCAATGGATAGTTTCTACCGGCGCGATAGCGTCGGCATCGTCTATTACGGTTCAGAACCTGGCACGCCCTTCGAAAAACAACTCGTGCCCTATCAGATCGTACGGTTCCCGATGAAGCTCTCGTCGTCCTTCCAGCAATTCAACCGCAAGGACATGGAATTTGGCACGGATTTGGACCGTGATGGCGTCGACGAAAAGGCAGATTCGCAGGGCGAGGCAACAGTGCTAGGGCATGAATCAGTGACCGTCCCAGCCGGCACATTCAAGGATGCCGTGAAGCTGGAAGCGCGCATGCACATGCAGATTCACCTCTCCGGTGCGAAGAAAACTGCCATAGGAACCGATGTGATGACTGCCTGGTTTGCAAAGGGTGTGGGCTTGGTCAAGTATGTCGAGCGGCAGGAGCTCTCGCAGATGGAAGACCGCGGAGTGGTCACGGATATCATGGAAGAACTGGAATCGTATGACATCAAGCCGCCCAACGCCTCACTCGGGCGGGGCGAATCCTCGACGGAGGGTCTGCTCGCTGACCACACGAGCGACTACGAATTGCGTCAGGTACTCTTCCCCTCCGGCTTTCGCTCCGACTCCGGAGAGCCGATGACCCCCAAACGGCTGACGTCCGACTAACGCGCCCGTGATCGAGCGATTGAGATAGAGATTTCCAACGTCGAACTGTTTCCGGGCCAGTTCCAGATTGGCTGGGCTTCTCGAATAGACTCCACCGGTGAGGGCGTAGGCCGTTGAATTCGCCAGAGTCAACGCGTCTTGGAAAGAAGACGCCTTCATCACGGCAAGGATCGGCCCGAAGATTTCTTCCTGGGCGACTCGATGTGTCGGTGCCACATCCGCGAAGACCGTCGGCCCGACATACCATCCTGGTCCCGTCAAAGTCCCTTCCACCAACAGGCGGGCCTCTTTCTTCCCAATCTCGATGTACTCCTGAATCTTCGATTGCGCACGACGATCGATCACCGGCCCGACCTGCGTTCCTGGCTCTTCCGGATTTCCGATCCTCAGACTCAGCACCGCTTCTTTGAGGCGATCCAGAAAATTCTCGTAGATTGCAGCATGCACGATCGCCCGCGAGCAGGCGGAACATTTCTGTCCCGCATAGCCGGTAAACGATGAAACCACTCCGGCGATTGCGTCATCGAGATCCGCAGTCTCATCCACGATGATCGAGTTTTTTCCTCCCATCTCGGCCAAGATTCGTTTGACCGTTTGTTGCCCCGGCGCCAAAATGCTCGCTTCTCTCAGGATACCGAGACCCACGTCCTTCGAGCCGGTAAATGCGACTGTCGCGATCTCGGGATGGCGCACCAACGCCCGACCGATGTCGGGACCACCCGGCAGACAATAGAGTACCTCTTCAGGCACACCTGCCTCCCGCAAGATTTCCGTGAGCAAGTGCCCCATCATTGGCGAACGCTCGGAAGGTTTGAACAGCACTGGATTCCCGGTCACGAGCGCCGCCGACACCATGCCGGTGGGAATCGCCAGCGGAAAATTCCACGGGGAGATGACGACCGTCACTCCGCGAGGACTATAGAGCCGCTGGTTCAGTTCACCCGGTTCCTGTCCTAACCGTCTTGGGGCAGCGAGCCTGCGCCAGTCTGCCGCATAAAATTCAAGAAAGTCGATCGCTTCCGCGAGATCCGCATCCGCCTCCCGCCACGGCTTCCCACATTCCAGAATCTCCCATGTCACTAACTCATCGCGCTGTGCCCGCATGAGCGCGGCGGCGGTACGCAGGACGTCCACTCGTCGTTCAGCTGTAGTGTTGCGCCAGGATTCCCGTGCCTGAACCGCCCGGCGCACCGCCTGTTCGACATCCTCAGAACCCGCGCTGGACAACCGGCCCACGACTTCATCCGGACGTCCGGGGTTGCGAGACTCGATGAGAGGCCCGGTCAGGCGCAGCCCCCCGGCCGACGATGTCCATTGCCGGCCCAGTTGCGGCCGCACGGTCGCCAAGGCCTGCTGCATCGCCGCTCGGCTGTCGGCCTGCGCAAAGTCACGCAGCGGTTCATTTCGAAACTCCTGCATACCCACTTGATGAGACGGCTGCTTCTGACTCAGTCCCTCGCAAACAGGCGGAGCCAACAACGCGCTCAATGACTGGGATTCCACATACTCCTTGCGTAGAAATGATTCGTTCGAGGTGTTTTCGAGCAATCGCCGTACGAGATAGGCCATGCCTGGAAGCAGATCACCCACCGGGGTATAGAGTCGTAATCGGCGACCCTGCTGGATCACGGCATGTTGAAAAGGTTCGGCCATGCCGAAGATCATCTGATATTCCCAAGTTTCAGGGGAAAGCTTGAGCGATTCTGCAACCGCCTCGATATACGCCAATGTACGGAGATTGTGTGTGCCGAAGGCTGGTCGAATGAGCGATGACTGGGATAACAAGAGAGACGCAAGCGCCTCATAGTTGGCATCCGTCTCCACCTTGCGCTCAAAGAGCGGAACTGGCCAGCCTCGTTGCCGATACCGAATCGTGTCCGAATCCCAGTAGGCTCCTTTCACCAGCCGGATGGTAATGGGCACCCCACGCCGACGTACCCAGGTGAGGAGCGCCTTGATGTCTTGTGCGGTCTCCCGATGATAGGCCTGCAGTGCGAGGCCTGCATAGGGATAGTCCTTGTAGGAAGGTTCCGCGAAGAGCTTGGTGAAGATCTCCACCAACAAGGTCTTGGTATCGGCTTGCTCCATGTCGAAAATCAAGGAAGCAGGGAGGCGCATCGCAAGATCAAGGATGGGTCGAAGCCGCTCCGCCACGGACTGGTAGCTCCCTTCCGGATCGATTGGGTCGAGATGTGGAGAGAGGGCGGAGATTTTAAGGGAGAGTTGAACCCGCGGTATCGGCCCCAGATGATCTCGCTCCAGTAAGGGAAAGGACGGCCACAGCACCGCCTCGCGCGCAAGCAGTGTCAGGGCTTCCATACAGTGATCGCGGTACCGGTCCGCCTCACGATCGCTGATAGTGGCCTCACCCAATAAGTCGACCGACCAGGCTCGCCCCTGCTGCCACAGATCAGTCAACCGCGGCACCGCTTCCTCGACGGTTGCTCCGGCAATAAAGGTTCGCGCCATATGTTCAACCTGGCTTCTGATTGCTTTGCCGCTGAGCCGAGCCCCTATGCTTGTGGCGGAAAGAGCTTTGAGCCCCCAATGAGTGCCGAAGAGGGCGGTGTTTCCATCGCCCAAGTACTCGCGTGCCAGCATGACGACTTGCTCGTCGTCTGTGATCGAAGGGAGGACATCGATAAATCGAAAGAGCTGTGCTTTGAATAGGCTATCCTGCATGGCCAGGTTGAGCGCTTGGTGCGACCACCAGCGCCCCTCGAAGAGAGTCGGAGTTCGACCGGCAGAAAGACGAGTGAGTTGTTCACCGATACGGCGCACGATCGGTTCGAGGGGGGGTGAAACTTCCTGCATCGATACCTCACTGCCTGGAAATCGGTAGGGTCCCATCAGTATACACTGTGAGCATTCACTTGAAACATTCCTGTAATTTAGGTATGCTGCATTACACCGGTTTTATCCTTCCTCTGGGTGGCCCAACGATAACGAAAGATGCGCCTGTTGTGCATATAAGGAGAGGTAATGCTCGCTACTACAACTGAAACTACACCGGCTAGGGCTCCGTTTTCTCTCGTAAACTTTGCACTGTTTTGCGCCATCGTAGCCGCCTCAACTGTCGGCATCCCCCTCTACGGGTACTATTATGGGTTCAGCCTCTTCGATTGGGGCCTGTTCTTGGTCATGTACATTGTCACAGGCATGGGTATCACGGTCGGCTATCATCGGCTGGTGTCGCATCAGAGCTTCGAATGTCCGAACTGGGTCAAAGCCGGTATCCTCGTCGCCGGCGGTTGGGCGCTGCAAAATTCTGCCCTCAAGTGGGGCAGCGACCATATCCGCCATCATGCCAAGACCGATGAAGAAGAAGATCCTTATAACGCGAGCAAGGGATTCTGGCACAGTCACTGTGGCTGGCTCTTTTACAATAGTATCCATCGCAAGGACAAATACGAGGTCCGTCTGCGCCGCGACCCTGTCGTGATGTGGCAAGACCGCTACTATTGGCCGATCGTGGTGACAGGACTTTTGCTGCCTTTTGTCCTTGGCGTCTGGCACGGTGGCTGGCAGGGGGGCATCAGCGCCTTACTCTTGGGTGGCCTCTTCAGAATGTTTATGGTGCTGAACTCCACCTTCACGATCAATTCCCTCTGTCACATGGTGGGAGCACAGCCTTACAGCAAGAAAGATAGCAGCCGCGATAGTTGGTTAGTCTCCTTCGTCAGCTTTGGCGAGGGGTATCACAATTTTCATCACATGTATGCGCGTGATTATCGTAACGGACCACAGTGGTACAACTTCGACCCGTCGAAATGGATCATTTACACGCTCTCGCTCATCGGGCTCACGAGCAATCTTCGTCGCAACGACCCCACCGTCGGGTAATCACTTCACAAACGATTCTCCAGACGGACGGTTGGCTCTTCTTTCTCCATATTTCCCCATTGTGCTATCGCCCATCGCACAATAGCCCCATTTTCTTTCTCCCTGTCCTTCGCTTATGATGAAGTGCTGGCTTGAAAGCCAGTTCTATTTTGATTGAGCATATAAAGGAGGAGCGTTTCATGGCTGATGAACCACAGTCCGGTCACGGGAAAGACAACCTCATTCCCGGCGTCAAATATGTCATTGCCGTCAGCAGCGGCAAAGGCGGGGTTGGCAAATCTACGGTCTCCGTCAACCTTGCCGTGGCCATGGCCTTAACCGGCGCCAAGGTCGGGCTGCTCGATGCGGATATCTATGGCCCCAACATTCCCATGATGATGGGTGTGACCAAGCCCCCGGAACAGAAAGACGGTAAGATCGCTCCAGCTGAAAGTCACGGCGTCAAGCTGATCTCCATGGGCTTCTTCGTGCCGGAAGATACGGCTGTAGTCTGGCGAGGTCCTATGGTCCATACCGCTATTCAACAACTCTTCCGCGATGTGTTGTGGGGTGAGCTGGATTATTTACTCATCGATCTGCCACCCGGTACTGGAGACGCGCAGCTGACCCTGACCCAGTTGGTTCCACTGACCGGCGCCGTTACCGTCACAACGCCACAAGAAGTCGCCCTGCACGATGTCCGCAAGGGCATGATGATGTTTCAAAAAGTGAATGTGCCGCTCCTTGGTATTGTGGAGAACATGAGCTACTTTCTCTGCGGCCACTGCGGCGAGCGGACAGAAATATTTTCGCACGGAGGAGGGGAGCGGGCTGCCGCAAAATTGGGGATTCCGTTCCTCGGTCGCATCCCAATCGATCCGGCGATTCGCGACGGCGGCGACTCGGGCACCCCGATCGTAGTGGCCGATCCGGCGTCTCCACAATCGGCGGCCTTCCGGGAGATTGCACAGAGGATTATTGCTGGAGTCACCGGCGCCGCAACAGGAGTTCCGCCGATCGAGAGCCTGCTGAGCAAGATTAAGAACCCGTTTGCGAAACCATAACTGAAGACACGAAAGAGTGGGATAGACAATAGAAGCGTTCGTACAGCTGGCGAGCGTTATCGAGGTGAAGCCGGGTCAAGGGATCGTCGAAGAGGTGAGACCGGCAAAGCACTCGCGGTCTTTAACGTCGATAGGACCGTTCACGCCATCCATAACACCTGTATCCATTGGGGCGGCCCACTCGGAGAGAGAAACCTCGTAGGATCGGTCGTAACCTGCCCCTGGCATGGTTGGCAATTCAATGTGACTACCGGTGCCTGTGTGGCGAATCCCTCGGCGAAAGTGGAGCGGTATGAAGTCCAACTCGAAGGTACCGCGTAAAGGTGCCTCTCTGAACTCATATGGTCGGGGTTGAGTCCGCCTTCTAGGCTCTTCATAATGCCCAATATGGACCGGGACGACCTACTGTTTCTCTATCGTCAAATGCTACTGATCCGCCGGTTCGAAGAAAAATCGGCGGAGATGTACGCCCTTGCGAAGATCGCCGGATTCCTGCATCTCTATATCGGCGAAGAGGCCATTGCGGTGGGAACCATCGCCGCCCTTCGACCGGATGATTACGCGATCAGCGCCTACCGCGACCATGGGCACTGTCTCGCCCGAGGCTCCAACCCAGGCCAGGTGATGGCCGAGCTATTCGGCAAAGCGACGGGCGTGTGCCAGGGCAAAGGCGGCTCCATGCACCTGGTGGATGCCCCGCACCGGTTCATGGGCGGCTACGCCATTGTCGGCGGTCAAATTCCCCTTGCCACAGGCCTCGCGTTCGCGGCCAAGTATCAAAAACTCGACCTCGTGACGGTCTGCTTCTTCGGTGAAGGAGCGCTCCCGAGTGGCCAGGCGCACGAAGCGCTTAACTTGGCGGCCTTGTGGAAACTCCCTGTGATCTTCGTCTGCGAGAACAACCGCTACGGTATGGGGACGCCGGCTGAACGGGCCATCGCACTTTATGCGGACGTGGCAGGGACAGCCCGCTCCTATGGAATTTTGGCTGAGCGCGTGGATGGCATGGATGTACTGGCCGTGCGCGACGCGATGCGCACCGTCGTCGAGCAGGCGCGCGCGGGGCAGGGCCCATTTTTCATCGAGGCTATGACCTACCGGTTCATGGGACACTCAATGTCCGACCCGGCACACGGACATTACCGAACGAAAGAAGAGGTGGAGGAGCACCGCAAACGCGACCCGCTTCTATTGCTGAAGCAGACGATTCTGCGCGGCAGTCTAGGCACTGAGGCCGATTTCATACAGCTTGAGCGAGAAGTCGGCGAGGTCGTGACAGCCGCCGTGAGGTTCGCGGATGAAAGCCCTTTCCCCATGCTATCGGCCTTGCACACCGACGTGCTGCGGGAGGTGTAAGATAATCTATGGTGATGTCCTATCGGGAAGCGCTCAACCAGGCCATGCGGGAGGAGATGCGTCGAGACTCACGTATTTTTCTGATCGGCGAGGAAGTGGGTTACTACCAGGGCGCATTCAAGGTGAGCAAGGGTTTCGTGGAAGAATTTGGCCCGCAACGGGTGGTGGATACTCCGATCACCGAGGCCGGCTTCACGGGTCTAGCGATCGGCGCCGCCATGGCGGGGCTGCATCCCATCGTCGAGCTCATGACCATGAATTTTGGCATTCTGGCATTGGATCAGATCGTCAATAATGCCGCTAAAATTCATTACATGTCAGGGGGCCAGCTGTCAGTGCCCCTGGTGATTCGCGGGCCGGGCAGCGCAGCGCACCAGTTAGGTGCGCAGCATTCGCAAAGTTTGGAGGCCTGGTTCTGTCACGTGCCGGGGTTGAAAGTGATCGCGCCAGGCACGCCGCACGATGCGAAGGGTCTACTGAAGAGCGCGATCCGGGACCAGAATCCTGTCATCTTCATCGAAGCGCAACTGTTGTACGGAACGAAGGGAGATGTCGGAGACGGTGAGTACACGATTCCCATCGGTGTCGCCGAGGTGAAGCGTGTCGGACACCACGCGACAATCGTCGCCTATTCGAAGATGCTCCTGCTGGCTCTGGAAGCAGCCGATCAATTGGGTCAAGAGGGCATCGAGGTCGAGGTCATCGATCCTCGCACGCTTAAACCGTTGGACATCCCAACGATCGTGGCCTCGGTCAAAAAGACCGGGCGTCTCGTAATCGTCGAGGAGGGCTGGCGTTTTTGTGGGCTGGGGGCCCAGATTGCCGAGAGTGTGTACGCAATGGCGTTCGACTATCTGGACGCTCCCATCCAGCGCGTGACCGGAGAAGATGTTCCGATGCCCTATAGTCGTCCCTTGGAAGATGCCGCCATCCCGGACAAGGCGCGGGTCATCAAAGCCGTCAAAGCACTGTGCGGCGCACAGTAAACGAACGAAGGAGGAACGTATACCATGTCATCACAAGCCCAGGCCCCCGGTCATATCGAAATCACGGAGACGCTGGTTCGGCTTTATGTATTCCTCACGCAGTATCTCGATCGGTGCTTCGATGAGGCAGCCAGGAAGTCATACCCGGATGAAGAGCTGCACGCACACCTCTCAAAGACGCGCGGAACGATGGCAGACATCCTGGCGGTGAATCCCGTGGTCAAGAGCAAAGTGGAGAAGGAATGCCAGGACGTACTTGCCCTCGGAGCCGCGATCTTGAAAGGCGGCCACGAGCGAGCCTCCGCGATGGAGCCGATGCAGGCGCAACGCGCCATCCTGCGAAGCAAGACCATTGCCTTGAGCGATCTTTTGGCCGTGTTCCGAGCACTCTGACAGACCATGGCGCGTGAAGCGCGAGACGCGCGATGAGCGGGGAGCATCGTGTCATACGTAAGCCCAAGTCCGACGTTCAGGCTTCGAGTTCAGAAAACCTCGAACTTCGGACCGCGAACCGTCGCCTGTCTCGCTCCGCTATCCTGCTAGGCGTTCTGTTCTTGCGTGAGAGGTAGAGGATAACGAGCGCTCGGGCAGTCAACCTAACTATTCATGAGTGTACTCATGTTGGACCAAGAACAGGAGAAACATCAATTGGCAGGTTTCGATGCACGTGAACGTGGCTTCAGCAGGCCAATTGTGTTCGAGCAAGTCGACGGAGGATGCCAAGCTATTCTTCGATATGAAGCGACACGCGTGGTGACCACAACGCAAGTCACGCCAGGGGCCGCACTGGAGGAACTCATTCGCATGCTCCAAGGACAGGGCTATTCGCAACTTCGTAGCCAGCTGAGTGTCCGAGAGGGCACCTATTTGGGTTCTCAGGAGCCATGGATTGAGTATCCAGACCCTCCGCGTGCTACGGAACAAGAGGGCGGGTGGCTGAAACGATTGGTTCGGTCTTTTCTGCGACAAAGTGAGGATACACATGGCTAGTCGTGTTGTGATGCCAAAACTCACCGACACGATGGAGGAGGGCGTCCTTCTTGCGTGGAAGAAACGCGAAGGGGATTTGGTGCAGGCAGGGGAGGCGCTCGCTGAAATCGAAACCGACAAGGCTATCATGGATCTTGAAGCCTTTGCCTCCGGCATCCTGCGCAAGATCCTGGTGCATGATGGCGCAACGGTGATGTCAGGAACGTTGATTGGTGTCATCGGCGGAGTGGATGAGGATATCACTTCGGCATTGACCGATACGATCACTGCCGCGCCATCGGTTGGTGTTGGAACAACGCCAGGTGCGTCGCCTGTGCCCGGCCCGGCACCCACCCCACCCGCGAGATCAGTGGAAACTCGTGTCATCGCCTCACCCCGCGCGAAAGCGCTTGCTATCGACCGGGGAATCGATCTCTCCACCATAACCGGATCAGGTCCCGGCGGACGAATCGTGGAAGAAGATGTCGTAAACGCCGAAACATCTCCACCGATTCGGCAGGCCGGAATGGACCAGCCGCTGAGCCAAATGCGGAAAGCGATCGCGCGCGCCACGACCCAGAGTAAAGCGCCGGTGCCACATTTTTATCTGACGAGCGAGATCGATATGGAGCAGACAGAACGGTTCCGCGATCAGTTCAAACAGAACCGAACGACGCATTCTTCCATCACCGACTTGCTCATCAAAGCTGCAGCGATCGCGCTCAGCCGCCATCCAGACATCAATGTGTCATTCACCGGCCAAGCTATCAGGCGACATGCGCGCATTGATATCGGCATCGCCGTCGGCATCGATGACGGTTTGATCACACCGGTCATCCGTGATTGTGCCCAGAAATCGCTGGAGAATATCGCGACCGAATCACGGGCGCTGATCGACCGGGCCAGGGAGAAGCGCTTGCAGCCGCAGGAATACATCGACGCCACCTTCTCGATCTCAAACTTGGGAATGTTCGACGTGGAAAACTTCATTGCGATCCTCATCCCCCCGCAGGCCGCGTCCATCGCCGCGGGCGCCATACGCGATGCGCCTGTCGTCAAAGACGGCACAATCAAGGCGGGCCGGCGCATGAAGGTGACGTTATCCTGCGACCACCGGGCTCTGGATGGTGTGCAGGCTGCAGGGTTCTTGAAAGAATTTAAACATATCCTTGAACATCCTTCGGAGCTATTCCTGTCGAAGGAGGCTCTATGAGCTTTGTCCCACTAAGCCAGCTCCGGTCTTCGTCATCCGACTCATCCAAGGCTGTCAGTCTTCAGCCATCAGCCATCAGTTCTACCAGGCATCTGCCGCCCTGGTTCAAAATTCAAGCGCGAACCGGACCGGACTACCTCGACATTAAACAGACAATGGATCGACTCAAGCTCCATACCATTTGCGAGGAAGCGCGATGTCCGAACCGATGGGAATGTTGGAATGCACGCACTGCGACATTTCTGATCCTGGGTGACATCTGTACCAGGCGTTGCCACTACTGTTCAGTCGAGACAGGCAGACCTCTGGCGATTGATCATGAAGAACCGCGTCGAGTTGCTGAGGCGATACACGCATTAGGCCTTCGACATGCCGTGATCACATCGGTGAACCGGGACGAACTGGAAGATGGAGGCGCCGCAATCTTTGCCGACACGATTCGAGAGACCAGACAACTCAGCCCTGACTGCACGATTGAAGTGCTGATTCCGGATTTCGAAGGAAATGAGGACGCTCTGGCAACGGTTTGTGCCGAAAAACCGGAGATTCTGAATCACAATATCGAAACTGTGCAGCGGCTGTTTTCAGCGATCAGACCACAAGGAAAGTATCAGCGATCGATCGAGGTACTCCTCAAGGCGAAGGAGTTGGGTCTGCGCACCAAGTCAGGATTGATTCTCGGGATGGGAGAAACCATAGACGAAGCCCGAGAAGTCATGCGCGACCTCCGCTTCGTCGGCTGCGACATCATGACCATCGGTCAGTATCTTCAGCCTACGAGAGCACATCTTCCGGTTGCACGCTTCTACGATCCCAACGAGTTTGCTGTATTGAAAGAGGAGGGGATGGCCCTTGGCTTTACCCATGTCGAGTCAGGTCCACTAGTCCGTAGTTCCTACCATGCAGAAGAGCAGGTCGTCTGAGGCTGACCCCCTGCGCTTCTTTTCCGGCGATCCTTTCGTGTACTCCTAATCCAAGCAAAATAGGAGATGGCCATTACGATCACGTGTTTGACGCCAGCGCTTTGCTGATCAGCGCCTGCGCTTCCTCTTGAATTCGCTTAAGATGGTCCTTCCCTCTAAAACTTTCTGCGTAGAGTTTGTACACGTCTTCGGTGCCAGAGGGGCGTGCGGCGAACCAGCCTTGATCGGTCACAACCTTCAGTCCACCAATCGCTGCGCCATTGCCAGGAGCAGTTGTCAGTTTTGCGACAATTCTGTCGCCGGCCAATTCTGTTCCCTGTACCTGATCCGGTGAGAGCTTCGCCAGGATGCCTTTCTGCTCCGGCGTCGCGGCTGCATCGATCCGCTCGTACACTGGCTCTCCGAGTTCGCTGGTCAGTTCTCGGTACAGTTCACCTGGATCACGACCGGTCTTGGCCATCATTTCCGCAGCGAGAAGATCCATGATGATGCCATCCTTGTCCGTCGTCCAGACCGATCCATCTTGGCGAAGGAACGAAGCCCCTGCACTTTCTTCTCCTCCGAAACCGAGCGATCCGTCGAGTAGCCCGCTCACAAGCCATTTAAAACCAACCGGCACTTCGACCAGCCTGCGCGTAAGCCTTGTGGCCACACGGTCGATAAGGCTGCTACTCACCAGCGTCTTCCCGATTCCTGCGTTAGACCTCCAACCTGGACGGTGAGCAAAGAGGTAGGAGATCGAAACGGCGAGGTAGTGATTGGGATTCATCAGGCCGGCAGTGCGGGTCACGATCCCGTGACGGTCACTATCGGCATCGTTACCACAGGCGACATCGAAGCGATCTTTCAGCGCAATCAGATTTTTCATCGCATAAGGCGAGGAACAGTCCATGCGAATTTTGCCGTCGTGATCGAGTGGCATGAAGCCGAAGGTCGGATCGACGGAAGGATTCACAATCTCAATATTCAAGCCATACCGCTCTGCGATCGGTCCCCAGTAGGCCACACTAGACCCGCCGAGCGGGTCAATGCCGAGCTTCAACCCGGCTGCTCGAAGCATATCCATGTCAATGACCTGTGCGAGGTCGCCGATATAGATGCCGAGGAAATCATGCAGGTGGGTCGTACTTGCATGACGAGCCTGATCGTACGACAGACGCTTCACACCTTGTAGCTCAGTCGCAAGGAGGGCGTTCGCACGATCTTCAATCCATTTCGTGACTGCTGTATCAGCTGGCCCACCCTGTGGCGGGTTGTACTTGATGCCGCCGTCCTCAGGCGGGTTGTGGGAGGGAGTAATGACGATGCCATCGGCGAACCCCGATGTTCTCCCTCGATTATAGGTAAGGATGGCATGAGAGACGACCGGAGTGGGGGTGTACCCACCATCCTGATCAATCATGACCTCAATGCCGTTCGCTGCCAACACCTCAATCGCACTTACACAAGCTGGTTCGGAGAGTGCGTGGGTATCCTTGCCGAGATAGAGTGGTCCAACTGTACCCTGGCTCACCCGATACTCACAGATCGCCTGCGTAATGGCCAGGATATGCCATTCGTTAAAGCTATGCTTGAAGGCAGAGCCCCGATGCCCTGATGTACCAAAAGCAACACGCTGATCACGAACCATGACATCGGGCCTCTCAGAAGTGTAGGCCGCAATCAACTTCAATGTATCAAGCAGCATCGATGCCGGTACGGGGTGTCCTGCGAGAGGATGAATAGCCATAGGTGCTGTGTAGTCCTAAACTCCTCCAAGTGTCAACTGCCGTAGCCTTGTGACACACGCAGACGAAGCCGTTGACTATGGTTTGGAAGATGGAAGGCTCTCGCAAAAGAGGTCCACGGTCTTTCAAAAAAGAAAGAGCGCGGTATCTTGGCTGACCTTTTAGGAGCGCAATAACATGATTGGCGGTAGGCGTGGACAAAGGAGAGGGCCTCGGCGAAGGTGCGATAGTCCCGATCCTCAATAGGTCTCGAATCGACAGGAAGTGGCACTCGGTCGCCAAGAAAGGTAATGAGGCGTCGGTACCGTGTGTACCATCGGCACGCTGTTCGATACGCCACCTGAACCGCTGGCTCAGATTGCCAGGGAGCAAGATCGAGCCGATCATTCACGAGAATTTCGAGCCACAGCGTCCGACGCCCCCGCTCCGTCTGAATCGCCTCGCCGATCGCACTTGTGCCTAAATAGGCCGGTAACAGTCGGAGCGGGGATACTGGTCCTTCCATGAGTGGCTGAGTAGACAGACCGCAGTGTAGCACGGAGAAAACTTGAAGGAGAACTCTACCAGTCGCCCGCTGTTCCCTCAGGGCATACGTGCGCCGTTGAGAGAGGCTGATACGAGACAGCGTCATCCTTCAGATCGGGTTCGTCGGGGCGGAGCATCGTCACTTCCATCTTCTCATTGGCGAACGTTTCGTCGCCGGTTCGCAGGACACTTTCCCGATTCAAAATCTTCATGGCATTGAGGCGAGCGACTTTGAGAGGAAACGTCCCGAACTGGTCTGCTAGCAAATGGAGTACCTGAACTGTCATCCGGCTATGGTCTACATAAATAATCTGGCGCATGGTCTCGTCGATAGGCGTCTTCAGGCTGACCACGGCTGAGACCGTCGGTTCGATAACCGGAATCGTCATCGTATATTTGCCTGGCGCATCCGCCGCCGCCGTATCCCACATCCCTGTGGCCTCCACGTTCGCGGTCGTAAACAGTGTGGTGCTCGGGCGCAGGAGAGGGGATTTGATGTCGAGACGAAGATTTGTGAGGCGGTGGTCCGAGACATTTTCGATAAGGAACTTGATCACGACCCAGGACTGTGGATCGGGGGTCTTGGCTCGGCCTTTCGGCAAGGTCTGCTCGATACGCCGGAGGCTGCAATCGGACACTAAGTTCCGATATTCAAAAAAATAGGCCTTGGTGTTTCCCTCCAGGGTAAAGGCACGCTCGTAGGAATAAAAGGCGACACCGACATGGATAGGGGTCGGCTTGAACCAGGACACCACCACAGGAATGAGAAACAGCACTAAGGAGGATAAAAATCCAACGATAACAATTTTATTGAGCCGGCTTTGCCGTTTAAACCATCGCCACCATTCCTTCAATAGCATCATGCCTGTTCACTCATTACGAGTTAACCCATGGCACGGTGAAACGGCGACTTGTAAAGGGCATGGGAGTTCCGCAGGGAGGCATATTGTAGGAGGGGAGCGAACAAACCGCAAGGCTGGACACTCGGAAACACCATCCGAGTCTGTGACTATTGTGTCATGCCGAATCACTGGCATCTCGTTGTTCGGTATCGAAGGATAGCTATTCCTAGAAAATGCGGACAAGGTATATTCTTCATTTTCTATGTCCTTTTATGGCCCAAATGCGTATCTATCATGTAAGAAATCAACGAACATGAGCGAATCGAAAGACCAGACCATCGCGTTGAATGTCCGTTTGAAACCCAGTGAGTCGTCGGCGCATCCGCGTGCGACGAACTACACCAACGTCGGGGTGGCGCAGGGGATTGCCTATGTGGATTTCGGCTTCATCGAGCCCACGTTGCTCGCTGCCATCGCCAAGACGGTGAAGGATGGCCAAGCTGCACCAAAAGGATTAGAAGGTGCCCTCGTCACTCGCGTGGCGATGAGCGTGGATGTGCTGGCGTGCTTGCATCGGCAAATACAATAAGTCTTGGTCGGCCTGCGCGATGCGCTGCAGCCGAAGCCGAAAGCGTAGGATTGGCGGGAGTCCGGAAAGGATGGCGGCATGAAAAGGCAATGGTTATCTGTTCTGCTGATCGGTCTTCTTTCCGGGGTGCTCTCGGCCTGTCTTTCCTTTGCTGAGACACCGGGAGAGAGGTTTCAGAAAGTAATGAAGGAAATGGTGGACTTGTGCGCGAGAGTGATGGATTTACAACACAATGATGTTCTAGGCGTCCGGCGTGGGTTTATCCGCAGCAGCGGTGTACGAAATCTAACAGGTATTTGGTGGCTTGGTTGGCAAGTCTGTCCGATTAAGAAAGCGTTGAGTTCTTCTCGGTTCATCCAAAAAGTCTTAATCCCGGCATCCGAAAAACAGTAAGGAATATACACCATGCCGCAATCCCAGATTTCCATTTGGTTAGACTTCGCGCTTCAACAGATGGCGGCTGAAAGTTACCTGGACGATCCCGGGGGACTACTCACGCAACTCACGAGGGGAAGTAATAGGTTTGGGTTCGATCCGCCAACCGGACAACTCCTTGGCGCGACTAGGTTCACAAACCGGTTAGCCGACCGGTTTATTGCCGAATACGACAGTGTCAACCATCACACCAACGATGCGACGGGGTTTTCAGCTACGCTAATGCAAGAACGTGGCACCAACAATTTTACCTTGTCGTTCCGCGGCACCGAATATTCCAACCAGAGTCAAGGGGGCGACTGGGAACGCGATGGGTTACCCGGGGCCGATGGCGAGATCTTTTTAAAGGCTTTTCCTTCGGCCAATTGGCCAGCATGGAGAAGTACTATCAATAGCTCAAGGCGGATGGCTGGTTGCCGCAGGGCGCAACGTTGAACGTCGCTGGCTATTACTTAGGTGGTCACCTGGCGACGGTGTTCACAGAGCTGCACGCTTCCGAGATTCAGCGCACATACACGTTCAATGGTGCGGGTCACGGTGAGATTGCGGGAGGGACTCCTGGTCTCCCGGAAGGCGCCCGCATTGCTGAGATGTTGGAGTATTTTTCAGACCAACTGGTAAGCAGGGTTGGGTGATCAACCCTTTGCATTGAATAAAAGGGGTCGGGAGTATTTTTTAGATGTGCTCCGCTATGCCTTCCTTAAGTTGTCGGCCAGGGAGGAGCCAGGTCAAAGACCGTGCCGTTCCTTATCACCGTCACTGATTGGCGGGCAAAGAACAAGCCAGCGTGGTGAGAGTTCTTCCCGTTTCCGGAGGAGAAGGGGGCTTGCAATCACGCATGTCCTTCGTTGCCCGACATGGTGGCCGATTGACTAACAGGTTGTTAGAAATTCACCAGTGGCGTTCTCACATCGCTTAGAGGCTACACGTGCGGAACAGCGTGCATGTCACCTCTTTACTCACTGCGGCCTTGCTGAACGGGCGGTTAGAGCAACTTCACAGGCAATGTGAAATGCACAGGTACAAAGGGAAAGAGCGAAGAGAAGTCCGAAGGATCGATGAATAGATTTTATTGTGCGCGATCGGCGAAATTGTTTGGCAGTCAGTTTGGACTCCTCTAAGATGACGCATGCCCGCCGATATAGGGAGGATTTCTCCTCCTGCTGATTCAGCACCACCATCGGCCGTCGCGGAAGTCACGGATACGGGCCTGATTTGCCTGTTGATCCTGGCCCGGTTCTACGATTTGCCGGCTGACGGATCACAGTTGCGCCATCAGTTTGCGCAGTCGGGCCAGTCGCTCTCCGATACCGATCTTCTCCGTGCGGCCAAACATCTTGGGCTCAAGGCTGGACTGCGCAAAACGCACTGGGAGAAACTCGCCGGAACCCCGCTCCCTGCCATTGTGAAGCGAACGGACGGGCACTATGCCGTACTGGCGAAGATCGAAGGCGAGAAGGCACTCGTTCAGGATCCTGTCGAGGCTCGTCCGCTCGTTCTGTCGCGTGAACAGTTTGAATCGGCTTGGACTGGGGAACTCCTGCTCTTTACGAAGCGTGCGAATCTCCGTCTGCAAGATCTAAAATTCGATTTCACCTGGTTCATTCCCGCCATCGTGAAGTATCGCACGCTCCTTGGCGAGGTGCTGGTCGCGTCGTTCTTTTTGCAGTTGTTTGCCCTGCTGACGCCGCTCTTTACACAAGTGGTCATCGACAAGGTGCTCGTGCATAAAGGCTTCACGACGTTGCACGTCCTCGCCATTGGCATGATCGCGCTGGCGCTGTTCGATGCGATCTTGGGAGGACTCCGCACGTATCTTTTCTCCCATACGACGAACCGCATCGATGTCGGCTTGGGCGCACAGTTGTTCCGCCATGTCCTGGCGCTCCCTTTGGCTTATTTCGAGGCGAGACGGGTGGGGGACACGGTCGCGCGGATACGTGAGCTGGAACATATTCGGCAGTTCCTCACGAGTCATTCTGTGACGGTCGTGCTCGATGTCGTGTTCACGGTCGTGTTTCTCGCCGTCATGTGGTTCTACAGTCCGATTCTCACGGTCGTCGTCATGGCATCCTTGCCGCTCTACGCGCTGCTCTCGATCTGCATTACACCGGCGATCCGCGCGCGCTTGCACGAGAAGTTCAATCGCGGCGCAGACAATCAATCCTTCCTCGTGGAAGCGATCAGCGGCATTCAAACGGTGAAGGCCTTAGCCGTCGAGCCGCCGTTGTTGCGCAAGTGGGAAGAACAACTGGCGGGCTATGTGCGAGCCAGTTTTCGCGCCACCAGCTTGATGACCGTCGCGGGCCAGACCGGGACATTTATTCAGAAGGTGACGACCGTCGCCGTGCTGTGGATGGGCGCCTATCGTGTGATCGAAGGGGATCTGACCATCGGGCAATTGATTGCGTTCAATATGTTGTCAGCTCAGGTGACGGGACCGCTGCTTCGCCTTGTGAGTCTCTGGCAAGAGTTCCAGCAGGTCGGCATTTCCGTTCAGCGACTGGGGGATGTGCTCAACACCCAGCCGGAGCCTTCCTATAATCCGAATCGAACCACCCTTCCCCAAGTCAATGGACACGTTGTGTTCGAGGACGTGACGTTTCGCTATCGCCCTGATGGTACAGAAGTGTTACGCAAGGTGTCGTTCTCCGTCACGCCAGGTAAGGTGATTGGGCTTGTCGGGCGATCCGGGTCAGGCAAGAGCACCATTGCCAAGTTGATTCAACGGCTCTATGTGCCGGAGCGCGGTCGTATTCTCGTGGATGGTGTCGACCTCGCGCAGGTGGATCCGGCCTGGCTCCGCCGACAGGTGGGGGTGGTGCTCCAAGAAAACTTTCTCTTCAATTGTTCCGTGCGCGACAACATTGCGCTGACCGATCCGGGGTTGGCGATGGAGCAAGTGATCCGGGCGTCCAAGCTGGCTGGGGCGCACGAATTCATTCTTGAATTACCGGAAGGCTACGACACGATGGTGGGAGAGCACGGCTGCTCGCTGTCCGGTGGGCAACGCCAACGGGTCGCGATTGCCAGAGCGTTGGTCGCGAACCCGCGCATCCTGATCTTCGATGAAGCCACGAGCGCGTTGGACTATGAATCTGAGGCTATCATTCAGCAGAACATGGCGCAGATTAGTCAGGGGCGCACCGTCTTCATCATCGCCCATCGGCTAAGTACGGTGCGGCCAGCGCATCGGATTTATGTGGTGGACAAGGGTGAGATTGTCGAGCATGGGTCGCATGAAGAATTGCTGCATATGCAGGGGTTCTATACTCGCCTCCACCGACATCAGGACGGCCCTGTACCGGTGACGGGATAGCGGGGTAGAGGAACACGCATGGCATTCGACGCACTCTCACGTCATTGGACAGTCTGGAAGGCGGCTTGGCAGGCCGAGCAGGGCCATGCACTTGGCGCAATCTCAGGTGGGCGCGCGACGGAATTTCTTCCTGCTGTGCTGGAAATTCAACAGGCGCCGCCCTCACCGATCGGCCGCGCCATTCTCTGGACGATCATGGCTGTATTTGGGAGCGGCGTCTTGTGGGCGACATTGGGATGGATCAACATTGTGGCGACGGCACAAGGCAAGATTATCCCCAGCGGCTACTCCAAAGTGATTCAGCCGTATGAAGCTGGCGTGATCACCGCCATTCACGTGCAGGATGGGCAGATCGTCAAGCGGGGAGAGGTGCTGATTGAGCTCGACTCGACACAGAACCGAGCCGACCAACACCAAGCCACGAATGAATACCAGGCGGCGAAGATTGACGCGGCTCGCTTACGCGCCCTCATTGCCGGCCAATCAACGTTTAAGGCCCCTGCCGGTGGCGATCCCCAACATGTCCTCCTACAACGCCAGCTGCTTCGCGATCAACTTGCGGAGTATCAAGCCCGAGTCGGAACCTCTCAACATTTAATCGATCAACGTAAGGCTGCGCTCGATCAAACGACAGAGAATATTCAACGACTCGAAGCCACGGTGCCCATGGAGGCAGAACGTGCCGATGCGTTCAAGAAACTACTGGAACACGATGCGGCGACCAAGCTGGACTTCCTTCAAGCGGAGCAGCAACGGATAGACAAGACTCAAGAGCTTGCCGGGCAGCGCAAGAAGCTGCATCAAGATCAGTCTGCCCTGTCAGAGGCAGAAAGCAACTTCCGTGCGCTCGTCTCGGAGTTTCAGCAGACGAAACAGGCAGAATTGTCTCTATTGGAAACGAAGGCCTCTTCCTTGGTTCAGGATGTCACGAAAGCCGGTCAGAAGGCTGACCTGCAACGATTGACGACTCCCATCAACGGCGTCGTGCAGCAGTTGGCGGTTCATACGGTAGGTGGAGTCGTCACCCCAGCTCAGGATCTACTCATCGTCGTGCCGCAGGACCATCCTGTTGAGGTGACGGCTCAAGTCGAGAACAAGGATGTCGGGTTTGTGCAAAACGGCCAGATCGTGGAGATTAAGGTTGAGACCTTTCCCTTCACACTGTACGGCACGATTCCAGGAAAAGTGATGAGTGTGTCCGACGACGCTGTGCCGATTGAAAAGGTCGGGCTTGTTTATCCCACCAGGGTCAGCATGGACCGGGCCACAATCCAGGTGGAGGGGAGGCAGGTCCATCTTTCGCCAGGTATGGCTGTCACGGTTGAGATCAAGACCGGCCAGCGCCGCGTGATTGAATATCTCCTGAGCCCCTTACTGAAATCAGTGAAGGAAAGCCTCAGGGAGAGATGAGTAAATTTTTGATCTATAATGCATATCTTGGTGTGCCTATTGCTATTATGATCCTGTCAAGTCTGGGGTTAATCTGTCAAACTGAGGATGCTGTTGGAGGAGGGGAGAGCAGCCTTACCACACAGTCACCTCCACTCCAGCCGCTGACGTTGACCTTACGCGATGCCTTGGCTGCAGCAGTCGACAACAATCCCGATGTGCTCCTGTACCGTGAGCGGATCGAAGCAGCCCGTGGGCAAGTGCACACCCAATTAGGTGCGATGCTTCCCAATCTCTCAGTAACCGCCCGTCAAACTAGGCAAACTCAGTTTCGTGGAACCTTCGGACTCGACCCTGTCAGATCCGATCCGTTCAGTATTTTCGACGCGCGAGTGAGTGCGTCTCAAAACCTCTTCAGTGTCAGTTTGATTCAACGTTGGCGCGCCTCGCGCGAAATGCTCCACGTCAGTGAAGCGGAGTCCGAGAGTCGAAAGTTCGACACGATGGCGAGCGTGGCGCTCACCTACATGGAGGGCCTGAAGGCCATGGGCATGGTGAAGATGCATGAAGCCAACCAGCACGTCATGAACGATCTGCTCGGGCTCATCAAGCAGCGACAACGCGCAGGTGTCGCGACTGGTCTCGACCTTGCCCGGCTCGACGCCCAGCTTGCCAGCGAGAGGCAGCAGGTGTCAGTCGCATACTATTCCGTTGAGCGTGCCAAACTGAACCTGCTTAATTTGTTGGCGCTTCCCTATGAAACACCGCTGTCATTGCGCGATGAATTTCGCACCGACGTGCTTGACGGACCGGCTGTTCAGGTCGCCGTCGACGATGCCTTGAAGCAGCGGCCGGAGGTGATGGCTCAAGTGACACGCATACGCGCCACAGAATTGACCTATTCCTCTATCACCGGCGAACGGGTGCCGTCGTTGGTGGCGCAAGGGGACTACGGCCTCATTGGGAATCGCTGGAACAACACCCTGGATACGTACAATATGGCGCTGTTGCTTCAAGTGCCAATTTTTGATGGAGGACAACGAGAAGGCCGTATCGCTGAATCCAGAAGCCAATTGAGGCAAGAAGCGCTTCGTCTTCAATCCATTGTGAACCATGTCAAAATGGAAGTGCATGATGCGATGGCCGGCGTGATTGCCGCAAAGGACCAAGTGAATATGGCTCAAGTCGGGATGCGGGCGGCATCGAAGGAGCTCGATCTGGCGCGTGAACGCTACACCGTGATTACAGCCTCAAGTCATTTCGAGCTGACTAATGGGTTAACCGCTGTGGCTCGAGCTCGTGAAAACCTGGTGGAGGCTTTATTTCAAATGAACGCCTCTCGCGTAAATCTAGCCAGAGCAACAGGCAGCCTCAACGCATTGGAGTAATCTCTGTCTGCCGCGAACATCTGTCCGTTGAAATCTTTACGCTACGAGGGTAGTGTGGGTGAGCGGATTGAGCTGAATCTATGAGTTGACATAATCATTGTTATCGGACACTATAGGTTTTTGACTTATGTCATTCGAACTTCTTGGCCGAATCCAGCAGGAACTTTCGATCACCGGCAGCGCAATCTATGAGACCGTCCTCGCGCTTTCCGAACGAGCTAACCGCAAAGTCCAGGTCCTCCGGTTGCATAACCACGCGTCGAACCTTTTAAGCCAGATTGAACAGGGGCACGGCGACCTCGGGCGCCACATTGTCGCACTTTCTGCGAAACGATCTCCGCTCACCCCGGAGTCGCCCCCATCATCCAATCAATTGGGACATGTCCTCGGTCAGGCTGGCGATCGTATTCAGCAACTGAAACAGACGTTGCTCAACGTCGATAGTCAAATTCGCGAGCTCAAGCTGGAAACGATTCACCATGAACTCTTGACGCTACAACAGGACCTGAGTCTTCGCACAGCGGCCATCGAACGGCTCACCATCGTCCGAGGGTCACCAGTCATCGGGAAGAGACTGGCTGAGGTCGCGTTGCCTCCGTCGGTTCGCCTCGTCACAATTTTGCGCGGACCTTTTCTCGTCTCGCCGGATAATACCCTGGTCCTCCGCGCTGACGACATCCTGATCATGGTCGGATTACAGGTAGACCTTGCTCTGGTCTCCTCTGATTTCACTCATGCCCGGAACGGCACATCGGCATAAATCAACTCTGCCAAGGGGGCAGAATGACTCACCTGTTACACGTCGTCATCAGCCTTGCATACATAGCCGTACTCGCGATGCACTCGTTTGCCGCTGCTGAGCCAACCGCACCAAAATCTACCGATCGGCCGGGCCTTCGCCTGCTGGAAGAGATTCAAACAGTCATCACCGATCTGGCCGAATCAGCCAAACCATCCGTCGTGAATCTCTTTCCCCTTTCCGGACCGGGACGGGGGCGTGAGCCTGGTCAAGAGCGGGCCCCCAATGCCTCAGGATCAGGGACTGGCGTGATCATTGACCCTGAAGGGCACATCATCACGAATAACCATGTCATCGGGGACGCGACAGAAATCGAGGTCCGCTTTTCTGATAAGTCCAAGTTGATTGCACACGTCGTCGGCAAAGACCTGGATACAGACTTAGCCATCCTCAAAGTCACTGCCGACCACCCACTCCCAAGCGCGAGATTCGGAGACTCGTCTGACGTTCGCGTCGGCCAGTGGGTGCTCGCTGTGGGAAATCCGTTCGGACTCGATCGGACGGTCACGCTCGGTGTCGTCAGTGGAATCGGGCGGGACAACATCAATCTCTCGCGTTACGAAAACTTTATTCAGACGGACGCATCGATCAATCCCGGCAACTCCGGCGGTCCGCTCTTCAACGTGCGAGGAGAAATCATCGGCATCAATACTGCCATCATTAATTTCGCCCAAGGAATCGGTTTTGCCATTCCCTCTAATATGGCCAAGCAGGTGATTCAACAATTATTGATGCAGGGACGGGTCATGCGAGGCTGGCTAGGAGTCGGCATCCAGCCACTCACGGCGGAGTTGGCACACAAGTTCGGCGTCAACGAAGGCGACGGGGTGCTGATCAACGAAGTTTTTGAGAAGGATCCTGCATCAGCAGCCGGCATCAAACCCGGCGACATCTTGACCCGTATCAACGGGACCGTGATCGATACGCCAAACCGACTCACTCGCGTCGTGGCGGGATTCCTCCCGGGATCAACGGCGAAAGTTGAAATCGTCCGCGATCAGCAGCGTTTAGTGCTGGACGTCGCCCTCATTGAACGTCGAGACCACGCCGTCATCACCTCGCTTCCCCAGGGACGGACTGAAGTTAAACTCGGTTTCGATGTGCAAAATCTCACACCAGGCCTTGCTGAGAAGTTTATGTTACGCGAAAGCCGAGGTGTGATGATCAGCACAGTAGAATCCGGAGGCCTTGCCCAATCAGAAGGCCTTCACGAAGGTGACCTCATCAAAGAAGTGAACCGTGCCGATGTGGGGTCGGTCGAAGAGTTTAGTAACGCAGTTTCCAAAGTCCGGCAAGGCGAAACCATTCTCCTTCGTGTGTTGAGAGAAAGCCGCACGTTTTATGTGGTGCTCAAATCGAGCGATCCGTAGTAAATGCTAAACAATTCAAATGGCCTGGAGAACAAGAAAGCTTAAGTATAGATCGAGATAAAGATGCAAATGCATTGTATTTATTGATGGCGGCCTATTCATTATTGTAGTTCCTGATGAGTCAGTGCGCCGCCACATGTGTTTCCACCTTGTGTGCGTCAATAATTCGACCCGCAAGTTCGCGCGGCACTTCGTCGTACCGCGTGAACTCCATCGCATAACTGCCGCGGCCAGCCGTCAGTGAATTCAGCACCGTCGCATAGGTGAGTAGCTCTGCCATTGGCACAAGGGCGGTGATCTGCTCCGTCTGATCTTTCGCCTCAACGTGAAGAATCCGCCCTCTGCGCGCATTCAAGTCCCCGATCACCCCGCCAATATGATCCGCTGGCGCTTCGACCTCCACCGACATCATTGGCTCTAACAGGACAGGATGAGCAGTCTCCAATGCTTTTTTGAACCCCATGGATGAGGCAATCTTAAACGCCATCTCGGATGAATCGACCGTGTGGTACGAGCCATCGTACACCGCCACCCGGCAATCGACGATCGGAAATCCTGCCAAGCTTCCGTGGTGCATGGCTTCAACCACCCCTTTCTCCACAGCTGAGATAAAGTTGCGTGGAATGGCTCCGCCAACTACCTTGTTCTCAAACGTGAATCCTTCCCCCCGCGGCAGAGGCGCGAGTTCCAGCCAGCAATCACCATATTGGCCATGTCCACCGGTTTGTTTTTTATATTTCCCCTGCGCCTGTGCCGTGGCGCGAATGGTTTCACGGTACGGAATTTTCGGCATATGCAGAAGCACTTCCGCACCGTACTTGCGGCGTAATTTTTCAAGCGCAAGGTCGATATGCCACTGACCCATCCCGCTCAGGACCATTTCCTTTGTGTCGGCATGTCGTGAAAATTCGAGCGTCGGGTCTTCTTCGATCAGCTTATGCAATCCGAGACTGATTTTTTCGATATCGGCAGTGGACTTCGGCTCAATCGCAAAGGACAATACAGGACGCGGAAGCACCGGCCTTGGATAACAAATAGGAGTCTGTTCGTCACAGAGCGTATCACCAGTTTGTGTATCTTTGAGTTTCCCGATTGCCACAATCTCTCCTGCTCCGGCTGAGGACAGCGCCGTATGTTTCTTCCCCAACACGGCATACAGATGTCCGCATTTTTCTTTACTGCCACGAGAACTATTAAAGATCATCGAGTCTTGGTGAAGGACCCCTGACAAGACCCGTAGAAAGGATAGTCGTCCAATAAATGGGTCTATCAGCGTTTTGAAGACGATCCCTGAAAATGGGTCTTCATGAACGGCATGGCGACGTACGGCCTCGCCTGTATCCGGATGCAGGCCTTCCAAGGAGGACGGCGAAGTCCGGTCGATGGGCGATGGCAACAAGTCGACGATCGCGTTAAGGAGTGGAACGATCCCGATATTTCTCATAGCGGAACCGCTGTAGAGCGGAACAATCGTGCGGGCCCGGACGGCAAGTCGAAGTCCTTCGCTCAGGTCTTCTTGCGTCAGCTCACCCATCGCGAGATACTGTTCCAATAATCGATCATCACACTCGGCCACTCCCTCTTGGACACGCTTTCGCGCATCAGTGACCAAGGTCCGCGTATGTTCAGGTATCGGCAACTGCTGATATGTGGGGGTCTCTATCCGCGAAGTGATGAGCGCTTGTTGGGCGAGATCCAACACGCCCTCAAGCTGGGGCCCATTGCCATAGGGCAACGACATTGGCAATAGAGTGCGCCCAAGATCGCGTTGACACATCGCGACGACTCCATCGAGTGAGGCTCCCTCTTTATCCAATTTGTTGAGGAATAGAAGACAGGGTAAACCGAGTGCTGTGACACGAGACCAGACTCTGGTAACATCGTTCCGTATCCCTGATGAGGCGCCTACCACCAGAACCACGGCATCCACCGCCCGCAATGCCATCACCGTCTCGCCAAGCAAGGTCACCGCACCGGGAGGATCAACGAGATTGATAGTGGTGTGATTCCAGGAACAGCGGAGGAGACTGGTGCTGACAGAACTACGCCGGTGCAACTCTTCCGGCTCGAAATCCGAGACGGTCGTGCCTTGAGTGACAGACCCGAGGTGGGAAACAACGCCGGAGGCAAAGAGCATGGCCTCAGCCAGCGAAGTCTTCCCGGCACCGGCACTCGAGATCAGGGCTACATTTCTGAGTGACTCTCTGGCTAGCTCGCTCATGGCGCCCTCCTTATGCTAGTCTGAAGAAGTCGTTTCTTCCGAAAATGACAAGGCCTCCTTACATCGTGACGATTCCTCCTTTGTTCACGCGTCTGCACCAGGGGTTGTCAACCATCCTTGATCGGCAAAGCTGAAATAGCGTCCATCGCCGACGACAAGATGGTCTAGGACCCGAATGCCCAGCACCTCCCCTGCCGATACCAGCCGGGCCGTCAAGGCACGATCTTCCTGGCTTGGCGTAGGGTCGCCGCTAGGATGGTTGTGCAAAAAAATCACTGCCGCAGCGGATTCTTTTACTGCAAGTGTGAAGACTTCACGCGGATGGACAATGCTGAGGGTCAAACTGCCCTCCGATACCGTGGCGTCGCGCATAATGGCGTGCTTGGCATCGAGTAACACAACTTTAAACACTTCGTGACGGAGATCGCGCAAGCTTGGATGGTAATGGGTAAAAAGGTCGCGGCTGGAGGTAATTTTTGCTCCTTTGCACAGAGGACCAGCGAGAGTGCGTTTTCCCAGTTCAAGGGCCGCCTTCAGTTGAGCGGCTTTGGCCTTCCCTATACCTGGGATTGCGCAGAGCTCTTCGATTCCGCATTGTGCAAGTCCAGCGACTCCACCAAGCCGATCTAGGATATCCATCCCCACTTGTACCGCTGAAGAGCCGTGACGACCAACTCGAAGAAGAATGGCGAGGAGTTGGGCATCGGTAAGCACGTGTGGCCCTTGAGAGAGTAGGCGTTCGCGCGGCCGTTCTGTTTCAGGCCATTGAGCGATGCCTCGCCCTCCTTTCTTAGCAGCCACTTAATCCTCCTCGGACAAAAAATGACACTCTGAACATTATCGTACTCATATTTACCCCGTGGTAGCCCTTTGTAAACAAATACGTATCATCTAAGCTGTTGAAATTACGTACAGCGACATTTTGGTGCAGTACTTGCTTTGGCAGGCCTGCAGCAGTACACAGCTACCATGGGAGGAATCGATGGAATGTCCGAAGTGTAAAGGTCTCATGATGCTCGAGCGGTTCTCCGACTTCTTCCTAATTTTCTATGCTTGGAAATGCATCAATTGCGGCGCCATCATTGATCGTACCATTTCAAACAATCGGCAAAAGAGTCTGGCTGCCCGGAAAGCCCAAACGGTGGTGACCCCCTGAATAATTACGTTGTGTCGCCATACTGGCAGACCGTCTCGATCACCACGGATGGTCGACGCTGCTACACTGATAACGCCTGTCTTCACGTCTTGCGCCATGGCAATGGGCTTCATTATAGTCCTAGGTTCTGAGATCGTCAAAATACCTACGTCGCTTTTGATCCAATCTACGTTGCTCCCTACCCGCTCAAGACCGTTCCTATCATGGCACACGTCTTGACCCCTTCAAAAACGCTGTGTTAGATTAAAAATTTAAGATAGTGTATTTACATAACATATGCGTGTTATTGCCGGATCCCACCGAGGTCGCAGATTAAGTGGGCCACAAGGGACTACACTGCGTCCCACATCTGATAAGGTTCGCGAGGCCATTTTTTCAATTCTCGGAGCTCACGTACCTGGAGGACGCTTTCTTGATTTGTATGCCGGTACTGGAGCCGTGGGGATCGAAGCGCTAAGCCGAGGAGCCGCAGCCGTTACCTTTGTTGAGTCGGACCCCACGGCCGTCCAGCTGTTACAGCAAAATCTACAGACCTGTCAACTACTCAACCATGCGCAGATACATGTGGGACAGACTTCCGCCTTCCTTCAACGGAACGATTGGTGGGGTGGCCCCTACGATGTCCTCTTTGCGGATCCGCCCTATGCCGCACTGGACGAAGTAGATATCCTGATCCATGCTTGGAAGCCCGGACTATTGTCGGAACATGCTGCCGTGATGATCGAACAAGACTCGCGTGCCACATTGCCTGCATCGATCGACCATGCCACCCTTTTACGGCGGTACCAGTATGGCGACACCGCACTGTATCTCTACGATGTCTCCATTTCAGTCCCGACTGCATCATGAAGATCGGCATCTATCCTGGCACCTTTGACCCCATTACCCACGGACACACCGATATCATTACACGAAGTTTGCGCGTGTTTGATAAAGTCGTGGTCGCTGTTGCGCCCAATCCATCGAAACATCCATTCTTCACCCTGACTGAACGGCTTGACATGATCAGGGTCGTAATGAAGGAGTTGAAATACGTCGAGGTGACCCACTTCGACGGCTTACTTGTAGACTTTGTTCAGCGATTCGGCGCCCATGCGATTATCCGCGGCTTGAGGGCCATCTCAGACTTCGAACGTGAGTTTCAGATGGCCCTCATGAATCGAAAAATCGCCAAACAGGTTGAGACGGTCTTCCTGATGCCAAGCGAAGAGTATTCCTATCTTTCTTCAACGATCATTAAAGATGTGGCCACCCATGGCGGAGCACTCACGGAATTTCTCCATCCTGAGATCGCGCACCGATTGCAGGAACGAATTAGGAGTTTGAAATCATGAGGCTTGCTGCACGAGCGGGGCGAATTACCCCCTCCCCTACCTTGGCCATGGCCGCCACCGCAAAGGCAATGGCCGCACAAGGAATCGACGTCGCTGATTTCTCGTCCGGCGAACCGGATTTTGATACACCGGAACCGGTCAAAGCCGCCGCAGAAGCCGCCATTCGTGCAGGGTTTACAAAATACACCCCCTCATCAGGGACCGATGAACTCCGCCATGCGATTATCGACAAACTTCAAAGAGAGCATGGGCTTCAGTACGAGAAATCTCAGGTGCTGGTCTCCTGTGGTGCAAAACATTCACTCTACAACCTTGCCGAAGCGCTCCTTGAAGCAGGTGATGAAATCATCATTCCCGTTCCCTATTGGGTCTCCTATGCCGATCAAGCGCTACTGAACGACGCGACACCGGTATTCTTGCAGACGAGCGAAGAAGATGGATACGCCATTGATGCCCACGCATTGGAACGGCTCATTACCGCACGCACGAAAGCGATTATCGTCAATAGCCCAGGCAATCCGACGGGAGCGACCTACGACCGGAGAACGCTCGAACGCCTTGCTGAGCTGGCGATTCGTCGGGATCTCCTGCTGATTTCAGACGAGATTTATGAGAAAATCCTCTATGATGGGGCAACGCACACGAGCATTGCCTCGCTAGGGCCGGAGGTAGCAGCCCGTACCGTTGTGATCAACGGTGTCTCCAAAGCCTACGCGATGACTGGCTGGCGGATCGGCTATGCGGCCGGGCCCAAAGACCTGTTAACCGCAATGGCGAACATTCAAAGCCAGAGTACATCCAACCCTTGTTCTATTTCGCAAAAGGCGGCTGTCGTAGCGTTCCGTGAAGGCGATGCCTTCACGGAAAAGATGGTGGCAGAGTTCGATCGGCGGCGACGTGTTATGGTCGAGCGTTTGAATGCAATGCCCGGCGTTCACTGCCGAAGACCTACCGGCGCGTTTTATGCGTTTCCCAATGTACGTGCGCTGTTCGGAAAGCAGGGCCCATGTGGAGTAATCCACACTCCAACCGATCTTGCAAACTATCTCTTACAGGAGTTTAAGGTCGCGGTGGTTCCCGGCGAGCCGTTCGGAAGCACCGAGCATATTCGACTGTCGTATGCAACCAGTATGGAAACAATCGTTCGTGGAATGGATCGCTTCGATGCTGCATTTAAGCAACTAATCTAGCCTGCAGCAACGAAAACAGCCTTAGGTCGAGATGGCAATTGGGCCGTAACTTTCCAGAATGTCGCTGACTTTTTCAGCACCTTGCAAGCAGGAGGAAATGAATCGTGCCTATATACGAATATCAGTGTGAAAGCTGCACAGATAGGTTTGAAATCAAACAAAGCATGAAGGACGATCCCCTCACAACCTGCCCACGATGCGGGAAGTCCGTGCAGCGCCTCATTTCATCACCGGCCATCATGTTCAAAGGCAGCGGGTGGTACGTGACGGACTATTCCGACAAAATGAAGCCATCTTCAGGCAGTGATGTTCCAACAGTCCAGACCGGGGAAAAGAAAGAAACATCGCCAAGTACCTCTGAGGCATCAACGCCCGCGGCTCCCTCTACGTCAGCTCCTTCCCCCTCATCCCCACCGGCAAGCACCCAGTCGAATACAGCCACACAGGCAACAACGACCGCGCCGGCGCCTTCCACCTCGAAGTAGCTCACGAAGGTGAGGTCGGTTAATGCTTGCCTGTGATCTTCGCTGGAGCCTTCTTCTTCACTGGGGCTTTTTGTGGAGCCTTATGCGTGACCTTTTTAGGTGCGACCTTTATTGACGTTTTGACTGTGCTGGCCTTCGGCGCTGCGGATTTGGCTGATTTCGCTACTCGCTCCTGCGCCGTAGCCAGGCCGTTCTGCAAACTCGCAATCATGGTCGACTTATCCTGACTCGCTCTAGAGAGATCATTCACTTGTGTCTGTAAATCGTCTTTCACTTTTGCCATGGAGGTCAACTGGCTCTGTAATTGAGCTTTTTCCATCGTCGCACTCTGGAGCTCGGAGTGGAGTTGTTCGATTTGTGTTTGGAGCGCCGGAGGCCAGTAATCGCACCCGGATACACTCACCGAGACGAGCGTTATGGCGGCTACCGCGACAAGGTTACGCACCATCGCTGTTCGAATCATCAGGATTCTCCTTTCAGTGTGAACAAGACGATTGACTTCATCGACGATCGGGATCGAGATAGAGACTGTGGGCAGCCAACTCTGCAACGATGGCGTCTCGACTAATCGTTCCATCGCGGATGATTCTAATCGGACCCCGCACATCGATCACAGTGGACGGCCGCCCACCAGGTGTCGGTCCAGCATCGACGATCAGATCAAGTGCGTCGCCAAAGCCATGGGAGATTTCTTCAGCGGTCGTAGGCGGCGTCATCCCTTCACGATTCGCACTGGTGCCGGTTACAGGCCCGATTCGACGCAAGAGCTCACACAACGGCTGCCAGGCACTGAGACGAATACCAACAGAGCGAGTCCCCGCAGTTACCGCGTCAGAAAGTCCAAGCGCTGCGGGAAAGACGATGGTAAGAGGCCCGGGCCAGAAGGCATTCATTAGAACGGTGGCAGCAGGTGGAATAGTCTGAACGAGCGGCCCCAATTGAGACTCCTCTCCAATGAGCACCAGAATCGGCTTTCCCTTCGACCGGCCTTTGACCTGCCACAATCTTGCAAGCGCCTGCTCGTTGAACGGAGCTACAGCAAGTCCGTAGAAACTTTCTGTCGGCAGGGCGATGAGTCCATTCTCTACGAGCACCTGACGCATTCGCTCCGCAATCGCTGAAACGGTGGATGCATCGTAGCGCTCGATCATTGTCATGCCAGAAACCATCAGTCCCTTTCAGGGTTGTATCTAGTGGGAGAATGCACGGCACGCGATGTCTGTCCTATAGTGCGCACCTTCAAATGCAATCGACTTCGTCACACGATAGGCCTCAGCTTGCGCAGATTCGAGTGTTGCCCCACGTCCTATCACTCCCAGCACTCGGCCCCCGGCTGTGACAACCTCGGTATCAGTTCGCGCCGTACCTGCATGAAATACCATGCGTGTTGCATCGGTTGTGCGCAGTAATCCATGAATGGCCCGGCCGGTCTGATAAGCTCCAGGATAGCCTTCTGACGTCATGACGACGCACACCATCGTATCATCATGCCAGTCCACGGCTAGTTGATCAAGGCGATGCTCCACCACAGCCTCTATCACTTCCAATAAATCGGTCTTCAGCAACGGGATCACGACCTGCGTTTCAGGGTCTCCCATTCTCGCATTGAATTCCAATACATAGGGTGTCCCTTTCACAATCATGAGTCCGGCATACAACACACCCTGAAACGGACAGCCCATGCGAGACAAGGCTTCGACGGCGGGATAGAGAACCTGCCTGGTAACCTGTTCTTGCAGGGCCTTGGTGCCGAGCGGTGCAGGGCAGTAGGCGCCCATACCCCCGGTATTGGGTCCTCTATCGCCGTCTCCGACGCGTTTATGATCTTGTGCCGGTAGCATCGGCACCACAGTCAGGCCATCCGTGAACGCCATGATCGTTAGTTCTTCGCCATCAAGAAACTGCTCGATCAAGACGCGCTGACCGGCCTGACCGAACCGCCCTTGCTCCATCGAATCACGGACCGCCTGTTTCGCCTCTTCACGCGTTGCCGCAACAACCACACCCTTTCCCTGCGCCAATCCGTCGGCCTTCACGACGACGGGTAGTTCATGCTGATCGAGATAGGCCAAGGCCGGGGCGACTTGGTCAAAACTTTGCGCTTTCGCCGTAAGAATCTTTGCCCGGGTCATGATCTCTTTGGAGAATACTTTGCTGGCTTCGATGCGCGCAGCCCCTTTCGTTGGACCAAAGATTTTGAGCTTCGATGCACGAAACTCGTCGACAATACCCAATGCCAGTGGGGCTTCTGGTCCGACGACTGTCAGATCAATCTGCTCCAACTGCACAAATGCTTTGAGTCCGGCAAGGTCGTTAGCGTCAATTGGAACGCAGGTCGCAAGCGATTCAATCCCCGCATTGCCAGGAGCGCAATAGAGTGTCGGCTTGCGGGAACTTTGCGCGAGCTTCCACACGATCGTGTGCTCTCGGCCCCCACTGCCAATGACGAGAATTTTCACAGGATAGCCTTCAGCGTGAAGCTTTGCTTCGGAAGATGTTCACACGGCATTTCCCCAAGGCCGCAGGCGAAGGTAAAACCGGAAGCGTATTTTTCTCACCTGCCCGCCCCGAGCTGCAGAGTAGCTCTTTCCCCGCTAGGCTCCGTTGAAGATGTTGCCGAGTCGAGAATGACGTTCGAGAATCGCGTCAACATCCGCCCTAGTGACGGAAGTGGCGCATGCCGGTCATAATCATCGCCACCCCTTGCTCATCTGCGGCTCTGATGATGTCGGCATCGCGAATCGAGCCACCCGGCTGAATGACCGTTGTGATCCCTGCCTGCACGGCGGCATCTAATCCATCCCGGAATGGAAAGAACGCATCCGACGCCATCACACATCCCTTGATCGGCATCTGCGCTTTCATTACCGCGAGTTTCACAGAATCGACTCGACTCATCTGGCCGGCGCCGATTCCCACGGTTTGCCCAGGTTTCGCATAGACAATGGCGTTCGACTTCACATGTTTGCAGACCTTCCAGGCAAAACTACAGGCCGCATATTCCTCATCCGTCGGTTTGCGAACAGTCGGTACGTTAAGGGCTTTCAGATCGGTCAAGGCTCCGAGATCGCGATCTTGCACGATCAAGCCACCGACCAATTTCTTGAGATCGAAGCCCGCTTGTTTCACGCGCGTGAGCGGTCCAACGTCGAGCAACCGCAAATCTTTCTTTCGCTTCAATTCGGCCAGGGCATCGTCCGCAAAACCCGGCGCAATCACGACTTCTACAAAAGAAGCGGTAATTTCCTTGGCCGCAGCCATATCGACTGGACGATTAAACGCAATGACGCCGCCGAACGCCGAAATAGGATCGGTCTCACGGGCTTTCACATAAGCTTCGAGCGGTGTCGTACCCAAGGCCACACCGCAGGGATTATTGTGTTTGATAATGGCGACGGCGATGTCGTCGTATTCTTTTGCCAGCTCGAGCGCTGAATTGGCATCGAGAAAATTATTATACGACATGGCTTTCCCGTGCAGGATCGTTCCACGCGATACCGAAGGCTCAGTCGAGTGCAGCTCTCGATAGAAGGCCCCTTGTTGATGCGGATTCTCTCCATAGCGAAGGATCTCTGCCCGTTCGAACTGCAAGGATAATATTTTGGGAAACTTGAGCTCACTGCCTTCTATCTGTCGCTCGAGATACCCGGCGATCAGACTGTCATAACGCGCCGTGTGTTGAAACACCTTCATCGCCAGCTCCCGACGTAACTCGCGCGAGACCGTGCCCACCTTCGCCGCATCCAGCACGCGCGGGTAATCAGCCGGATCGACGACCACTAAAACATCTTCATGATTTTTTGCAGCAGAACGCAGCATCGACGGCCCGCCGATGTCGATATTCTCAATGGCCTCTTCAAAAGGGCAGTCCGGTTTCGCTATCGTCGCCTCGAACGGATAGAGATTGACGACGACGACGTCAATGGGCCCAATCCCCTGCTGCGCCATCTGCTCCACATGCGCCGGCACTGAACGACGTCCCAGTAAGCCGCCATGGATCTTTGGATGGAGTGTCTTGACCCGCCCATCGAGAATTTCCGGTGAGCCTGTATAGGCCGCCACATCGGTGACCGTCACTCCGGCCTCTCGCAATGCTTTCGCGGTTCCTCCGGTCGAGAGGATTTCAGCACCCAGAGCCTCAAGCCCTTTTGCCATATCCACCACGCCGGTTTTCTCAGACACGCTAATCAATGCACGCTTGATACCGGCCATAGATGACTCCTTACGCGACAATCGTTGACAGTGACACACATCGGAAGGCGCGCGAAGAATAACAAATGAATATCAGCCTTACAAGTGGATTTGAAACTCGCTATCTTCGCAAATCGATTCATCCAGGTCACCCCAGTTAGGTCACCAGCCTTATCCATCATTCGTGGTGGTGACACAGCATCAGAAACCGGACGAAAGAAACCCGCTATAGGTCGAACGGAAAGAAGTCTCTTCTCACCACCTTTCTACCACACGTTGGTGATCGGAACACACGCACTCATGAAGGATGCAGGCGTACATAATCCAATGACGCTAAAATCCGGTCTGGAATGAGACCGCGTAGTATGGTAGGGTGAGGAAAATCAATCAGCCACCGTCCGTCCGAGAGTTGATCCATAATGCGCAGAGTAATTCTAGGCGCAGGCGCTGTCGCACTTACGTTTCTTGCCGCGATCTGCATCCCTCGCCATCTTCCACCATCGACAGCGTCGAGCGCCCTCACTCCTGCTTCCTTTCAAGCACGGTTAGAGCAAGGGACGCTGACGCTCCGTGGCTCGCTTCCGAGTGAGGAAATCAAGGCCAGTATTCTTCAGCGAGCCCAAGAACTATATGGCGCAGCGCCAAACCGCATAGTCAATCAATTGGTCGTGGATCCGGGAGTAGGTCCTGCATCCTGGGCCGATAATGTCCCTAAAATCCTCCCCATCTTAGGGCACATGAAGGAACGAGGTTCCATCATGATCGATGGGCGCTCGATTGTTCTCAGTGGGCAGGTCGACGACGATCATGCCAAAGCCACCATGCTACAAGACATCGTTCCTCTTAGGCAGTCGGGGCTCGAACTGGAAGATCATATCCTCACCACTCAGGTCGCAACTCCCTCCCCTTCGCTCCAAAAGAAGATCAATGAGATTATTTCGCGCGGCTCCATCGAATTTGAATCAAACACCACGACGATACTCCCTCGTGGCCGTGCCATACTCGACCAGCTGGTACCCCTATTACGGCAAAGCCCCCACACATCGATAGAGATTGGCGGTCATACGGATAAGTATGGCGCAGTGGACTATAACTTTGAACTCAGCCGCAACCGCGCCGAAGCGGTGCGACAATATTTCGTCAGCCACGGACTAACGAATCAGTTCAACGCCGTCGGCTATGGCGCTTCTCGACCACTATCGGGGGCCGGTTTTCAGCATAACCGCCGCATCGAATTGCACGTGAAAGGAGTGAGTGATCAATGATTGCATTCATAGGCCAGATCCTGGGATGTCTTCTCATTGCGGCAGGGATCGGCGGCGTGGTTGGATGGTTCCTGCGGCAGATGTCTCCAGGACTCCACACACAAGAGTTCGTAGATGCGAACACCGCGCTGAACCTCAAAGAAGAGATGCTGGAACACGCGCAGTTTGAGCTGAAAGTCCAAGCTGCTGGGATGAAGGTTCTCGAGAGCAAGGTCCTCGAAGCGGAAGAGCTTCACCTATCGAACAGCCAAGAACTCTCGGAGCGAAACGACCGTCTCCAGTCGCTACAAAAAGAGTTAGCCGTTCGCACACAGCGGCTGACGGTCTTGGAAGCGGAAGATGTCGCTGTTCAGCGGCGCGTAAGTGAGTATGCCGCGGCCGCCGCTGCGCAGTCGAAGGAAATTCAGCAACTCCATCGCCAATTCAAGGCCGCCCAACAGACAATCCAGTCGAATGAGCAAGAACAGCATAATCTTCAGTCCCGCATCACCGAGATGGAAGCTGCCAGTGCGGAAAACGATCGGCTTCACGCACGCGTGGAGGAACTCGAACCGGCCCAAGGACGGGTCCATTGGTTGGAAGTCCAACTCTGTGACCGAGATGCTGAGTATCGAGCCGTACTGCACCAACTCAACAGCCAACTTGCTGAACGAGACGAACGCATCGGCAAACTGGAGTTCCTCCCTGAGCATCTTCAGGAACATGAGACGGCAATAGCACAGTGGGAAACGAAATACGCCCGCGCCCTCACACAACATGAAGCGCAGGTCGCTACGTTACAGCAGCAGCTAGCCGCGCAGGACCAGCTCCGAGCCCAATTCACACGCAATGAACGACTCCTGCACGACCGAGCTGAACAGATCAACGGCCTGCAGCAACGAATTCAAGAATTCGAAACGCAGCAGCAAGACCTCACGGATCAGGCGAAAACGGCGGGAGAAAAGCAGGAGGAGATCGCTCGCCTCCGCAAGCGCCTCGTCGAAGTGCGGGCGGCGCTCCGCATCAAGACCGATGGGGGATCCGTCGCTCCTCGCTTAAAGATCCGTCCGAATGGAAGTCAACTGATTCTGGAGATGGAACAGGCGAAAATGGCGAAAGAGAAACCGAAAGACAAACCGCAAGACAAACCACAAGACGGACCCAAAGACGACCTGAGTAAGATTCATGGAATCGGTCCCGTCTTTGCGCGCACACTCTACAAAATGGGATTGTACCGCTATGGCCAGATTGCGCGCTGGACGCCGGAAGACATCGACAAAGTTGCGAAGAAACTCTACACAGCGCCTGACCGGATCAAACGAGATAATTGGATCGCCGGCGCAAAGAGGCAACACCGTGAGAAGTACGGAGAAAACCTATAACGTGAGTCTGGCCTACCAATCAATCTATAGGCTTCGACTCCTGCTCTAATCAACCAGACTGACTGTATGCACACACCTACACCCCTACTAAAGTAGGGGTAGATCATCTCCGAGAGTTCACGTATGCATGAGTGACCTTCTTTGCCGATCGAATTATTCTTCCAGCATCATCACCTCCAGAACAGAGGCAATGCGTTAGTGAACGGTCTTACGATCACCAGAAACATATTATGGGTCTGCCTGTGTATTTGTGCAGCGACTTTCGGCCTCAGTGCCTGCGGCGATTCCAATAATGTGTCGACTCCTGAACCTCCTGCTCCGCCGCCTCCCCCGCCTCCGTTGGTCATTACTACAGGTACTCCAATAACCGGAACCCTCGGCATAGCGTTTAGCCGGCAATTGAGAGCAGGAGGAGGAACCCCGCCCTATACGTGGTCGATCGATGGAACACCGCCACCGCCACCAGCACCAGGCCTGACAATGGATCCAGCTGGGTTGATCAGTGGAACTCCCAACGCGCCTGGCAGCACCACATTGACTTATCGAGTCACTGACACAACGAGCAATTCAACGCCAAAAAACCTGACGATTACGATTGGTGTACCTGATGAGGCCTCATCGGCGTCGGGTGCAAGGGTAATAGCGATCACAGGCGATCCTCAAGCACCACCGACGATCACGCCGCTCACGCTTCCGAATGGAACGGTCAACGTGGCCTACCCGACTATTCAGTTAGAGGCAACCGGTGGCATACCGCCGTATACATGGTCGGTCGCGCCTGCATTGCCCAACGGGTTGTTCTTGAACGTGCTTGGACCAGGGATCATCAGTGGAACTCCACTGAATGCGAGTACTGGCTCGACAACGTATACCGTGGGAGTCATGGATTCCTCGGTGCCAGCTGGCCAGTCTAGTAAATTAACGCGAACCCTCACCATCAATGCCGCACTGACGATTGATGCTGGATCTCCAACCGGTCCCCCACTTCCTGCTGGAACCGTCGGCCAGCCGTACCACACCCGATTGTCGGCATCAGGAGCCACGGGCACAGGGACCTATACATGGTCGATTGGTGGAAATCTCACTCCGGCTTCAGGTCTACAGCCGTTGAGTGCAATCGGAGTCTTGAGTGGAACACCGACTATTCCTGGATCATTTACGAGAACCTATCGTGTGCAAAGTGAGGATGGGGCAGTCGTCACCAAGTCCTTGACCCTCAACATCAATGCGATGCTGAGTATTGACACGGATAACATCACTGTACCGTTGCCCCCAGGCCATGAGGCCCAACCGTATGGCCCTGTTGCAGTGACAGCCTCAGGCGGCATACCGCCCTACAGCTGGTCGGTCACTCCCCCACTCCCCGCCTCTCTGGCTTTGAACAGTCTAACCGGGGAAATGACCGGGACTTTGGATGCAGGCAGCGTCGGAACAACGACTCACATGTTTACCGTGCAGGATTCAGCGAGTCAGTCGATCAAGAAGTCTGTACATCTGACGGTGAATCCGTAACATGACGGCCCTTGCACCACTGATCTCAGAAGTAATGCCGGCATGTTTTTCGTAGTGTGATTATGTATTCCTTCTGTTGAGCGAGCCCATTCATGAGAATGATCACGCTCAAAGACCAGGTGCAACAGAGGAATGACGCCACATCTCCCCATTGGTGGGGTAGACGTTGAGCCGTAAACTCAGTACTATCCTGACATGTGTGAGTCCACTCGATCTCCGAGGTCCCAAACAATGAAAACCACCCAACCTACGAACAGGTAATCGAGATCATGTAATGCGATACAATCCTTCCAATCGAAACATGATGTGGACAGTTCTCCTCTTGCTCTGCACGATCTTGTCTTTAAATGGCTGCAGTGACGCTAACAATGTGACCGGTCCTCCGGCACCAGCACTACCAGGACCATTGACGATTCTCACATCCTCCCCGCTTCCTGCCGGAACTAGGCAGGCGTCCTATGACATCACGCTCGCACCGAGTGGAGGAACACCGCCTTATACCTGGAGCCTGACCCCTGGATCGCCCTCATTACCTACAGGGCTCGTGTTGAATCAATCCACTGGAACTATTTCAGGGACACCGACTTCCGTTGAGACCAAAAACACTGAGTTTAGATTGCAGGATTCGAAGGGGGAGTCGGTCGAAAAAGTTCTCCCAATCACAGTCAATCCATTCCCGATCTCATTGGCCATCCTGACAAACTCACTCCCTTCAGGAGTCGTCAGTCGAGATTATGCCGTTGCGCTGGGCGGTACAGGTGGGACAACACCATATACGTGGGGTATTAGCAATGGGTCATTACCTGTAGGCCTGAATCTTGATCCTTCCGGCGTGATCAGTGGACAACCAACGACTGCCGGGACATTTTCGCCGACTTTCCAGCTGCAGGACTCTGGAAATCCGCCAGCTACAGTGACAAAGTCATTATCAATCACGATTACCTTACCAGCACCGCCAAAAATCACGACCACGTCGCTTCCTCCAGGAACATTCAACGGTGCCTATGCTCAGGTTGTTTCGGCCACGGGAGGCAGTGGGGCGCTAACATGGGCTATTGTGAGCGGCGGATTACCGCCCGGGCTCAATCTCAATACATCGAACGGAAATATTTCTGGTGCACTGACCCAAACCGGCTCATTCCCCTTCACAGTGAGAGTCACCGACCAGCTTTCGCGATTCGATGAGCAGGATTTTACGATCACCGTTAACCCTCCAGTGCCGCCGACAATTTCAGGGCCGGCGTCGCTTCCATCTGGTACCGTTAACCAAGCCTATCCCACTACAACCTTAACCGCATCTGGAGGTACTGCACCTCTCATATGGGATTCAACCGTGACCCCCGCGTTACCGAATGGATTGTCCTGGGATGCCACAACGCATACCATCAGCGGGACTCCCCTCATTGGGAGTCAAGGTACAACGTCGCATGTCTTTACTGTCCGAGATTCCACGAACCCGCCCCAGAGCGATACGAAAACATATTCACTGACCATCGTCCTTCCTGCGCCGCCGAGAATCACGACGACGTCGCTTCCAAACGGGAACGTGGGAACAGCCTATAGCCAGCAGCTGCAAGCTACGGGAGGGAGCGGGAACCTCACCTGGACGATAATCGCAGGAGCGTTACCGCTTGGCTTAGGCATGGATACGGCCGGGCTGATTTCTGGTATCCCAATTGTCGCAGGAGCCCCATCTGCTTTCACAGTTCAAGTTACAGACGCATTACAATCTGTCACACAAGATCTCTCGATCGAGGTTTTTATTGGCCCATAACATCTAAAAGAGCTGGGAGTCATGGCTTGACATGACACTTCTCCTCTAGCCTACGATCCTAAACTCGCAATCACCTACCCTCGGCAACCTTCCTCAAAATGGTGCCACGACACTTGAACGGTCGAGTAGACACGGATCCCCTAAATCGATTATTATCCTGTCCCGTTGACAAAAGGGTCGGTGTTCAAGCGTGCGCGCGAAGGACACTGACCAGGGCAAACAGGTAATCGAGACTCTCTGATGCGGCATTATTCTTCCCAGCGAAACATTGTGTGGACAGTTCTCTTCTCGATACTCCTAGTCGTGACATTGACCGCCTGTGGCGATGCCAACAATGTGACCGGTCCTCCTCCTCCTGTTCCGCTATCGCCGGATGCAAAACTATCCAGCTTGACGGTCAACACTGGACCGCTTGATCCTGTTTTCTCAGGCGATATTGCCAATTATGCAGTCAATGTGGCGACATCGGTTGGCAGCGTCACAGTGACGGCGCGACCGCAGAACGCCAATGCGAACATGACGATCGATGGACAGGCAACTGCATCGGGCCAGGCCCGGACCATTGCGCTTGATGCAGCGGGCTCGAACACACCCATCCCAATCGTCGTGACGGCCGTGAATGGGAGTCAGAACACCTATATCGTGACGGTGAATCGGGCGGCCCGCGGGGGGGATAACAATCTTCAGAGTTTGAGCCTGTCGCCGGGCTCCCTGGCCCCCCCTTTTACGGCAAGCACGACGAGCTATACCGTGGATGTGGCGACGTCCGTCACCAGCGTCACAGTGACGGCTCGAGCGCAGGACGCCGAGGCATCGGTCTCTATCAATGGCCAGGCAACTGCCTCGGGCCAGGCCCGGACCATTACGCTTGGGGCAGCGGGCTCGAACACACCCATCCCAATCGTGGTGACGGCACCAAACGGGAGTCAGAAAACCTACCTTGTGACCGTTATCCGAGCGGCACCGGGGGGGAATAACAATCTGCAGAGTTTGAGCGTGTCGCCGGGCTCCCTGGCCTCCCCATTTGCTGCAAGCACGACGAGCTATACCGTGGATGTGGCGACTTCCGTCACCAGCATCACAGTGACGTCTCGAGCGCAGGACACCGGGGCCACAGTCTCTATTAATGGCCAAACGACGACCAGCCGGCCAGTAGCCCTCGGGGCCCCGGGGTCCAGTACGCCGATCTCGCTCGTCGTGACGGCGCCAAATGGGAGCCAGAAAACCTACCTTGTGACCATAAACCGCGCGGCCCTCGGGGGGAATAATAATCTCCGGAGTTTGTCCGTCACGCCAGGCCCCTTGGTTCCCGTGTTTGCTGCGAGCACGACGAGTTACACGGTCAACGTCGCCAGCAACGTCGCTAGTGTCACGGTGACCGCGCAACCCCAGGACGCCGGGGCATCGGTCTCTATCAATGGCCAGCCGACGACCAGCCAGTCCATAACCCTCGGAGGCCCCGGGTCCAGTACGCCGATCTCGCTCGTCGTGACGGCGCCAAACGGGAGCCAGAAAACCTACCTTGTGACGGTGAATCGAACCGCCCTTGGGGGAAATAACAATCTCCAGAGTTTGACCGTCACGCCGGGCCCCTTGGTCCCCGCGTTTGCTGCGAGTGCGACGAGCTACACGCTGGATGTGGCGACTTCGGTCACCAATGTCACAGTGACGGCCCGAGCGCAGGACGCCGGGGCATCGGTCTCTATCAATGGCCAGCCGACGACCAGCC
>JACMLT010000203.1 GCA_014379455.1 Nitrospiraceae bacterium
CGTCCACATTTCTCCGACAGACATCCATGCGTTGGATCGTCTGCCTGCTCATCATCCTCTTAAGTGGTTGCCATGGTGTATCGCTCTTGGAGCGAACACCAGCAGAGCCTCCGCCACCTATCATGCCATTATGGGAGAGCCCTCAACATTGTCTCGCTGCCACCGATTCCACGGAGTTGTTTTTGATCATCGAACAGTTCGAACGGGTCGTGTCTGAGGGAGCTGAACCTTCGTCCTGGATGAAGGCATGGGGAGAGCATCTGGCGAACCAACCGCTCCGTGCATCGGTCGATCCCCAAGCCCTTGGAGTCGCCTGTACCATCAGGGCTGCCGGGGTGATGGTCGAGGCTGAGCGTATGACTGAAGCTCGGGCACTGTATCAGCGTGTGCTCACGCGATATTCGAGCCGCGACTTCACCTACTACGCCAATCAAGCTAGAGAGGCGTTGGCTGGCCTTCAAGATTCTGCTCCTGCTGTCGCCGCGTTTCATCCCAATCGTGTCCTGCCGCACTGATTCTCAACACCATCGTCTATTGTGAGTCAACGTATACATGACGGTCGTTGCACCGGAGAATTTACAAATGGAGCAGCAGCGTTCATAAAGACTGTGGGCGAAAGGTTCCGGAAACACCGGTGCCGCATTGGCAGGTGGTGGACACGAACGGCAAGACCTATCGGCTGAATCGCTTGGCGATCAAGGGCGACACACAGAATCGGATGATCGCCTTGCCGGCCTACATCAACGATGTGGCCAAAGGCAGATTTGGTGTGCATGTGCCGAAGTGCTGTTGGGCGAGACTTCGTTCTCGAAGCCCATCGTGGCGGCATCCGGAGCGCGCGTGCATTCCGACAGCTGACAGCTGAACGCAAAGCCTGATGGCAGGCTGACAAATGGTCGCGTATTTTTCGACGACACCTGCTGGCGCAAAGATCCGTTCTTCGGATCGGATAGGTTTCAGGCCTATCGGCCGGGCAATATCTTTGGCAGGCGAGCTGAGCGGGATTGCTTCAGACGGCACGCTCCTGGGCACAATCGAGACCGGGTCACCGACCTTCAACGTCGCATGGGGTGAGGACGGGCAGACCCTGGCATCACGGGCAGGCCATCGGTTTATCGCCTTTGCTTGACTACCTCCGGGGCCCAAGACTAGCCTGCTGTAAGACTTTTCGTGGCAGGACGACTCTCGTTGTGCCATGTTTCTACCGAAGGAGTCGTATGGCCTCTTCTCGTCAGACCGCCTCCGTTTCTCACCCACCGATCCTGGCAGAACAGCAGCGCCTTGAAGAGGACGCGCTGCGTCAGCACCATTGGAAACGTTGGGGACCCTATCTCAGTGAACGGGCTTGGGGAACTGTGCGCGAGGACTATAGCCCTCACGGGACAGCCTGGGAAGCGTTTCCCCATGACCATGCCAGATCCCGCGCCTATCGCTGGAACGAGGATGGACTCGCTGGCATCTGCGATCGCCATCAATTGATCTGCTTCGCCGTTGCCTTATGGAACGGGCGCGACCAGATTTTAAAAGAACGGATCTTCGGCCTGACGGGCAACGAAGGTAATCATGGCGAGGACGTGAAGGAATGCTACTTCTATCTCGATTCGACGCCGACGCATTCCTATATGAAATACCTCTATAAATACCCACAAGCGACGTTTCCCTATGCCCAGCTGATTGAGGAGAATCGCCGTCGAGCGCGTCAGGATCCTGAGTTTGAATTACTCGACAGCGGCGTGTTCGACGAGAATCGCTACTTCGACGTCTTTGTGGAGTATGCCAAGGCCACGCCGGAAGATCTGTGCATCCGTATCCAGATCGTGAATCGTGGTCCTGAGCAAGCCGAAATCACGCTGCTTCCGACGATCTGGTATCGCAACACATGGTCTTGGGGATCGGACATTCGCCGCCCCCGTCTCAGGCAAGGCGAGTCGACAAACCAGATGGGCGTCATCGAGACCCAGCACGATTACTACGGTCTTCGCCGGCTGCTTTGCGAGGGCAAACCCACTTTGCTTTTCACAGAGAATGAAACCAACAGCCGCCGCCTCTATGGCGACCAAGAAGGCGCCCGGTACGTGAAGGACAGCTTTCATGATTATGTTGTGCAGGGCGAGAAGGACGCGGTGAACCCGGATCATGTAGGGACAAAGGCCGCAGCCGAGTATGTGCTGACGCTTGCACCAGGACAGACGAAGACGATCAAACTGAGATTTACCAACGATTCACAGAGCCTGGGTTTCGCCAATCAGGACTTCGACACGGTCTTTACGACACGCCTCAAGGAAGCGAACGAGTTCTACGACAGTCTTGCGCCGAGCCATCTGTCCGAAGATGCGCGCTGTGTGCAGCGGCAAGCCTTTGCGGGAATGCTCTGGAGTAAACAGTTTTATCACTACGATGTCAATCGGTGGCTCAAAGGCGACCCGGGTATGCCTGAACCGCCGCGTGTACGCCTCCATGGCCGCAATTCGGACTGGGCGCACCTCTATAACGCCGACGTCATTTCGATGCCGGACAAATGGGAGTATCCCTGGTATGCGGCGTGGGATCTCGCGTTTCACTGCATCCCGCTCGCGCTCGTCGATCCGACGTTTGCCAAGGAGCAACTCGTCTTGATGCTACGTGAGTGGTACATGCATCCCAACGGACAGATTCCGGCTTACGAATGGGCGTTCGGCGATGTCAATCCGCCGGTCCATGCCTGGGCCGCCTGGCGTATTTATAAAATTGATAAGAAACGTAAAGGTGTCGGCGATCGACGGTTCTTAGAGCGCGTCTTTCACAAGTTGCTGTTGAACTTTACCTGGTGGGTGAATCGTAAAGACGCCGATGGAAAGAACATCTTCCAGGGGGGGTTTCTCGGCCTCGACAACATCGGGGTGTTCGACCGGAGTGCGCCGTTGCCGACCGGCGGCCACATTGAACAATCGGATGCCACCAGTTGGATGGGCATGTACTGCCTCAACATGCTGACGATTGCGCTGGAGCTCGCCAGAGACAATCGGGCCTACGAAGACGTGGCCAGCAAATTCTTCGAACATTTCGTCTACATTTGTCGCGCCATGAACAACATCGGCGGCGAGAAGATCGAGTTGTGGGATCGTAAGGACGGTTTCTTCTATGACGTGCTGCACTTGCCTAACGGAGAAACGACACATATGAAGGTCCGTTCGATGGTCGGCCTGATTCCTCTGTTCGCGGTCGAGACGCTCGATTCCGAACTCGTGGACAGCCTGCCGAGGTTCAAGCACCGCATGCAGTGGTTCATCCAAAACCGACCGGACTTCGCGCAGCATTTGGAAACGCAATCATACGACGGTGGCGTGCGGCGATTTCTCTCGCTCGTGAGCCGCGATCGGTTGAAGTCTGTGTTGGGGTACTTGCTGGATGAAGAGGAATTCCTGTCTCCCTACGGCATTCGCGCGCTCTCGCGTTATCACAAAGATCATCCCTATATCGTCTCGGTCATGGGCCATGAACATCGCGTGGACTACGAACCGGCGGAATCCGGCACCGGTTTGTTTGGAGGCAATTCGAATTGGCGCGGACCGATCTGGTTTCCGGTCAACTATCTCCTGATCGAGTCGTTGCAAAAGTTTCACTACTATCTCGGTGACCAATATAAGGTGGAGTGTCCAACAGGATCGGGCCGTCAAGCCACGCTCTGGCAAGTGGCGGCCGAGATCTCACGCCGTTTGACGCACATCTTTCTCCAGAATGCTGAGGGGAAACGTCCGGTGTTTGGAGGGGAGAGTCGAGTGCAGGACGATCCGCATTGGCGCAACAACATTTTGTTCTATGAATACTTCCATGGAGATAACGGAGCCGGCATCGGTGCGAGTCATCAAACAGGTTGGACGGGACTGGTGGCGAAGTTGATTCAGCAGTCAGGGGAGTAAGGACGTGAAGGGTGACGGGTGAGGATGAAGATCGGGGGCGAAGACTGTCGGAACTTGGATCGAGCCTTGAGTCTCGAATGGCTTGAGACGAACGGGAGAGGAGGGTTCGCTTCCGGTACAATCGCGGGCGCCAATACCCGTCGGTATCATGCGCTCTTGCTGACGGCCCGCAAGCCACCGAGTGAACGGTTTGTTCTCGTAAATCACCTTGAAGAATGGCTCGACATCGACGGCCAGGCGATTCCACTCTCAACGAATGTGTATCCGGGTGCCGTCCATCCGACCGGGTATGAGCACTGTATCGAGTTTTCGTCAGACCCCTGGCCGACCTGGACCTTCGACTGCAATGGAATGACGATTCAGCGGGAGACCCTGTCGATTCACGGCCGCGATATGGTGATAGTGCGATGGAGGCTGGTTGGTAAGAAGCCAACGAAGGCTGTGCTGCGTGTGAGACCGAAGCTGACCGGGCGTGACTATCATGGGACACATCACGAGAATGGACATCTCTCGATGGAGGCGCATGTCGGGAGTGGAATGGTTATGTGGCACGGGTATGCCGATCTGCCTCCAGTGCGGGCCTTCCACTCCGGAGCGTATCGTCATGAACCGACGTGGTATCGGCATATACAATTTCCAGTTGAACAGCAACGTGGGCTTGATGCCGAAGAAGATTGGTGGTCGCCCGGAGAGTTCACATTCGAGCTTGAGTCAGGATCCACCAGGACCTTAGCCCTCACCAGCGAGACCATCGACCAGCTCGACGTCGTGCCCCTTGCGAAGTACGAGAAATCTCGCCGAGACATTCTTCGACAAGCCGCCCCAGCTGATGATTCGTTAGCCGGCGAACTCTGGTGCGCTGCGGACAGGTACCTCTCCGAGCGAGGGGCGGGACACACGGTGGTTGCCGGGTATCCCTGGTTTACTGATTGGGGGCGTGACACCTTCATCTCGTTGCCCGGCCTCTGTCTGGTTACCGGTCGATTGGACGTGGCTTGGCAGGTCATTGGTTCCTTCGTTGCGCACGTCTCAGAAGGCATGGTGCCGAACCGTTTCCCCGATGCAGGCGAGCAGCCAGAATACAACACGATCGACGCCTCGCTGTGGTTTATCCATGCGATCGATCGCTATCTCGCGGCGTCACAAGATGAGGTCCGGGTCCGTGAGACTGCTTGGCCGGCTGTCAAACAGATTCTCGACAGCTACCGCCAAGGCACGCGCTACGGAATTAGGATGGAACAGGATAGTTTGATTAGGGGCGGAGTCCCCGGCGCGCAATTGACCTGGATGGATGCGAAGGTCGGAGATTGGGTCGTCACGCCGCGCCACGGAAAACCGGTGGAGATCCAAGCGCTCTGGATTCGAGCGCTGGAAGTCGGCGAAACGTTCGCGCGCAGATTTGGCGAGGCGGACTATGCCGATCGGTGCCAGGATGACCGCCGCAACGCGATCGTCTCATTTCGCAAGCGTTTCTGGTACGAGCAAGGCGGCTACCTCTACGATGTCATCGACGGTCCGGAAGGGGACGATGCGTCCCTCCGTCCTAATCAACTCTATGCCATCTCGTTGGTGGACGAGCTGGTCCCGCGCGATCGCGCGCAGCAGATTCTTCACCTCGTCGAGGCGCAACTCTTGACTCCGGTGGGGCTTCGCACGCTGTCGCCCACCGACAGCCGCTATCGCCCAAGGTATGAAGGCGATGTGCTGCAACGCGACGGCGCCTATCACCAGGGTACGGTTTGGCCCTTCTTATTGGGTTCGTTTGTCACAGCCTGGATCAAAGTTCATGGAAAGAATCCCTCCACGCTGAAGCAGGCGCGCTCGTTTCTGGACGGGATTAGCGCGCATGTGAAAGAAGCGTGCTGCGGACAAGTTTCAGAGATATTCGACGCCGAAGCACCTCACCATGCGCGCGGTTGCTACGCGCAAGCCTGGTCAGTGGCGGAACCCCTGCGGGTCTTAGTAGAAGATCTCGGTATCCGAGCCCATGCATAAAAGCATCAGCAAAACGAGTGGTTGTAGGCAATGTAAGGAAGCGGCCTCTCAAGCGACTCAGCGGTAGGAAGTCAGGGGTTTGCGGTGAGGGAAACAGGCTGCGCGTAACTCTTGTTGTCCTCTTGACGGGAGCGGTAAGAACTGACCGATTGAACGCCTAGGATCACCACCTGTCCGTCTCGCATCACGCCACCTTGCGCAGACGTCACTCACTTCGCGTCGCGAGCCATGGATCGACCACTGCCCTGGTCGACGAGACTCAATCTTCAATTCCATTATTAGATTTGTGAAGCCTGCGGGCGGTATCGAGACCAATTGCGCACCGTACGCCATGTTTTGCTCCGTTCAACCAACACAACGGGTGTGAGACACTCGAATCCTTCACTTCAGCGCCAATAGTCAACGGTCGCTTGGCAGAAACCTTCCTCGCCAAGGGCGAATGGCCGCTCGACTCATATGAATCGGCCGAGTATTCTCCTTCGCCGAATACCCCGTAGTTTGCTACGGGTATGAAGGCGAGGAGAATCCTCCGTAGGCTTGGTGAAGGAGGGGCGTGGCTTCGGAGAATTTCGCAAGGTACCCCGCAGCTTCCGGTCTTCGCCGCCGAAGTGGCTACTTCGGCGGCGTCGGCTGCTGTGGGGAGAACTTCACTGGAGTGCGTCAGGAGGTGTCTTGAGCAGCTTGGCGAACCGATTCTTATCGATAGATTTCTCGTAGGCTTCCTCGGGCGAGATCCACTTCTTCGTCAGAAGCTCCTGAATGGCGTCGTCTAAGGTCTGCATTCCGACGGCTTTTCCCGTCTGCATGACCGACGCAATTTGGACCGTCTTGGCATCGCGAATGAGATTCCCGACTGCGGGCGTACAGACTAAAATTTCCAGCGCCGCACAGCGGCCTTTCTTGTCGATCCGTTTAAACAGATTCTGTGCGACCACGACTCTCAGCGCCGTCGACAGCGTGTTCCGGATTTGCAGTTGTTCTCCATGGGGGAAGACTTCCACAATCCGATCGACCGTCTTGGCAGCATTCTCGGTGTGCAGCGTTCCGAAGACTAAGTGCCCTGTGGCTGCAGCTTCGACCGCCAGAGAAATGGTTTCGAGGTCCCGCATTTCTCCGACAAGGATAATGTCAGGATCTTCCCGCAACGCCCCGCGCAACGCGGACGCAAACGTCATCGTATGCAGCCCCACCTCTCGATGGTTCACGATGCACCCCTGACTTTGGTGCACGAACTCGATCGGGTCTTCAACCGTCAGAATGTGGTCCTTTCGATTTTTGTTGGCATAGTCGACCATCGCTGCCAAGGTCGTCGACTTACCGCTGCCGGTCGGGCCCGTGACCAGAACTAATCCCTTTTTTAACATGGCCGCTCGTGTCAGGATCGGAGGGAGCCCGAGATCCTCAGCCGTCAGAACCGTGCTGGGGATCTTCCTGAACACCGCCCCGATGCCGTATTTGTGATTGAAGAGGTTGCAACGAAATCTGGCGAGCCCTGGAATTTCATAGCCAAAGTCTACGTCGCCTGTTGACTCAAACTGTTCCATCTTCGATCCCGGCAAGATTTCGTGCAACAATGGTTGGAGGGTGTCCTGGGTGAGAACAGCCTGTCCGGTAATCCGCACCAACTCGCCGTCGACCCGCAGGGCAGGTGGCTGCCCAGAAATCAAGTGCAAGTCGGACGCGCCGCGTTCCGACATCATTCGAAAGAGTTCGTCGATTTTGGCCATGCTGTTGCGCACCTCTATTCGGGCCTGGGATCGTATCTTGTGTTGGAGTATACGTGCATATGTGTCGGTTACA
>JACMLT010000204.1 GCA_014379455.1 Nitrospiraceae bacterium
ATCGGGCGATGCTCAAGCCGCTCACGGGCATTGAAGCGAGACCGATAGGCCGTCGGCCCGCGTCTCAGCCTGCGCCTGCGCAGGATTGATGCCAGCGGCTCCTCCAGCCTGTTATAGCTGGCCGTCTTCCCATCTTGCTCGCTTGGAACCTTCGTTCCAAGCGCCTCGGTGGGGGGCGTTGCGTCGTCGCAACGCCTATCAACACATCAGCAATCAACATGTGACCGTCCTATTTGCCACTGAGGACGCTATGCGCGTGCTCGCGCCGAGACAGCCACGGCACGCGACCTTGTTGCTCAGCGTGCACCTTGACAACCTCTTCGCCTGAGTTGCACGGGACAGACGGCCCAACCAAGCTACGCGGCAGACGATCTTTATTTCTTGGCTCTGTCGCGGTGGCCGATATGCTTGTTGGCGATGAGAGTTCCGATCACATCGAGAATAACCCGGCAGGCAAGCTGAGCCGTGTTATCGTTGACGTCATACGGAGGAGAAACTTCCACCACCTCCATGGCGCAAAGCCCCTCCTTCGCGATGGTGTGAATCATCTCAAAAGCTTCGCGCGGGAGAAGACCACCAGGTTCGGGGGAGCCGGTGCCTGGCGCGAAGGCGGGATCAATCGAGTCGATGTCGAAGGACAGGTAAACGGCCTTGCAACCCTCCCAAGCCATCTCGAGCGCGATCTCGGCAGCTTTCTTAGGCCCGAAGGTCTCAACATCGTGCATGGTGAGAACGCTCGTGCCACGCCGTTTTGCGACTGCGGTGCCTGGCCGGTTTCCGTACCACCCGCCAATGCCGATCTGGACAAGATTCTTCGGATGGCAGTTCGGCAGTCCGACATCGTGCATGTGGCTATGGTCGCGGTGGGACGTGGCCGTGCCCTCATGCGTTGTCCAGAACCATGGTGTTGTGTGCATCCGCTCATCCATATCCTTCTCCTGGATATCGATGTGCCGGTCGATGTGAATGATGCCAACATTCCCCTCGATATGCGGGGCAATGCCCCGAACATTGGGAAAGCCCAGGCTGTGGTCGCCGCCGCAGATAATAGGAAATGCGCCCGAGGTGTAGATGTGCGAAATAGCCTTGGTGACCTGATCGAAGGTCTTTTCGATATTGCCGGGGATCACGAAAATGTCTCCAGCATCGCACAGATCAAGTTCCTCATACAAATCGACGCCGCCGTCAAACCAGTAGCCGTCATAGAGGGCGGAGATCCGGCGCACCGCCTGCGGCCCAAAGCGGGTCCCGGGGCGGTAAGTCGTGGCTGAGTCGAACGGGATGCCGACAAACGCTGCCTCATAGTCGCCGACCTTGCGGATGTCCTCGCAATAGGGCGCCTTCATGAACGTATTGATCCCGGCAAAAGCCGGTTGATGCCCCCGCGAGAACAGAGAGATCGTACGATCGTTGATCGAATCGGCAGCCTCAAGTCCGAGTTCCAGGCTGCGCTGCACCTTTTCGTCTTGCTTGCTTTGGGAAATGTTGGCGAGCGCTTCGAGCGTACGAGACCCATGCGTATCTTCGCGCTTTACGCCATGAGTGTGGGGGCGTCCTCCATGGGAGTGGGCACCAGAGGGTGTGGATTCTTCATCTGCCATGGGTTTGTCTCCTGGAATTCCCCGCATTCCTGCCCTTAAAGGCAGTTTTGCCGCGGGCGGCCCGCAAAGAGGCGCTCACCGCGGCAATTCAGATCAAGTCATGGCCGTAATTGAGCCGTTCAGAGACCCAGACGCCCGATCCATTTGTTGGATTTGTATTTTTCGACAAAGCCCTCTGCGCCAAGCTTTGCCATGATGCTCGAGTCGATTCCGACGCTGCTCTTGACCTTCTTCTTCGCGACACGAGCCTCGCGATAGATTTCGTTGAACAAATCCCACGTTGGTCCCGCGTAGCCGGCCACGCAGTCGCGCCCATCGAACAGCAGACCCCAACCGACCGATTTCGGCGCAATGGGGGCACCTTCGGGGATGCTCTCGCATAGCGGCTTGCCTCCGGGTAGGCCAAAAGCGCCAAGATTCTGAGACAAGTTTAGCTGAATAGCGCCATTTTGGTTGAGCTTCACATCGGAGGCCGGCCAGCCAAGTCCCTTAGCGACGATGTCATTGCCTGCCTCTGGATTCTCCTTCCACCAATCGGTCGCCTCAAACCACGCCCGGAAAAGTTCCTTCGCGACTTCCGGTTTCTCGGCGAGCCATTTCTCGTTGCAAGCGATTGCATCGCCAATGAGACCGCGCTCCCAGGTCCTGTCAGTGAGGCTGGACTTGAAGACGTAGGAATCTTTGCGGGTCAGTGACGTTGCGGCAAATGGGTCGTAGTTGACGTCAATGTCGATCCCTCCGCTCGCGAAGGCAGCAGCGCTATCCTGCGGAAGCATGGGCACGATCGTCACGTCTTTAAAGCCCATGCCCTCGCGACGCAGGGTGAGCAGCATCCACATGTGGTTGAGGAAACCATAGTCGGCGCCAAATTTCTTGCCTTTGAAGTCGCGAACCGACTTGATGTTCTTGGTTGCGACCATTTTGTCGAGCCCATAGGACATATTGGAGAATGCAACCAGCTTAAGCGGAACGTCGCCGGCACGGGCCAGCATAATCGTATCAACGGTGTTGTTCATACACTGCAGCTAACCGGATGACATTGCTGCATTCTTCTCAGGAATACCCTCGATGATCTTGATATCGAGGTCAATATCCTTTGCCAGATTTCTTTCCTTGATAATGTACCAGGTGGCGTGTGGAGAAAAAGAAATGATCGCCACAGATACTTTTTCCGCGGCGGCCGCCATGTTGGGCGACGCAATTGTGGCAGCAACGCCCGCCACCAGTGCTACCGAAGACCGAACCCATCCCACAATACTCATGCACCCCTCCCACGCTCTAATGCGAGCCAATTGCCTGAAGAAAACGTTCCACTGCCCAACTGCTATCTAACCTGATTTATCATACTTCGGCGCCGCCCGCCGTAACTTCCTCCCGCATCATAGCGAACAA
>JACMLT010000205.1 GCA_014379455.1 Nitrospiraceae bacterium
AGGCGGAAGTAGAGAGTTTGCTGACGTCGGCGACACAACTGAAAGATAAGCAGCGTCGCGGGGTTCCTCATCCATTGCTTCCCGGTAAGACATTGGGGCTCTTGTTCCAAAAGCCGTCGACGAGGACGCGGGTGTCGTTCGAGGCGGGCATGAACCAGTTGGGTGGCCATGCTATGGTTCTGCCCATGGCCGAGATCCAGCTCTCGCGCGGAGAGAGTGTCGCCGATACGGCGCGCGTGTTGTCACGCTATCTCGACGCGATCGTCATTCGCACCTACGACCATTCGATCGTGGAGGAATGGGCGAGGGAAGCAACAATGCCTGTGATCAATGGGCTGACCGACCTGAGCCATCCCTGTCAGTCCCTGTCAGACCTGCTGACCATTCGTGAGAAGAAAGGCCGCTTGAAGGGAATCAAGATCGCCTATATCGGCGACGGCAACAATGTGGCGAATTCACTCATCGAGGCGGCGGCGAAGATGGGGATGATTATTACCCTCGGGTGTCCAGTGGGGTATCAGCCGGAGCAGCATGTCGTGGACAGGGCGAGAGTCGAGGCGGCAAAAACCGGTGCGGTGATCGAGATCGGACACGATCCTCACATTGCGGCGAAGGAAGCGGATGTCATCTACACCGACGTCTGGATCAGTATGGGACGAGAGCGGGAGCATGCGCGACGATTAAAAGTCTTGGCTCCATACCAAGTGAACAGCCGCTTGTTGCATCGCGCCAAGCCAGATGCGATCGTCATGCACTGTTTGCCTGCCCATCGGGGGGAAGAGATTAGCGCCGAAGTGCTGGATGGCCCACAGTCGGTCATCATCGATCAGGCGGAAAATCGGTTGCACATGCAGAAGGCCATCTTAACGAACCTTTTAGGTAAGAGGAGTCGAAGGAGACCATGAGTCGTGCCATCAAGAAAGTGGTGCTCGCCTATTCAGGCGGGCTCGATACCTCGGTGATCTTGAAGTGGCTCCAGGAAACGTATGACTGCGAAGTGATCGCGTTCTGTGCCGATCTGGGACAAGGCGAAGATCTGCAAGCGATTAAGGCAAAGGCACGACAGCTTGGCGTGAAGAAGGTCTATGTCGAGGACCTGCGGGAGATCTTCGTAAAGGACTATGTGTTTCCCATGTTACGTGGCAACGCCATGTACGAAGGGTGCTACCTGCTTGGCACCTCGATCGCACGGCCCCTCATTGCGCGGCGTCAGGCTGAAATCGCGCTCAAGGAAGGCGCCGAGGCTGTGTCGCATGGCGCCACTGGGAAAGGAAACGACCAGGTCCGGTTCGAGCTGACCTACACGGCGCTGGCGCCGAATCTCACGATCATTGCGCCTTGGCGTGAATGGACGATGAAGTCGCGGCGCGAATTGATCGAATATGCCGATCGGCACGGCATTCCCATCACGGCGACGAAAGCCAAGCCATACAGTATGGATCTGAATTTATTCCATGTGAGTTATGAGGGTGGCATCTTGGAAGATCCCTGGAAATCGCCGCCGGATGAAATCTTCCAAATGACGGTGTCGCCGGAGCAGGCGCCGAACAAGCCGCTCGAAGTCGAGATCGGCTACGAAGCCGGCAATCCGGTGGCCGTCGACGGCAAGAAAATGAGTCCGGCGACGCTGTTGGCGCATCTCAATAAGCTGGGCGGCGCGCATGGGATTGGGCGTGTCGATCTGGTGGAGAATCGCTACGTTGGAATGAAATCTCGTGGGGTCTATGAAACACCGGGTGGGACGATCCTCCATGTGGCGCATCGCGGAGTTGAGTCGTTGACGATGGATCGTGAGGTGCTGCATTTCAGGGATAGCTTGATTCCGCGTTTCGCCGATCTGATTTACAACGGCTATTGGTTCAGCCCGGAACGAGAGATGATCCAGGCTTCGATCGATGTGGCGCAGAAAGACGTGACCGGCACGGCGCGGGTGAAGCTCTATAAGGGGAGTTGCACGCTGGCCGGGCGTAAGTCGAAAAATTCGCTCTATCGTCTCGACATCGCCACGTTTGAAGAGGATGACGTCTATAACCAGAAGGATGCCGAGGGCTTTATTCGGTTGAATGCGTTGCGACTGAAAATCAGAGCCCAGAGAAAGAGGGCGTCTTCTTGATGCCACGAGCAACGAGCCGCGGCTCTGCCGCATCGAAAATCGATAAGGCTTGGGGGGGTCGGTTCAGACAGAAAACGAACCGATTGGTGGAATCGTTCACGGCTTCGGTAGCGGTTGATCGCCGACTGTACGCCCACGACATTCAGGGCAGTATCGCCCATTGCAAGACCTTGGGGAAGGCCCGTGTGCTGACCGCTTCTGAAACCAAGACAATCGTGCGTGGTCTGGAATCGGTGAAGACGGAGTTGGATCGAGGGCGCTTTCGATTTTTGCCTCAGGATGAAGATATTCACATGGCGGTTGAACGCCGTCTGACAGAATTGATCGGCCCCCTGGGCGGCAAGTTGCACACGGGCCGGAGCCGGAACGATCAGGTTTCACTTGATATTCGGCTCTACTTGCGGGACGAGCTCAGTCGGATCGTCGCGCATTTGGAAGATTTCCAGCGGGTCTTGGTGGCGAAGGGAAAAGCGAATCTTGCGGTTGCGATGCCGGGTTATACGCATCTGCAGCATGCCCAGCCTGTGCTGTTTGCGCATCATCTGTTGGCCTATGTGGAAATGATCGAGCGGGATAAGGGGCGATTTCGCGATGCATCGGTGCGTGTGAATGTGATGCCGCTAGGCGCCGGCGCGCTTGCAGGGACGAATTACCCGGTCGACCGCCGGTTTACCGCTGGATTATTGGGCTTTCCTTCCGTGACGCAAAACAGCCTCGATACGGTATCAGATCGGGACTTCATGATTGAGGTGGCCTCGGCGCTGTCGATCACCATGATGCACCTATCCCGGCTCAGTGAAGAATTAATTCTCTGGTCGTCCCAGGAGTTCCGATTCGTCGAGCTCCCCGATGCGTTTTGTACCGGAAGCAGTATGATGCCGCAGAAGAAGAATCCCGATGTGCCTGAACTGGTGCGGGGCAAGACGGGACGGGTCTATGGCCATTTGATCAATCTGTTGACGACGCTCAAGGCCCTTCCCTTGAGTTACAACCGAGATCTTCAGGAAGATAAGCCGGCGCTGTTCGATGCGCTCGATACCGTCACGGCCTCGGTGAAAGTCTTGACGGAATTGATGCGCCGAGTCACCGTGAACCGTGATGTCCTCAAGCAGGCCGTTCAGGGTGGAGGGATGTTGGCTACGGAGGTGGCGGACTATCTTGTGACGAGAGGAGTCCCGTTTCGTGAAGCGCACGCGATTACGGGCCGACTGGTGCGGGCTGCATTGGATCAAGGCCGCGAACTGACCAGTTTCTCGCTCGATGAGCTGCGGACATTTTCCGAGCGAATTGAGAAGGGTCTGTTCGATCGGTTGACGATTACTGCCGCCATCGATCGGAAGTCTCAGATAGGTGGAACGGCTCGCACAAGAGTAGAACAGCGCATCAAAGATCTCGAGCGAATATTCTCATGAAGGTCCGTACGTCGAATGTGACGTCTCTTATGGTTGGGGTAATGATAGGAACGTTGGCGGCCTGTGGGGCTGTGGGGGCGCCGATTCCGCCTGAAAATGTCGGTGTGACGCCGACCATTGAGCGGCAAAAGAGGCTGGAGGCCCTTCAGGAGAAACAGCGTGACGCTGCAGTAGCAGCTGAGGGTGTAGAGCCACAGGCGGATCCATTGTTGCAGGGGCAGGATGTCGATCTTCCCACGTTACAACCAGTGGGGACTCGGTAATATTTGAGGTCACGGTCTTCTGGACCTCTGTCGCCTGATAACGCTATACTGCAGCCCATTCACTATTGCAGCATGTCTCCCTCCGCAGCAGATGCCACGCGAGCGATAACGAAAGATGTTACCAATTGAGAACTGGCAAAACGGTATGGAAGCGGGACTACGTCTGTGACGGGTGGTCGCTTCATGCCCGTTCCTTGACGAGGCGCATGGTTCAGGACTCGACTTATTGTGGTGGTGGCGCGTATCTCAGTGCAGGGATCATGCAAGCCTTCGTAGGCCTAGAACATCTGAATGAAGATGTGTGGGATGCATAATTTTGAATATCGACATGGCGAACTCTATTGCGAACAGGTACCGGTCAGCCGGATTGCGAAGGAGGTCGGCACGCCTTGCTATATCTATAGCTACGCGACCCTCGTGCGTCATTTCCGAGCCTATGATGGAGCCTTTAAGAGCGTCCCCCATGTGATTGCCTTCGCCATGAAGGCGAATTCCAATATCGCGATCCTCCGTCTGATGGCAAAGGAGGGGAGTGGGGTAGATATCGTGTCTGGTGGAGAGCTTTTTCGGGCGCTCAAGGCAGGCGTTCCTCCCTCAAAGATCGTCTTCGCGGGCGTCGGTAAAAGTGCGGAAGAGATTCGCGAGGCTTTGAAGGCCGATGTCCTCATGTTCAACGTCGAATCTTCGGCCGAATTGCAAGCACTGAATGAGGTGGCGGCTTCCGTTGGAGTGAAGGCGAGAGTTGCCCTTCGAATCAATCCCGATATCGACCCGAAAACACACCCTTATATTTCGACTGGTCTCAAGAAGAGTAAGTTCGGGATTGCCGCCGATCGGGCACTCGAAGAGTTCACAGTGGCTTCTTCGCTTGCCAACATTGATGTCGTCGGGGTGCATAAGCATATCGGGTCACAGTTGACGGAGGTCGCGCCATTTGTAGCGGCCGTGAAGAAGGTGGTGACGCTGGTCGGAGCCTTGAAGGCTCAGGGAATCAACATTCAGTATGTGAATATCGGCGGCGGCCTCGGCATCACCTACTCGGACGAAACACCGCCGCTGCCACAAGATTTGGCGGACGCCGTGTCTCCACTGCTGAAGGATTTGAATATCACCCTCATCATGGAACCGGGTCGTGTTATCGTCGGCAACGCCGGTATCCTCGTGACAAAGGTGTTGTATCGAAAGGACGGCGAAGCGAAGCGGTTTATTATCGTCGATGCGGCCATGAATGACTTGATCAGGCCAAGCCTCTACGGGGCCTATCACGAGATTCGTCCCTTGTCAGAGGCAGTGTTGGAGCGGCCCAAACATCAGGTTGATGTTGTGGGCCCGGTCTGTGAGTCCGGCGATTTTCTGGCGAAGGACCGGTCACTGCCGGAGGTTAACCCGGGTGACATGCTTGCGGTGATGAGTGCGGGGGCCTATGGATTTGTGATGGCCTCCAATTACAATTCACGACCACGGGTGCCGGAAGTTCTGATCAAAGATGGGGAGATCCACGTCATTAAGACTAGAGAGACGTACGATGATTTGGTGAAGGGCGAAACGATTCCAGCATTCCTCGATTGAAGAATGGGCTTTGCGGTGAGGGAGTGAGTATGTTTACGGGTGCATTGATTGCCATTGTGACTCCGTTCAGGAACGGCAAAGTCGACGAGCGGGCTTTCGGCGACCTTATAGAATGGCAAATTGCCAACGGGACAAGCGGGATTGTGCCCTGCGGTACGACAGGCGAATCGGCTACTCTCTCGCACCAGGAGCACCACCGCGTGGTTGAGTTAACCGTCGAGGTGGTTAATCGGCGCATCCCCGTGATTGCCGGGGCTGGCTCCAACAGCACGGCAGAAGCCGTATCTCTCACAAAGCACGCCAAGCAGGCGGGGGCCGATGGGGCACTGCTCATTACCCCGTACTATAACAAGCCGACGCAAGAGGGATTATACCGGCATTATAAAACAATCGCGGAGTCCGTGGATCTTCCACAGGTCCTGTATAACATTCCTGGGCGGACTGGTGTGAACATGTTGCCATCCACTGTCGCAAGGCTTTGTGGATTCCAGAACATTGTCGGAATCAAAGAGGGTAGCGGATCGGTCCAGCAAGCCTCTGAGATTGCGAGTACTTGTGGCGACCGGATGACAGTCCTTGCAGGTGATGATGCCCTGACATTGCCCATGATGGCTGTCGGAGGAAAAGGGGTCATCAGCGTCACGTCAAATATCGTTCCATCCGAGATGGCTCAATTGGTCAAGGCCTTTCTAAGCGGCCACATTGAAGAGGCGCGGCGAATTCATTTCGCATTGTCGCCGCTCTTTACCGCGCTTTTCTACGAGACCAATCCGATTCCGGTAAAAACTGCGTTAGGTATGATGAGAAAAATCGATCCAGAGTTGCGGCTGCCGCTCTGTGCCATGGCGACCGAAACAAAGGACCAACTTGCAAAGGCCTTAAAGGACGCAGGCCTCGTATAGAGATTGGAAGGCCGAGCTCTGGTACTCATTCTATGATCAACGTCATTGTTGCAGGGGCGGCCGGGCGGATGGGCTGTCGGCTGGTTTCCCTTATCAAAGATTCGACGACCTTGACGCTGGTCGGCGCCATCGAAGAGAAGGGCCATCACGCTGTGGGTGGTGATGCCGGGGAGGCAGCAGGCTGTGGCCGTGCAGGTATTTCAATTACCGACAATCTCGCAGCGCTCCTCGACAAAGGCGAAGTAATTGTCGAGTTTTCCTCCCCTGAAGCGACTCTGCATCATTTGCGCGCGGCAGCGAAGTATCAGCGAGCTATGGTGATCGGCACGACGGGATTTTCCGTTCCCCAGCTCGAAGAGGTGAAATCACTGGCCTGCCAAATTCCCTGTGTGCTGTCCCCCAACATGAGCGTAGGTATCAACCTTATATACAAGGTTATCGGTGAGATGGCGAAAACGCTGGGAGAGGACTACGACATTGAAGTGATAGAGGCCCATCATCGTCTTAAAAAAGATGCGCCGAGTGGGACGGCCCTCAAGATTGCGGAAGTCTTGGCAAAAGCTGTGAGCTGCGATCTGGATCAGGTCGGCGTCTATGCCAGAAAAGGTCTTATCGGGGAGCGAAAGAAGGGTGAAATAGGAATTCAAACCATCCGCGCGGGCGACATCGTCGGTGACCACACGATTCTCTTTGGTGGAATGGGTGAACGCATCGAAGTGACGCACCGAGCAAGTAGTCGAGATACCTTTGCGGGAGGTGCTTTGCGTGCCGCTCGTTGGGTGGTTCAGCAACCACCAGGCTTATACGACATGCTCGATGTGCTGAGCCTTCGATAGTTTCTCATCCCCTCCAGTTGCCCACATTACGAACATGACCAGCAACTCTCCGTCACCAGGATGGACTTTGGCTCAATCGATAGTGAAATGGAGGGGTGGCAGGATAGTCTTTGGGATTTGTGAGACCTTGCGGGCAATGAAATAATTACGAGTTATTCGCTGACTTCCTCAGGTCTTGCATGTCTGTGGGGCTGCGGCAGAGAGCGGGCAGTGATTTGTTGTTAGGAATCACCAAGTATATAGTTGAGCATAGGCCTCCTCTCCAGAATCCACCCCAATCCAATTTGGGAGGATCTCCTTGAGGGCCGGCTTAGGCTATCTTCGTTCGTCTACGTGAACGACTGTAGTTTAATTGCCGCGCGGGTTAATGTCTTGCAGTAATGGGGCGAGGTTCTTGGTCCGCTGATTTCCGACGACCACAGTTCAGACACGCAAATACTGTGATCGCAAGCCCTGCGTTCAAATCCACTGCCCGTTCCGGTAACATTGCCCCGCGGCATTTATCGCAAATTGTCATGTTGGCAGTGTACCATGATGGAAAATGGAAGCATATCCATCTGAAGTACTGGGTCCTCAGAGGGGATAGCCCATTCGTGCACAGGCAGATAGGCCATCGGACTCAAAGGGCATAGGTGAGAATCCAGTAGAGGGTCAGCTAAAGCAGAGCGCGGGATCCTTGACAGCGGTGAGCCAGTCCCATAGGATTGTGGCATAACGAAGCCTAGCCCCTATGTATAGAGTTTTCCTCATTCTCGGGTTACTTGCCGTACTGTATTTTGTCCTTCGGCGAGCCCTTCAGGGATTTAAAGGTCAGGGGCAGCCTGAGCGTCTTGCCCCTAGCAAGGATCAGATGGTTCAAGATCCAGTCTGTCTAGTATTTGTTCCGAGGGGAATAGCGGTAACAGAAGATATTGGAGGGCAGGTCTACTATTTTTGCAGCCGATCATGTGCCCATAAGTTTCAAGAAAAACTCGCGGGCTAACAGCCTGAATAGCTAGAGTCAGAGAGTTTTTCCTCTTTGTCGAATTTAAGCGTGATCTGGCATTCATTAGGAGAGAAGTTAAAGAGAGGCGGGCCCGATTTGCCACCGGCAATGCGATAGTAGGTCCAAGTTTCTCCGCCAAAAAATCTGGTGGCTTTGCCGCTCGGTACTCCCCAGTTCTTCTCAAACCAGGCCTTATCCTTGCCTTGAAGCTCAGCCGGTTTCAGTGACTGTTCAAGATAGGGATTACTGCCGCCGCAGCCGGTCAGGGCTAGACTGAACAAGAGCATCAAAGTTGAACGTTGCATCGCGACTCTCCTCGGTCCTGTCGGTGAGCATAGAGGCTAAATTTTGATACATAGCAAAATTCTAACTGGCTGTCTGGGGGCTGTCAAACAGGCATATTCCAGCACATGATTGTAACAAAGTTGAGTTTTTCATAGAATAACCGATAATGAATTGATTACAAGGATTTCTGATCTTGATATGAAAGGACATGCCCATGAAATTCTTTCTTGATACAGCCAATGTGAAGGAAATCCAGGAGGCGGCTAGCTGGGGACTCCTCGACGGTGTCACGACGAATCCCTCGCTCGTGGCCAAGGAAGGCCGCAGCTTCAAGGAAATGCTCATCGAAATTTGCAACATGGTGGATGGGCCGATCAGCGCCGAGGTTGTCAGCCTCGAAGCGGATGCCATGGTGAAGGAAGGGAAGGAACTCGCGAAGATCCATAAGAATATCGTCGTGAAGGTGCCTTTAATTGCAGAGGGATTGAAGGCCACCAAAAGATTGGCTGCCGAGGGCTATAAGGTGAATGTGACATTGTGCTTTTCTCCAACCCAGGCGCTCCTCGCAGCAAAAGCTGGTGCGTGGTGCGTGTCGCCCTTCATCGGTCGGCTTGACGACATCAGTTCAAACGGAATGGAACTGATTCGCCAGATCTTGACCATCTATCGTAATTACGATTACAAAACACAGGTGTTGGTTGCCAGCGTGCGTCATCCCCAGCACGTTGTTGAGGCTGCGCTTGCTGGTGGGCACATTTGTACAATGCCCTTCTCTATTTTTCAGCAGATGGTGAAACATCCGCTGACGGATAGCGGGCTCAAGAAATTTTTGGCGGATTGGGAAGCACAAGCCAAGAAGTGAATTTAGCAGGAGGCTGAAAAAATCTTCCAGTGTGGAGAAGGTTGAACCTGAGATGAGAGTGCCAGATCATCACTCAACCGTGTCGTTGGCCTATGTCACTTGCTACGACGGTCCGGTTCAGCGAGTCGTTGTCGGGCAGTTGCAAAGATATGGTGAAACATCGGTCTGGTCAATAATCCCGTGAAGGTGTTTTGTTGACTTGGATGGTATGAGCCAATCAGTGTAATGTCCCACGGAAGGACCCGGACGATTCCATGGGAAAATTTCGGGAGCGGTGAGGGAAGTTTCAGCCCCTCATCGCGGCAGGCTTTTAAGTAGTGATCGAACGCAATCTTTCCCAGCGTCACCACCACTCGAATCTTCCGTAACGACCGAATTTCTTCCCGCAGGTAGGGGCGGCAGGCCATAAATTCTTCAGGGGCCGGTTTGTTGTCGGGCGGCGCACAACGGACCGTAGCACCGATGTAACAATCCAATAACTTCAGCCCGTCATCCCGATGATAAGAGTTGGGTTGATTGGCGAAGCCAAATCGATGTAAGGCGTCAAAGAGCCAATCCCCGCTACGATCCCCTGTAAAGACTCGTCCAGTTCGGTTACCGCCATGGGCGGCTGGCGCCAGTCCGAGCACGTAGAGACGCGCATGCGGATCCCCAAATCCAGGGACCGGGCGTCCCCAATAGGTCCAGTCCTCAAACTGTTTCCGTTTCTCTGCGGCGACCGTCTCCCGATAGGTGACGAGACGTGAACAGGCAGTGCAGTGGGTGATGCGATCGTTAAGGAGGGTTAGCTCACGCATAGTTGCGCAGTCTAGCATGAATCTAAAAGTCGATCATGCTTGCCGCTCATTCATCAGACTGTTAGCATACGTACTTGATCAAGGATCGTTCACCGTACGTAGGAAATGGGGTTGGCATGACGTCATGGGTTCGGCAAGTACTGGTACTCAGTGGGCTATGGATGGTGGTCATGCTTCCGGTTGCAACAGGAGCACAGCCGCAACCCGAACATTCCGAGGCAAAGGAGAGTATGCCTCGATCTGCGACCAATGGAGGACCGGAGCGAGAGGTGATACTGGTCGATCCTCTTGAGGACCCCATCGAGCCAGAAGATCGCCTTGTCATTCTTCCTGAAATCAAGCGAGAAGGCGAGCGCTACTTCCTCAGTTCGTTCAAGCTGCCGGAGAAACTGACCTTTGCCGGCCAACCAATCCCGCTCGATAACTGGCAGGTCCGTGAACGGATCGAGTATGAGTTTTATCAATTTTTAGAAGACCAGGGCGAAAGTATCATTCTTGCCAAACGAACTGGACGCTGTTTTCCTCCCGCCGAAAAGCAGCTGGCCGATGCCGGGTTGCCGGACGACCTCAAGTATATGTTGCTGGTGGAGAGCAAGTGCGTGGCCGCCGCCTACTCAAAGGCGAAAGCGTCGGGGCCGTGGCAGTTCATTCCCTCCACGGGACGACGCTATCGTCTCAAGAGCGATGCGGTTCGCGACGAGCGCCGCAACCTAGAGATGTCGACGGAAGCCGCGGTCAAGTATTTGCGCTATCTCAAGGAATTCAAGGAAAACGATTGGTTTATGGCCATGGCCTCATACAATGCCGGTGAAGAGCGAGTTCGCCGCCTCTTGAAGGATCAGAATATTACAGACTATTGGAAGATGCACGGGCCACGGGAAACGATGCGCTATGTGCCGAGAATCATCGCTGCCAAGGAAATCTACTCACAGCCGGAGAAGTACTTGGGGTTGAGCAAGAAAGATCTGTATATGCCGGTAGAAACTGAAACAGTCACCGTCAACGTGAAAGATTCCCAACGAGCCCTCACCTCGATTGCCGAAGAATTTGGGACCTACTTCTTGGAGCTCAAGATACTGAATCCTGAATTCAAGAAAGATGTGCTCCCACGTGGGATCTATCAGATGAAAGTTCCTCGGCAGACTTGTCCTAGCCGTTGCTTCAAGCAGGACAAGACTCCGTAGCAGCTTGGTGAAGCAGTCTCTCAGCAGGGAAGAGAAAGCCCTGTAGGTTTCCTGTGCTCGCGCAATGCACGGCCTTCGAAGACTCTTGTTGGCCGCTCACAATGGCCGCTCGTCAGGCTATAACAGGACAGCATCATTGAGCATGCTTGGAAGGGCCATCTTGAGTCGCTCACTGCAGCCTGCTAGTCTGTTCTCAGCGTGATACAGATTCCTTCCTCTCCCATCCAGCCACTACTCAAAAAACTTATTGGTCGAGGACTGGACGCGGTCGATGCCCGTGCAGCAGTCCGTCGTGCCATCTCAAAAAATGGCGAGGAGTTTGTCATCGGCAGACGTCGATATGACCTACGTCGTTATGATCGCGTAGTCGTACTCGGGGCGGGGAAGGCTACGGCCTCCATGGCCCAGGCAGTAGAACAGCGATTGGGATCTCGGCTGCAAGGAGGATTCGTCGTGGTCAAGCACGGCCATGTCGTGCCAACGCGACAGATCGTCGTGGCAGAGGCTGGTCACCCCGTTCCTGATCGGTCTGGTCGGCGTGCAGCCGACAGGCTTTGTGACATGGCTGCTGAGCTTGGTCGGCGCGATCTCTTGATCGTGCTCCTGTCGGGCGGCGCATCCAGCTTGCTGCCTGCTCCTGTCCCAGGGATTACCCTAGCTGACAAACAGGAGACCACACAGGAGCTCTTACGATGTGGGGCGAGTATCCGAGAAATCAATACGGTTCGGAAGCATCTCTCGCGCATCAAAGGCGGGCGTCTCGCCGAATTGACCAGTGCTACTATTGTGACGCTGATTCTGTCCGATGTGTTAGGTGACGACCTCAGTGCTATTGCCTCAGGGCCAACAGTCCCAGACCCTACGACCTATCTAGAGGCCGTCGCGATTCTGAAACGTTATCGCATCTGGCGGGCAGTCCCTCAGCGAGTACGCCGGCATCTTGATCGGGGATGTCAGGGACTCGCGAGCGAGACTCCCAAGCCCGGCTCTTCGTTGTTTCGACGAGTCCATCATCATATCGTCGGGAACAACAAAGCGGCTGTCAGGGCTGTGGCCCGTGCGGCTAGGGAGGCAGGTCTGCGAACCCTTGTGCATCGGTCGGCCTTAACAGGAGAGGCGCGAGATGAAGGGCAGCGGTTCGGCGTTCTGGCGAGAAATATTGTGCGATCAGGCAAACCGCTCGAGAGGCCCTGTTGTGTGGTGGCCGGTGGGGAAACCACCGTGACCGTGACTGGAAATGGAACGGGCGGGAGGGCCCAAGAATTCGCCGCCGCAGCCGCTCTTGAAATTGCTGGTTTGGCAAGGGTGTGGGTAGTAGCAATCGGCACCGATGGCACCGATGGTCCGACAGATGCGGCAGGGGCCGTCGTCGGTGGCAGTACCCTGGCGCGAGCGCAACGTCTCTCGGTGGATCTCAAGGGCGCATTGCAGCGCCACAACACCTACCCCGCATTGCAGCGCCTTCATCAGCTCATCATCACCGGTCCCACCGGGACGAACGTCAACGACCTTTACCTCCTCCTCATCCTATAGGTACTATTCTTTTCATGGGTCGCCCTCTTCTTCTTCCCTTGGCTTCCTGCACGCAGCCTTCTCTTGTGGGAGGGAAAGCCCTCGGGTTAGCGCATTTGCTCACAGGAGGATTCCCTGTTCCGCCAGGATTCTGTGTGACGACGGAAGCCTACGACCGCGCGCTTCACGCGCCGGGCTTTTCTTCGGTGGAACAGTGGCAGGTTGCTCTGCATTCCTCCGGGGCAGAACGTCAGCGGATACTCGCCCACTGTCGCACCATCATTCAGAATTACGACATCGTTGAGCTGACGGCCAAGATTGTCGAGCAGGTCCGACGGTTAGATGTGCCATTGCATGGGCTGTGGGCGGTGAGGTCGTCAGCGACAAACGAAGATGGACCGCATGCAAGCTTCGCGGGGGTCTACCTTACACGCCTCGGTATTCCGCTGGAAGAGATCGGCTCTTCGGTAAAGGATCTGTGGCTGTCGATCTGGGACGAGCGGGTTCTGAATTATCATGCGGCGTCAGGATTGAGCGAGACAGCTCCCACCATGGCTGTCGTGATTCAGCCGTTGCTAGAGGCGCAAGCCGCCGGTGTGGTCTATTCTGTCCATCCTCTCACGGGCAAGGCAACCCAGGTGATGATCAATGCGGTTGCGGGACTTGCCGCAGCGCTCGTCGATGGAAGTGCGACGCCTGATCAGTATGTGGTCGAAATCGCCGAGAACAGTCAGCCAGTTCGGATCAGTGAGCGGACCGTCGTGGGGCAGACTCAGGCGTTACGGATGACCAACCAAGGTCTTCGATCTATGCCCTTGTCGGGTGAGACTGTGGGTTGTGCCGTGTTGTCGGACGACCGACTGTTTGCCCTGGCCCGCGCGGCCAAGCAGATTGAAAAGGTCTTCGGTCACCCTGTAGATCTCGAATGGCTCTATGATGAGCGTGGCCTGTGGCTGCTTCAAGCGCGGCCCATCTCCGGTCTGGTTGGGCCTCGGCGACTGACCAATGACGATTGCGAGTGGTCGCGCGCCAACTTCAAAGAGACGTTGCCAGAATTGCCCAGTCCGCTTGGCCTATCGTTTCTCGAACAGTTTATGGATCGATATATTGTTGCACCCTATCGACGTCTGGGGTGCCAGATTCCAGAAGGGATTTCGTCGGTCCGCATCTTGAAGGGGCGTCCGTATATCAATATGACGCTATTTTATTCCCTCGTCGCGCAATTGAAGGGAGATCCTTCTTTGCTGACGGAGCAGATGGGAGGGGAAGTCCTTGTCAGGCCTCCGGAGGTTCGGCTGCTTGGGTGGGCTGCGCTGGCGCGCGCCGGGGTCGTGATGATGGCCGAAATGAGAAAGGCGGTGCGTGATGGACCTGCCTGGTTTGCGGAAATGAAAGTGATGGTGGTAGAGCACTGTCCCGATCGGATTCAGACTCTCTCAGGGGGTGAAATCTCCTTGCGTCTTGATGCGATTGCGAAACGGCTGGATGAACAAGAGCTGACATTCGGAATCGCGGGAGGAGTCGCGCAGTGTTTGCAAGCGCTAGGCGCCGTCCTGCCTCGCTGGCTAGGAGAAGATTGGAGAGCGTTGCTGAACGGGGCGTTGCAGGGGCAGGCGGCGGTGATCAGCGCACAACAGATTGTCCGGTTGGCTGAAATAGCGGAGATGGTCCGGCGCGACCCATCAGCGATGTCGCTGTTTACTGGGGAGGGATGGGATCCAGGTGAAGTTCGTCGCAAGCTCGAAGGAACCGAGGTTCTCCGTGCCTTCACCCGGTACCTCGCCGACTATGGCCACCGAGGCGTCGGTGAGTCGGACGTCATGTCGCCTCGATTCGCTGACCGGCCAGATTTATTGCTATCGGTATTGCGGACGCAGGTTCTGGCTCCAACGAGTGCCACTCCTGCTGACATTCTTCAACGCCAAACACGAGTGCGAGAACGAGCGCTTGCAGAGATTCGCACGAGGTTTGGATGGCGGTTCCATCGGTGGGCCTTTTTTTCTTGGTGGTATCGGCGGCTTTGCCGGTTTTTTGCCTTGAGGGAGGCGAACCGGCATCATCTGATGTACTACTCTGCAGCGACAAGGACTCTTTTGCTTCGTCTCGGCAAGTGGCTGGTCGAACAGGGGCGATTCTCATCGCCGGAGGATATTTTCTACCTCACGGTCGAAGCACGTGCCGATTTGTTAGCTGGAGGATCGCGCGATTGGCAAGGGATGATTCAGGCTCGCCGGGCCGAGCGAGACCATGATGCCACGATGACTGTTCCCGATACTATTCAGGATTGGTGCGAAGTGGTCCGTAGCACGGACACATCGTCTAGTGTGGATCCGGATGGGGTCTTCCGCGGCATTCCCATCAGTGGGGGGCAGGTTATCGGGCCAGTCCGCTTCGTTCGATCGATGGAGGATTGGACCCGAGTTTGCCGTGGCGACATTCTCGTGGTCTCGGTCATCGACCCAGGTATGGCACCATTGTTTGGTGTAGCAGCGGGGTTGGTCGCGGAGATGGGCGGAACCCTGTCACATGGGGCCATCATTGCCCGTGAGTACGGGTTGCCGGCGGTTGCGAATGTGTCCGGCGTGACCACCGGTCTGAAAGAAGGTGATCAAATCAGTCTGGATGCGGAGCGAGGAGAAATCATTGTTCAGGTACGTGCTGGAGCTACTGCGTGATGTCACAAATCATGATGCAATCTTGTAGAGCCACATGGTGATGGCACTCACGGCCTCAGCTTGCTGTGTATGCAAGGAGATAGGATCATCTGTCACAATGTCTGCCCAAGAATAAAAGCTCCGCGCCTCAGCCCTACTCGATGGAGTTCCCCCTATCTGGGATGGACAACGAAGTGATCACTTATTCTCTGGTGCTTCGACGTGGAGCGTCCAGGCGCTCAGGTGATGAGGCTTCCACCGAGAGCCGGTAATGAATCATCGGTGTTATTCATACTGCGTCGAGAGGAGGGCATAGCTGCTGAGGCAGGCGAGTTCGAGTGACTGTCTCAGTGTCCTGTTAGTCAAGCAGTGAACACTTGATGTCAGAAAATGTTGCTGTCGTGCGATACGAGGTGATCTAGGTTGCACTCATATGCCGGGCCGACGGCGCGACGACACGCGGTCTGATCTTTTCCTGGAGGGTTTTGATTGCGGGTGCCCGATCCTCTTTCCTGGTTGTGGCTGATTGAGCCCAAGTTGCTCCGTGCAATGCAGACAATAGGTATGCGTCAACTGGTATGTGCCTCGTGTGACGCGGTAATGGCGCAGAAATGATCTCAACGACATCCAAGCATCGAAACCATTTTGAGTGGGACAATCATGACTCTGTCGATCATCTCTGACCTGGTGACAGACGCAACAAATCGGGATCCATGTTGTCACTGCTCTCTGTTCATTCATGCTGTCCCCCCTCCCTTTAGCGATCTGATCAGATCACCGCCCTGAGGCCAAAGATGAGGAATGCTACTGCTGTTGTTGTAACTGAGCAAGGCAGATGCCAAATTTTCTAGCGGGGGAATACTTGCGAATTTCAGGATTGAACTGACGAGACGCCACATTTTCAAGAGCTTATGAGGTGTGCTCGCGCAGTGACCAAGCGAGCGCTGCAAGGGGAATGTGATGCAGCGCTGTAGGCGAGACCCTACATGGCCTTCGCAACTTTTGTCATGAAGTTGGCTTCGAACTAGTCCGTAGCGTATGGCTGGGGTGATGTGGTGCTTGCCGGCCACACTCGTCTTAAGAGGGTAACTGACCACCCCACGATCCGAGGTTCCTGGAGTCCGATCTAGTCCCCGGCTCATCCGAGACTAGATGGTTGTTGTCGGCACAAGAAATATGCGCGCCAAACGCCATCATCTCTTCACGACATGGTGACGATGGGAAACAGTCGGTTCATCTCCTGTGGCGTGATACACAGGCATGAGATTCTTGACCTTTCATGGACCGTTACGTATTCTTCGCCAGCGCTCTTTCCTTTGTGGCAATACCAACACCCTAGTCCACTGCGGGTCAGCGGCATGACGTGGACGGTCACCCATGATTGACATCACGGTATTTGGTGCAGGCGTTCTCGCCGGAGCTTTTCTTGGCGCGTTGATCGTCGGGTTTTTGGTTGCAGCCCGTATACGTGCGAGCGTGCAGGCTGAACTGCTGACTATCGGTGAACGGGCGCAGCGGGCAGAATCGCTGGCAGACGAATTGCGCCGACAGGCTGAAGGGGGTCGCCTCGACCTTGATCGAATCAGGCAGGATCTTTCGAAAGCCTCTGAGGCCCGTGCGGTGGCTGAGACCAAGGCCACGGAGGCCGCATTCCATTTCAATGAACAGAAGATGCTGTTGGGCCAGGCCCGACAGGAATTAGCTGAGACATTTCAAGCGCTTTCCGGTGAAGCCCTTAAACAGAACAACGAAGCCTTTCTGAACCTCGCACGCAGCTCATTCGAAACGCTCCAGGCTGAGGCCAAGGGCGATCTTGCCCAGCGGCAACAGGCGATCGATAGTCTGGTCAAACCCCTCCAAGACTCGCTGTCTCGATACGACGACCAACTTCGGCAGCTCGAGCAATCGAGGCAATCGGCTTATGGCGGTCTCGATCAGCATCTCAAACTTCTGGCTGAGTCGCAGCAGCGTCTGCAGTCGGAGACCGGCAACCTGGTGAAGGCACTCCGTGCGCCGGCTATCCGCGGCCAGTGGGGTGAGATTACACTCAAGCGCGTGGCCGAGTTGGCCGGCATGGTCGCGCATTGCGATTTTTTTGAGCAGGAGTCCATTACAGTCGATGGAGGCCGGCTCCGTCCCGACATGGTCGTCCAGTTGCCGGGTGGGCGGCAGATCATTGTGGATGCCAAGACCGTACTGGCGGGATATCTGGATGCGCATGAATCGACGACTGAAGAGCAACGGCTTGAAGGCATGCGGCGTCATGCCGCTCAAGTGCGGTCGCGCATGGACGATCTGAGTGTAAAAGCCTACTGGAATCAATTTGCGCAGGCGCCGGAGTTTGTCGTGCTGTTCCTGCCGGGTGAACAGTTTCTTGGCGCCGCCCTGGAACATGATCCGAGACTCATTGAGGACGGATTTCTTCGGAGCGTGGTTCTTGCCACACCCACGACGCTCATGGCCCTCTTACGGGCGGTCGCCTACGGGTGGCGGCAGGAGCGATTGACTGAGCATGCGGAGGAGGCCGGGAGATTGGGAAAGGATCTCTACGAGCGGATGGCGGTACTGACAGAGCATTTGAATGACGTCGGGCAGGCGCTTGGGAAAAGTGTCTTGGCCTATAATAAAGCGGTCGGATCGCTCGAGACGAGAATCTTGCCTGCGGCTCGTCGGTTCAAGGAACTCGGTATCTCATCTGAGAAAGAGATTCCCATGTTGGATCCGGTGGAATTGGCCTCGCGTAAAGCGTTGCCCTATGACAGCGAATAAGGAGTCCCTGATGGCTGACGAGCAAGCGATGGTAGAAGCCTTTCATCGAACCTTTGACATCGTGGTGAATTCAGTCCCAACGGTCGTCGACAGACAGACACGCGAGCTGCGCGTCAAACTCATTCAAGAGGAATTCGATGAGTTGAAAGAAGCGTTCGTGGCGGAAGATCTTTCATCCATTGCCAAGGAGATGGCCGACCTTCTCTATGTCGTCTATGGCGCGGCGGTGTCCTATGGCATCGATATGGATCCGGTCTTTCGAGAAGTGCATCGGTCCAACATGAGCAAGGTTGGTGGCTATAAGCGTGAAGATGGGAAATGGGTGAAGCCGGCTACCTACTCGCCGGCACGCATCGAACCGATTGTGGCTGAGCAGGGGGCAGCGTAGCGCGGATCTTTCAACTAGGAATTCTCACCAGCATATTATCGATCAAGCGGACCGAGCCGATCTGGACTGCGCCCAAGAGTACCGCGTGAGTTGCAACGACGGGCAGAGGCTCTAGACCATCCGGGTCGCAGACGGCCAGGTATTCGACATGAATGGTGGGCTCCCGTTTGAGGGGCTGCCGCATGGCTTGTTCGATCGCCGCCACGTCACGTACCCGATCCGCAATCATCCGTCTACCGACTCGTAGTGCCTGAGAAAGTAAGGGCGCCATCCGACGTTCGTTGGCACTGAGATACACGTTGCGCGAACTCATGGCCAATCCATCCCGTTCTCTGACTGTCGGGCGTATCTGAATCTTCACACCGAGATTGAGATCGTGGACAAGCTGCCGAACCAGCGCGGCCTGTTGGTAATCTTTCTGGCCGAACCAGGCGAGATGAGGCTGCACGATTCTGAAGAGTTTCGTCACCACCGTCGCAACACCAGCGAAGTGATGCGGCCGGGCTGCTCCTTCCCATCGACGAGCGATCACAGGAACGGTCACGATGGTTTGAAAATCTGCGGGGTACATGCCTCCGGCAGTGGGCTCAAAGCAGACATCCACTCCTTCCTCTCGGCATAGTGCCCGATCTCGTGCGATTGGGCGGGGATACTTGGATAGGTCTTCCGTTGGGCTGAACTGTGCCGGGTTCACGAAGATACTCACGACGAGTGCATCGCATCGTAATCGTGAGGTTCGAATGAGCGCGCGGTGGCCGTCATGCAGCGCGCCCATGGTGGGCACGAATCCGATGGTCACACCTTCCCGGCGTAGTCGTTCGCTCCACGCAGTCATGGAGGGTACAGTACGTATAATCTTCATGAGTCTGGCGGCGGGCTGCAAGCAGGGCGAGACCCATAGCGGGTCGAGGGCTGAGGAAACAGAAGGCGAACTTCCGGCTGCTTTCCGGCCTCGGCGAGCAATTGGCTGATGGTGCGTTGGAGTAACGGATGCACAAAGAGTGGATCGAGCTCACTCAACGGCATGAGGACAAACCGGCGATGGTGCATGCGGGGATGCGGCACTACGAGATCTGGTTCGTCGATAACCCGTTGGCCGTAGAACAAGATGTCCAGATCGATGGTTCTGGGGCCGGATCGGTTCTCCTCGTCCCGGCCGAGCGCTCGCTCGATCTCACGGAGTATAGCCAAGAGGCTGTTCGGCGTGACATCCGTTTCAAGCTGTACGACCCCGTTCAAGAACCAGCCGTCACCAGGTTGGGCATGATCCTTCACGGGCTCGGTTTCATACAGCAATGACACCCCCGCGACTTGCGAGTGTGGCAACAGGCTCAGCAACGTCACCGCCCGATCGCAAAAATCGACTCGATCACCGACGTTTGAGCCAAACCCGATGAAGACGGTTTCCATAAAAATACCGTGAGGGGTGAGGCGTTAGGTGTCAAGATCGAGATGACCGAGGGTTTGAGAGGCCCCCTCACGCATCACGAGGTTCAGAACCCCGCTTTCTTAATGCGCTCCACCGCTTCCGCCAATCGCTCTTTCGACGTACAGACGGTCATCCTGATATATCCTTCCCCCGGCGCCCCGAATCCGTTGCCTGGGGTCGTCACGATTCCGGCCTTCTCCAGCAAGTGAGCCGTGAATGAGGCGGAGGTGTATCCCTTTGGCGCGGTGACCCAGATATAGAACGCAGCCGGTGGGGGATCGACTTCGAGGCCCAAGCTTTTCAGTCCTGGCACCAGGGTGTCACGCCGTTCCTGATAGATCTTGCGTAGGCCGTCTGTGACGGAATCATCCAATCCCAGTGCCGTGATCCCTGCGGCCTGCACTGCTTCGAACACGCCGGAGTCCAGCTGGCTCTTCACCTTGCCCAGCGCGGCCAAGACATCCTTGTTGCCGACGACGAAGCCGATGCGCCAGCCCGTCATGTTGTAGGTCTTGGAGAGTGAATGGAACTCCACGCCGACGTCCTTTGCTCCATCGATTTCCATGAAGCTGACAGGAGGTTTGCCATCGTAATAAATTTCCGAGTAGGCCGCATCGTGGCAGACGATCACCTGGTTTTCCTGCGCAAACTCGACCACGCGCTTGAAGTAGTCCTTGGTCATGACGACCGACGTGGGATTATTCGGCGAGTTCAGCCACATCAGCTTGGCTTTTCTTGCCACATCCTTGGGGATCGCGTTCAAGTCAGGTAAAAAACCGTTTGCCTTTGTCAGTGGCATGAGGTGTGAGACGCCACCACAGAAGCCGGTGCCGACGGGGTAGACCGGATAGCCGGGGCTCGGGACCAGGACGATATCGCCCGGATCGACAAGCGCCAAGTGAATGTGCCCGATTCCTTCCTTCGAGCCGATCAGGGTCAGCACTTCATCGGCAGGATTCAGCGTCACGTTGAAACGTCGTGTGTACCAGTCTGCCACCGCGGTTCGGAACGACAGCATCCCTTCGTAGGAGGGATATTGATGGTGCTTGGGGTTCTTGGCTGCCAGAGCCAGGCTTTCGATAATCGGAGCCGGCGTCGGCAAATCCGGATCGCCGATGCCGAGGTTGATGATATCGACGCCCTTGGCAATCGCTGCCTGCTTCATCTTGTCGATGGCGGCAAACAGATAGGGGGGAAGTGTTTTAATTCTGGTTGCGACTTGAATTGGAAAACCGGCCATGGTGCAGAGTGCTCCTTTTCTAGAATGAACCGCATTGAGGACGCGGCGGAGCCCCTAGGCTACTTCAGGAACGAGGCGGTAATCAACGTGCAGAATCAAGCAAATGGCCGATGAGTCGATCGGCGATGTGATGGAGTTGCGGGAGGTGGGGAAGGGCCGCGGCTTTCACCTGTTGGGCAGTCAGGCGTGCACTGGTGAGGTCCGACGCACACTCGCGGGACAACGAATCGATACCGGTCTCTTCCATTTCCACATGAAACAGAAGCCCGTAGGCCCGAGGGCCATAGCGGAAGGCTTGCAGGGGGGCGATGTCGGAACCGACCAAGGGCACACAGTTTTTGGGGAGGTCGAACACTTCGCCATGCCATTCAAAAACCTCGAACGACTCCGGCAGCGTCCTGAATACAGGGTCCTGTTTTGCCTCAGCCGTGAGCGTGACCGGCGTCATGCCGATTTCTAGCGCCTTGCCCGAACGTATGGTCGCGCCCAACGATTTCGCCATGAACTGGCTGCCAAGACACACGCCAATGACGGGTTTGCCGACCAGGATCGCGGATCGAATGAATTCCGTCTCTTCGGCAATCCATGGATCGGAATCATTCACCGACATCGGCCCGCCCATCACGATCAAGAGATCTCCCGCATCTTTGGGTAGTCCGTCTTGTGGCACGAGATACCGTTCCAGGCTCACGCCTCGCGCGGTCAGGGCCGTTGCGA
>JACMLT010000206.1 GCA_014379455.1 Nitrospiraceae bacterium
CGCCAGCTATCGCGATTGGCTGCGCGATGAGTTCACCTTCCGCTGCGTGTTCTGCCTGCATCGCGAGCGGTGGTATGGGCGTCCTGGAACATTCGATATCGAGCATTTCGTTCCAGCCTCGGTCGATCCGCTTGGCAAATGCGAATACTCGAACCTGCTTTACGCCTGCCGAACTTGCAACGCGGCCAAGACCGACGTGCTGGCTGTCCCCAATCCGTGTGAAGTTGCGCTTGGCGATTGCTTGCGAATCAAGACGAACGGAGAAGTCGAGGCCCTGAACGCCGATGGCAAGAAGTTGTGCGATGTCCTTCGATTGAACAGCGCATACAACATCGAACCTCGTTCGCGCTGGATGCGTAATCTTCAGGCGCTGCGCGAATCGCATCCAGATCTCTACGACGAGTTCATGGCATTCCCAACCGACTTGCCCGACCTTCGACATCCCCGCAAACGAGTTCCATCGAATTCAAAACCAGAAGGAGCAGAGAACTGCTACTTTGCCCAGCTTGAGCGCGGCAAGTTGCCAGCAACGTATTGACGCGTTTCGTCGGCAAATCACTTGCGCCTCGCCGTGCCTCACTCCTGTTGCCTCGGGCGGTGTGGCTTGGGTCGAGGCTTCGCTCGCCCCCCAGGCTATGACGAGACAGTGCCTCTCTTGAATCAATTGTGGGTGGCGAAGCGCCGACCACAGCCACCCGACCCCGAATCGAGGTCACTTTTGCTGCGGAGGTCTTCCATGAGAATGCATGAGGCGGTGTGGCCGGGTCTGGAGGTTTTGCGGAAGGCCCGGAATCTTGGGCGTGATCCTTCTCGGGGCCATCGAAGACTCTGACCCCGCCGTCCAGTCGAAAATCCGTAGCTTGGACGCCTCGTCCGAGCGAACACCCATTGGCGACGGACGGACGGGGCTGGTGTGGCATGTCCGTCGTGACGAAACTGTTCGGCTGTACTCGGGCTATCGGCCGGAAGTAGAATCCGGGAACCAGTAGCAAGGAGTTCGACGTTGTCTGCAACGGCATGGCCATTTATCGATGTTGACGAGGCGGGGTCTCCGACCATTCCGACAAAAGGTCTGAAGGTGCTGCAACTCGTCCGTGAACACCTGGCGTATGGCTGGGACGCTGAGCAGTTGCGTCGGCAGCATCCGCAACTGTCTCTCTCGGAGATTCACGCGGCGCTCGGCTACTACCACGAAAATCGGGCAGAGTGCGATGAGATGCTGCATCGCGACGATCAGCGGCTGGAGACATTGAAAGACCAGTTGGTGAATCCAGCGCTGCAAGAACGACTCCGGCGCGGCAGCGTGGCCAGGGCTGGAGCGTCTTTGCGAAGCCCCATGGTTTCGACCAAAGCGGCTCCAACCCCGGTCCCCAGCCGGTAGAGGTGACTTGACGGAAGCCGCGTGTCTGATCGGCTGCTTGTGTCCTTGGCGCACCGTTCGCCGAAACGGCCCTACTCTCAGGGAGAAGCATTCGACCACGGTCGCACTTCCCGCTATCTTCTTGAGAAGATGCCTCGGGAGGTCCAATTTCAAACACGGCGCAGATCGAAGGAAGTCGTCATGTCCCAGGTGATGGTCGAGCATATCGTCAAGACTCCCGGCGTCTGCGGAGGGCGAGCCTGTATTGCCGGGCATCGCATTCGAGTCATGGACATCGTCGCCTGGCACGAGCGACGGGGATTGTCGGCGGAAGAGATCGTCTATCAGTTTCCCGGCCTCACGCTGGCTGAAGTCCATGCGGCCCTGGCCTACTACTTCGACAACCGTCAGGAGATCGAAGCGGAGTTTCTCCAAGATGAGCAGTGGGCGGATTGGCTGAAGGCCAACGTCCCGTCCAAGCTGCGGGAGAAACTCGGTGCGTGAGCCGATCCGTTTCTACTTCGATCAGCACGTGCCAGCGGTCGTCGCGGCCGGCCTGCGGCACCGTGGAGTCGATGTGCTGACCGCTCAGGAAGCCGACCGGTGCGGACTGTCCGATGCGGACCAACTCGAATTTGCCACTGCGGAAGAACGGGTGGTGGTGACGTTTGACACCGACTATCTGGAGTTGCACCGTTCCGGGGCCGAACATGCGGGTATCGTCTGGTCTCCCGCAACAAAGCACGCCATCGGACCATTCATCCAGTTGTTATTGCTGGTGCATGGTCTATTGGACCGAGACTCGATGCGCAGCCATGTTGAATACCTCTGACGACAACATCTGCCTGTGACGAACAAACAGTCGGTCGTCTGCCGGGATCGCGGTTTTCGTTCAGTGTCGGAAAGACGATAAGGTGAATGCGATGGAGATGGTGAAGCACTGGGCTGTGATTCTCGTCTGGCTGTTGGCTTGCGGCGGCGTTGTTTCGGCTCAGGAGGGGGGTGCCGCCAAGAGCAAGGTGGAGCTGGGTTCGAGGACGGCCAAAGGGGGCTTTCAGAATGAGGACGAGATTCGGGACAAGTTCAACGAC
>JACMLT010000207.1 GCA_014379455.1 Nitrospiraceae bacterium
ACTGATCAATTTCATCTGTGTCATCCAACCGACTCCCCAACGCGAAATACCATTTCAATATCCTTATAGCTGTCTGTCATCTCGGCAGGAAACGCGGGCAGGAACCGTGACTGTTGCACAGCGCGCTGGCCCGCCATATCATAATAGGCATTCCCTGACGACTGCCGGACGACCACGTCTTTGATCGTCCCATCCCGCTGAAGCCGAAACTTGACGGTCATCGTATAAGTCTGTCCGCCCATATCGACCGGAGGAGGCTCCCACTGTCTACTAATAATAGACTGTACACGGGCCCAATAGAGATTTGACCCCGCCGCACCGGAAATCTTCAGAGTCGTTTCAGGAGTCTTGGCTGCCGGAGCTTTCACCTCGTGCTGAGGCACTGGCTTGACCGGTGTCTCGGTCGGGACAACCTCTTTCGGAATATCCAGCTTGGCCGCCGGCTTAAATTGCTTGATCTTTTTCAGCTCTTCTTCTAACTCACGATTCAGATCATCACTGACCGATGCCCGCTGCGGAGTCTTCGCGACCGGATCTTGTGTCACATCCGGGATACGTGGGACCTCCGGTACCTTCGCCATCTGTTGGGGCTGAGCCACCGTTTTTGTTGCAGGGCTTATGTCTCCAAACTTCGGCGCGTCCGGTGGAAGATCGAGATCCTGCATCATGTCCCTTCGCTTCTCGCCTTTCGGAGGCGCGGAGGAGGGAGCGGCACTGGGAGTCACTGCCTTGGCTACCGGCGCAGGGGCCGGCTTCGAGATGACCACTTTCCCCGGCTCGACTGGCTTCGCCGACTCGATCAGCTTCACAGGAGTCGGCAGACTCACCAATGACACTTCCACAGACGTCAACGGTCGTTCACTCTGTTGTGGAAGCCGAATTCCCGTTACCGCAAGCACGACGACCACATGAAGGGCCAGCGACAAGACCAGTGTTCGCTTGAGCCGAGTGGAGAGTCCGGATTGATCGCCCTGATCGAACCACGACCCTGAAAGGAGCGACGCCTGGGATGCCATAACCACCAGCCCCCTCGCGTAGTCGGATCAACCTTTTCGCGGTGTGAGACCGGGGATCTGCGGCGCTCCCACGCGCTCCGGCCCCATCGGCTCCGTCACCATCCCGATCTTCTCGATCCCGGCTTTCTTGACGCCGTCCATCACCTGCACCACGATACCGTAGGGGACATCGCGATCAGCCCGGAGATATAGCGATACATCAGGATGATCCTGTTTCAAGACCTTCAATTTTTGTTCGAGCTGGGCCACACCAACCGGGTCCTTGTCGAGATACAATCGTTGATCCTTTTCGATTGTGAGCACCGTACGCATCTCTGGTTTGATCGTATTCGTGGCAGACGTCGGGAGTTTGATATCCATCCCTCGATACAACATCGGCGCGGTGACCATGAAAATCACCAAGAGGACGAGGACCACATCGACGAGAGGGATGACATTGATTTCTGCCAGAAACCGGCGGTGACGGGACTCAAGGATCATCCTTGGACTCCGACCGGAACTGATTTTTTCACCTTGGACACCGTGGTCGAGAGGGACGACAAGAGCTCAATCGTGACCGAATCCAAGCGAAACGCCGTGGTGCGAATCCGAGTCAGGAAATAATTATAGGCAATCACCGCAGGGATGGCGGCGAACAGACCTGCTGCCGTCGCGATGAGCGCCTCTGCCACGCCGGGAGCGACAGCAGAAATACTGGCAGTCCCTTGGGTGCCGATCTCCCGAAATGCGTCAATGATTCCCATGACAGTACCGAGCAGCCCGATAAACGGAGTAATGTTCCCCGTCGTGGCAAGGAACGGGAGATAGCTCTCGAGGCGTGAGAGCTGACTTTGTGCGAGATGGGACGCGGCCCGCTCTATCACATGGTGATCAACTGATCCAGAACCGCCACCATCCCTCCCCTCGACTCTCCCAGAGCCCACTCGCTCCATGACCCCTTCGAATACACAGGCGCTGGGACTCCCTTCGATTCGTCGAACTTGCCGATACAACTCATCAAGACTATGTGCCTTCACAAGGAGAGCTAAGAACTGCTTGTCCTCCCGGTCTGCGACACGAAACGCACGCCATTTTGAGAAGATAATCGCCCACGAAATGACTGAGAAAATAAACAGGATCACGAGCACAATTTTCGACACCGCTCCAAGCGAGCCCATCAATCCTGTGAGACCTGTTTGAAACATGCGGCAATAACCTTTCCAGACTCTAGCAGAATACTAACATGTCGCCCTGCTCACCAACTCCACCCAGCACGCCGTACCAGAACATACGACACGCGTCTCACGGCGAACTGAATTAGACGGTTTTTTTAGTTTCCCGCGCGGTGTACTGCTGTGATTCCACCCATGCGAACACGAAATTTTGGCATGTCAGCAGCGTTGTTCCGCAGTCTGCGAGAAAGCACTCCCAGCTCTACCAGCGGAGTCACGCGCACACAGGAGAAAATGGCGGGGCCGACGGGATTTGAACCCGCGACCTCCAGATTGACAATCTGGCGTCCTAACCAGCTGAACGACGGCCCCATAAAACTCTACGTATAGCGGAAGACGTGAGGGACAAGACTATATCTAGTGGTCGGTCCCATTAACATTTCATGATTGTTGCTCAATGATCTGTCCTGCTCCCCTTGGACCAGCCTCTGCTCTGGTAGGCGGAACAGGGATCGAACCTGCGACATCCACCGTGTAAAGGTGGCGCTCTGCCAACTGAGCTATCCGCCCGATTTTTCTAGCAACCTGGGCGGGATGCTACCAACTCCACATGCCCTTGTCAATCGAATCTCGCGCTCCCTTTGCCATTTTCAGCTGGCACGCACACCGCTCATTAAGTCGCATCTTCTCAGCTCTGCTTTTTTCCCCTAACACTGTCAACCCGAGGGAAATACTTGTCATGCACCCGCTTCAGGCGTCCCCGTTCTATGTGCGTGTAGATCTGCGTGGTCGCAATATCGGCATGGCCGAGCATGACCTGAACAGACCGAAGATCGGCGCCGCCCTCAAGCAAATGCGTCGCAAACGAATGCCGAAGCATGTGCGGCGAAATGATCTGCCTGATCCCAGCCCGCCGCGCACGGTGTCGTAGCAATTTCCAAAAGGCTTGCCGTGTCAACGGGCCACCTCGCCTCGACACAAACACATACCGTGAAGCCCGTTTTTTGAGCAGCCCTGGCCGCGCCTCGTTCACATACTGTTCCAACAGCTGCCGGGCCCGCTCACCCATCGGCACGAGACGCTGCTTCGCGCCCTTGCCCGTGACCCGGAGATACCCGACATCGAGATTTACCAGTGCCACCTCAGCCATCACCAATTCCGACACACGGAGTCCCGTCGCGTAGAGCAACTCCACCATCGCACGATCACGCAGGTCTTCAGGAGTCGGAACGGCCCCCAGCTCCAACAATGCAGTGACGTCCTGCTGCGACAGCGTTTTGGGTAGTCGGACACCGCGTGAGATCGGAACCAATCCGATGGTAGGGTTCTCTTCGATGATCCGTTCCCGCATCAGAAACTGGAGCCATCCACGAATGGCAGAGAGACAACGTAACGAGGAGGCGCGAGACAACTGCGCCTCCTGCATAGAACGGAGAAATCCTGTCAGCGTCTCCGATGTAAGAGGCCCGATCGGCACCACACCGATTCGATGCAAGTAGGAATGAAATTTACTCAGGTCGCGGCGGTAGGCTTCGATCGTGTTGAGGGAGAGACCACCCTCCACCCGGAGACGGCTCAAATATCGCTCAGCCAGCGGGTGTAACATCATCTATGGCATGATAGCCAATCGCTCAGATGAACACAACGAACCCCGGACGGAGTTTACCTTGACACCCTACAGGGTTTCCGATAGTAGTCACATGAGAATGACAGATCCGTCAGACCGCCAGGAGCTCATGGCTCGCCCGTTAACATCTCTGTCTGTACATCGTACGCACGCCCTTTCAGTACGCTGGTGCTATGCGCTTGCACTTGCCTGGAGCATGCTCTGCCCTGTTGCTGGGCTCGAGCTCAATTCGCCCGTCTACGCAGAAACAGGGCCCGCGAAGCCAGCGAGCCATCCCACGCTGAACCAGGCGAAACGCCTGATCGACGCAGGAAAGGCTGAAGAAGCCGTCACCATACTCCGTCGTTTTCTGGCCACCTCTCCAAAACCCGAGCTGCTCGATGACACGTATCTCCTCCTCGGTGCTGCACTCCACGGCACCAAGCAACATGGGGAGGCATTACATTACTTGCTTCTGCTGCAGACGGAATTTCCCGACTCAGAGGTGACGGATCGAGGCAAGCTGTTGCAAGCCCGAGTCCATGCGGCAATGGGGAACCTCGACCTTGCCCTGCCGATTTTGACCGGTCTGCGAAACCTGTCAAAAGATGACGCCACCAAACGCGAGGCCCTACGGCTAAGCGGCGATTTCTACGCACAAAAAAAAGACACGACCCGCGCCATTCAGGCGTGGCTTGACGAAGTGGCGTTGGGAACTGAAGACCAAGCAGAAGACGTGCGTACCCGCATTCGCGATCTGACTAGCGGGACATCCGACAAGAAATCCCTGGAACAAATCCGGAGCACCTTTCCACGCAACTTTCCCGGCGATCTCGCGTCACTCCGGCTCATTGAGCTCTACATCAGCCGTGGAGAAGAACACCAGGCCATCCGGCAGATCCAGCAATTTCTCGTAAATTTCCCGACCCATCCCCAGGCAGCGAAAACTTCGGATGTACTTGCCACACTCCAAGCCAAACAAAAATCCAACCAGTTTTTCATCGCCGTCGTCCTGCCGCTCTCAGGAAAACTCGCTCCCTTTTCCGGTGAAGTCCTCAGTGGCATTCAGCTGGCCGTCGAAGCCAATAGAGACCGGGCAGGAGGTCCATCGGTTGGTCTTATCGTCAAAGACCTTGAATCCGATCCTGCCACATTTTTAGATGAATTTTCCGAACTGCTGAACACCGATCGGCCCCTCGCCGTGATCGGCCCGCTCCTCTCGAAAAATCTGCCGGTCATGGCCGAACTCGCCGAACGAGCCCACATCCCCCTGATCACGCCGGCCGCGACGTTCCCCAACGTCCGACAACTCGGAAACTATGTATTCAATACGGCGCTCACCTATGAACTTCAAGCCAAACGCATCGCCTCTTATGCCATCAAAGAACAAGGCTTCCGCCGATTCTGCATCCTGCATCCCGACACCACGTATGGCCGCGAGTTGGCCCGACTCTTCACCCAGGAAGTGCGCCAACACGAGGGAGAAGTGATCGCCGTCGAATCCTACAAAGAGGGCGAAATTGATGTGAGCGGGCAGCTCAAACGTATGAAGGCGGAGGACCTCAACCGATACGGCTTGGCCGTGCCGGTCGATCAGACAAAACTGGCCGGAAAACTGACAAAGCTGGACAAGAAAGTCTATTATACGCCGGGCTTCGATGCGATCTTTATTCCAGGCCGCGCAGCCGACGCCGGCATCATTACGGCTCAATTGAATTTCCACGACATGAAGGTGCCGTTCCTCGGCGCGAATGGATGGAACTCACCGGACTTTGCTCGCACAGATGATTCGTCGATCGATGGAGCCGTGTTCGTTGACGGCTTCTTTATCGACAGCCAGACCCCGACCGTGCAGGACTTTGTCTCCCGGTATAAAAAACGGTTCGAAGCCAACCCGACACTCTTTTCAACGCAAGGCTACGACGCCGCGAAATTGGTGCTGGATGCGGTTCGAAAAGGGGCCTCCTCCGGCGAAGCGGTTCACGATCAACTGCTGACGCAGCCGGATCTCTCCTCCCTGACGGGACCGGCAGCGTTCGGGCCAGACGGAACATTGAATCGTCCGCTCTTCCTGATACAAATCAAACATGGCCGATTCCTTCAGGTGAACTAACAGGCTACGGAAAAAACTTAGTTTATGCACAATACACCCTTAGAATCTGAGAGAATGGGCCAATGAAAAAAATAGCCGCAGGCTGCTCAAAAAGGCCGTCCAGCAAGGCCGTAGCGAGTGCAGACCG
>JACMLT010000208.1 GCA_014379455.1 Nitrospiraceae bacterium
AACTGCCGCGCCAAAGCCAATCGTAAACGATGTCCATCCACTGAGAAAAGCGACCAACGGTCCATAGGCCTCTCGCAGGTAGACGTAATCCCCTCCCGCATGGGGCAGAGCGGCCCCCAGTTCCCCATAGACCATCGCGCCACCGAGCGCAAACAGCGCGCCGACGAACCACAAGAGGAGAATCAGCATTGGATCGCCGACATCACGGGCCATCAATCCCGTCGTGGTGAAGATCCCTCCGCCAATGATATTACCCACGAGCACGCAGGCGGCGGTAAACCAACCGATCTTCTGCGCGGTTGATTTCAGGCTGGGCTCGCTGATTGACGAATCGCTCATACTGTCCTAGCAAGATGCTGAAATAGTCCGCCAGCAGCGGAACGGGATGGAGCCTGATGCTCTTCTGTGCTCGCGCAACGCGCGGTCTCAAAAGACGCTCGTTGGACGCGCGCAGTGGGGGACTCATCTGAACCATCTCTTAGGAAACGTATACGAGCAAGCTTGGAAGAACCATCCTAGAGCTCTCGCTGCGGCCTTACCTGGGATAAGGCGCGTCCCTGGGCGAAGAGGCTGTCTTGGCAGACTCCAGGGCGGGAGGGTGAAGTAGTCGCCAGGGTGGGGTGGGTGAGAAGTCTGGCCTTTTTGAGCATCTTGCGTGGTATTCTCGCCTTGTCCCAGACATGCTGGTCATCGAAGCATGCTGTACCACAATAATTTTCTGCAGCCTGCTAGGCATGAGTGCTGAGTTATGATGTCACCAGATTCTGAATCTCAGCCCTCGGCACCCAGCACTCAACAGTCTTGCCCCCTTCGTCTCGGCCTCCTCGGCGGCAGCTTCAATCCCGTGCACAATGGTCACCTGGCCATTGCGCGCCAGACACGCGAGGCGCTCGGGCTCGACCAGATCCTCTTCATTCCCACAAGTCACCCTCCCCATAAGCCGAACGGCAGTCTGGCTCCGGCCCAAGACCGCTATGAGATGGTCCGCCTTGCCATCGACTCAGAACCCGCTTCCGCCATCTCGGATGTAGAAATCCGTCGTCCAGGCAAGTCTTACTCCATCGACACCGTTCGTCTGCTACAACAAGAGTATGGCGCGCAAACCCAGCTATTTTTCCTGATAGGACTCGATGCCTTTCTGGATTTTCCCTCCTGGCGTGAGCCACAGACATTGCTAGAGCTTTGCCGCTTCGTCATCCTCTCCCGACCAGGCCTGTCGTTTCGTTCCCTCTCTACCGTCGCACGGCTTCCGCCGATTCCCTATCCCTCACTGGCGGACTTAGACGCGGACCGGATTTCCCGAATCGAAGCGCCGATAGGGACGCAAGGCCTGATCTGCCTAAAACTACCACCCTGCGCAATCTCCGCATCGGACATTCGCGCTCGAATCCGCCAAGGGCTCTCAGCGGCAAACCTGTTGCCGCCCGTAGTGGAATCTTATATACTTCACCATCATCTCTACCAAAGGGGACCCTAATCGCACGAACAGCTAGGTCCACGGCCCTCGCCATTGCCCGGGCCATGCTCGACAAGAAGGCCACTGACGTGCTCGTCCTCAAGGTAGAGCCGTTGACCTCCGTTGCCGACTACCTGGTCATCGGCTCTGCGGATTCGGATCGCCAGGCGAGTGCCATCGCCGATTATATCGATGGTATCCTCTCTCGCGCCGGTTCTAAGCTGCTACGTGTCGAGGGCCTACGGTCCTCACAGTGGGTTTTGATGGACTTTGGCGATGTGATCGTCCATATTTTCAGACAGGATGTCCGGACGCATTACGCACTCGAACGGTTGTGGGCCGACGCCAAACGCGTCACCATCCCGGATGAACCGACGGTCGCACAACCGACCGTGACCCCACGGCTCGTGAAGCGGAAAAAGGCGCCCGCGAAAGCCAAGGCCTAGTTCGATGCTCCGACTGCTCACCACTATCTTCCTCGTCAGCATCGGGATTTTTCTCTACAGCTACGCACGCGAGTTGAATCCTGGAACGATCGCAGTCCGAACCAGTCCCTCCATCCAATTCGAACTGAGTCCTGTCACACTCGTCGTCTTTTCCATGGCTATCGGCGCCGTGCTCGTGGCCTTGGCCGTCGGCATGCGGCAGACCGCCCACGTCATCGGCAACTGGCGCAGCACGCGGTTATTGCGCCGCAAAGAAAAAATCGACGCGCTCCATCGTGAAGGCACCCATGCCATTATGTCGAAACGCACCGTCGAAGCCATTGCCCTGTTCGAACGCGCGCTGGCCATGGACCCGAATCGTGTCGATTCGCTGCTCTGGCTGGGAAATATTTATCGCGGGGAACACAACTTCGCAGAGGCGATCCGCCTCCATCAACGGGCGAATCGCGTCGACGAGCGCAACATCGAAATCCTGTTGGAGTTGGCCAACGACTTGGAGGGCGCCAAGCGGTATGAGGACGCCTTACAGACCCTGCACAAGATGCTCACGATCGAACCGGATAACCTGACCGCGCTCATCCGGAAACGAGATCTCTTAATCAGGCTTGAAAAGTGGAGCGAGGCGCTCGAAATTCAACATCGACTCCTGAAGGCCAACCTGGCCGAACCGGAACGACTGGCCGAAGCCCAACTCCTCACCGGCTGCACCTACGAGGTCGGACGCCAACTGCTGGAACGAGGCCACCCCGATAAAGCACGGCGGTACTTCCGCGGCGCCATTAAGAGAGACCGGACGTTCTTGCCGGCCTACGTCGGCATCGGCGAAATCTTGATCCGGGAAGGCAAGACCCAGCAAGCCGTAGAAATTCTCAAGAAGATCTATGCCAAGACCCGTAGCAACATCATCCTGCACCGCCTCGAAGAACTCTTTCTTGAGCAGGGCGAGCCTAGTGAAATTATCCGCGTCTATCAGGAAGCCCTCCGGCAAGACCCAAACAACCCTGCCCTGCAGTTCTATTTAGGCAAGCTCTATTACCGTCTCGAAATGGTCGATGAAGCCTTCGATATTCTCTCAACCGTCGAAGGGGTACAGGACCAATTGGCCGATTATCATAAGATCATGGCCAATCTCTATTTGCGCAAGCAGGAGATGGAACTAGCCGTCACCGAACTGAAGAAAGCCCTGCATTTCAAAAAGCGCGTGGTCGTCCCCTATGTCTGTACCGCCTGCCGGCATGAATCGACCGAATGGTCTGGGCGCTGCCGAAGCTGTGGGATCTGGAATACATTGGTCGCATTGCCTTTGCCGAATGCCGGTGGTCAAGCGGTTGCCGATACAGACAACAGCCCCCTCCCAGTCTCAACGGTTCCCTACCAAGGCATTGCTTCTCCCTTCGAAACCGTGTAGGTTTTCGGCGAGTTCGGCTGCCTGACGCGCGCAGCCATCTGCATCGCAGTCAATACACCCTCTACAGATGATGGAGTGCCCCATGGTCGACTATCAGGATTACGCTGCCAAAGCCTTGCGCGACGAAACGCTGACCAGAGATGAATGCCAGGCTGTGCTTGATACTCCTGACGAACAATTGCTGGAACTCCTCCAAGCCGCCTTTATCGTCCGATCCCGCTATTTCGGCAAGACCGTTCGCCTCCAGATGTTGCAGAACGCCAAGAGCGGGGCCTGTCAGGAAGACTGTCACTACTGTTCCCAATCTGCGATCTCCAGCGCCCCCATCGAACGCTATAACCTCGTGCCCCGGCAACAGATGCTTGAAGGTGCCCGACAAGCGGCGGCCTCGAAGGCCCAACGCTATTGCATCGTCATTAGCGGTCGGAGTCCGTTGGATCGGGAAATCGACGAAATTGCCGGAGCCGTGCGCTCGATCAAGCAGGAGATTCCGATTCAGATCTGCTGCTCACTGGGCCTCATGAATGAACAACAGGCCAAGCGACTGAAGGCGGCGGGAGTCGATCGGGTGAACCACAACTTGAATACCAGCGAAGCCTTTCACGGCTCCATCTGCACCACGCATACCTTCCAAGACCGGCTCAGCACCATCCGGAATGCTCGTGCCGCCGGGTTGGAAATCTGTTCCGGCGGGATCGTGGGAATGGGAGAAAAAGACGAAGACCTCATCGACCTGGCCATGGCCCTCATCGAGGTAAAGCCGGACTCGATTCCCCTGAACACACTCCACCCGGCAACAGGCACGCCACTGGAAGACTGTGACAACCTGACTCCTCAACGATGTTTGAAAATACTCTGCCTCTTCAGGTTTCTGCACCCACGCACCGAACTGCGCGTGGCCGGTGGCCGCGAACATAATCTGCGCAGTCTCCAGCCGCTGGCGCTCTATCCAGCCGACTCCATCTTCGTGAACGGTTACCTCACCACACCAGGCCAGCCGGCCCCAGAGGTCTGGGGCATGATCGAGGATCTCGGATTCAAGATAGAGGTCAATTACCAGCAGCCAGTAGCAGGCTGACAGGCTCAACCGTGAGCACCCGAACCGTTCGATTCCCCCGCTGCATTTTCATTGCCGGACCACATGGAGCCGGGAAGACCACCTTCGCAGAGAACTTCTTCTTCGCGAAGTCGGCGTGATTCACTTCGTGAGTGCTGACCTCCTCGCTGGCGGGCTTTCACCCCTTCAACCAGAACTGCCGCACGGCAAGCAGACAGACGTGTCTTGACGGAACTCATTCGGTTAGCAAAAGCTCTGGAAGATTTTGCATTTGAAAGCACCTTGAGCAGGAGAACTTACCTGCGGCTTCTGACAGGATGGAAGACCGCGGGATATCAGATCACCATCGTATTCTTGACCCTCACTTCACCTCAACTTGCCCGTCAACGTATTGCTTCCCGAGTTCGCCAAGGAGGGCATCACATTCCTCGCGCAGACGTGTACGACGCTTTCAACGCGGTTGGGACAATTATCATACGCGGTATCGTCCATTGGCCCATGCCTGGTCGGTCTATGACAATTCCTGCGATGCTCCGCATGAGACGTGAAACGTTCGGCGTAAGAGGTGAGGGTGGTGAGTTTGCCAACCCTGCTCCAGGAACGGAAGTAAACGCTCACGTATGAGTCTTATCATGGGTCAACCGAGGTGGATCAGAGAGCAGCGCAACATGTCCTGACCGAGACTCTCGTTTGATGCACGCTGCCTCACGATTGCTCGTGATAACCCTGCTGAACCCCTGTTTCTCAAGGCGATTACAAGCGCATTGCGTTGACACCTGCCCAGTTCTTGCTACAGTTTGAATACGATGGTTGCCATGAAATGTCCCGATTGTCAGGAGGACCTGACTCAGGTTCCAACTAGCCATGGCCCTGGGCTCGATGTCTGTTCCTCCGGACACGGACTCTGGCTCGATGTGGGAGAGGTGAATTTCTTTGTCGAAGATTACACCTCGCTAAAGCGGGCGCTGGGTGACACAGGAGGCGTCGCGGTTAAGACAGAGACCCTCTGCCCTCGATGCGGGATTCACCTGGAGTCTGCAACGGTATCGTACATCCTTCTTGAGCTGCGATTCCTGTCTCGGGTGGTGGCTGCCTCACGGAAGCCTCACTCGTCTGAATGAGACCTACCGAGGCGCGGCGGTGCCTATCCAGATCGGCGAAACCGAGCTGTATGCACAGTTAGCGGCGAGGCATCATACACGCAACAACACGGCTCGCCAACAGTGCGGAATCAAGACACCACGCTCTCACGCTCAAGGCCTGTGGTTCTGGGTGCTGTTTTTCGGACTCGCCCTTGGGATCGGAGGGATTATCTTCGCCGCCGGGATCGATAAAACCTTGAGAACCACTCTGTGGAGTCGGCCACCGGATCACCCCTTCCTTTATTTGCTAGCCGGCACCCTAGGAGGATTCTGGCTCTTCGCCGACGGATGGTGGCTTCGCCAACGAAAGCGCTTGATTGAAAGTATCCCGACCTCGACCATCCGTTCACTGGCTCTCGGATTAGTGGAGATCAGTGGGCGGGCCCAGCCAGAGGAACAGGTTCTCTCCTCTCCCTTTAGCGGGTTTCCCTGTGTGTTCTATACCTATGCCGTTGAAGAGCGCGTCGGCTCCGGGAAGCATACACGGTGGGAGACCATTGCAAAGGGCACGTCGGAGCAGCCTTTTTTTATCAGTGATACCACTGGACGCGTGCTCGTCGTACCCCTTGACGCCGAGCTGATCTTACAGGACGAACGCACCGTTCGAAACGATTGGCTCGGAGCCTTGTCCTCCACAACGATCGCCGGACTGACTCGACTGGGGATTTCAACCGAACGTTGGTTGGGAAACAAAATACTTCGGTGCCGTGAATCATTCATCCTCCCGGAAGTGCAGGTCTACGTCCTCGGAACGGCACATGCGCACCGCGGCGCGACAGAACGCGTCGAGAACGCCGCTCGTCTCTACATTGGGAACAACCGAGACCATGAGTTTATTATCTCGGATCGAAGCGAAAAAGACTTGCTGTCCCACTTGCGATGGCAAGTGTGGGCGTATCGAGCAGGAGGCCTGGCGCTGACCGCATCATGTTTGATCGTCTTCGCCAAATACTATCTGAGAACGATATCGTAACCGCCATACCCAGAGGAGAATGCCCATGAACAGCACCTTACTCATCGGAAGCCTGCTTGTGAGCGGCATGACTGTGCTCATCGCCTATGTGGTGGCCGTCTACAACATACTGGTCCGGCTCGCGAACAACATCAACAAGGCCTGGTCGAATATCGACGTCATCCTGAAGCAGCGGCACGATGAACTTCCCAAGCTTGTTCAAGTCTGTAATAGCTTCATGACACACGAGCGGGAAACACTGGAATCTGTGACCAAAGCCCGCACTGCCTATCGCGAAAGCTTGAATGTGACCGACAAGGCGCAGGCGGAAAATCAGATCGTCGGGGCTTTAGGAACACTCTTTGCCGTGGCCGAGCAGTATCCAGATCTGAAAGCCAATGAAGAGTTTGTCGCCATTCAGCAGCGCATCTCGGCGCTGGAAAGCACCATAGCCGACCGGCGAGAATTCTATAACGACTCGGTCAACCTGTACAATATTGCCATTCAAAAGATCCCTACATGTTGGGTCGCAGAAGAGATCGGGCACGCAACGAGGCCGCTGCTGACAATCGCGCCATCAGATCGCAAAGACATGCCGCTCGCGTTTGCCAATCTGGCTGTGGCCGCATAGATTTATTCTTACAATGATCCTTCCAAGCTTGCTCGTTTTTCCTCCCCAGAGTAGCGACCTGGCTTGGTCCTCTACTGCGCACGTCGAACGACCACTGTTTCATCGTGGGGGTTCCGTGAGCACAGAGGACCAACCAGGCCGCTACTCTTCTCTTAACCCTTCCACGACCGGCTGTCTTGCTGCCCAACGCGCAGGCCAGTAGCCGGCTACCAAAGCTGCCGTGAGCGCGAGTCCTACGGCTTGCAGAATCACTCCGCCCGGAACCGTCATCTGGATCGTCCAACCAAAGGATTGTTTATTAATGACGCGAATGAGCAGGAGGGCAAGCAGCAAACCTCCCGCGACGCCCAACGCCGCCCCGATCAATCCAAGGTAGGCGGCTTCCCACAGCACTAATCGTTCCACCTGCCCCGTACTGGCCCCGATCGCCCGCAACGCGGCAAACTCACGTCGCCGCTCAAGGACGGCCGTCACCAAGGTGTTCACGATGCCAAGCACGGCCACCAGCACGGCGATAGCTTCAAGGACATAGGTTAAGATGAAGGAGCGGTCGAAGATCTCAAGAATTTCTCGCCGCAGTTCGTGGTTACGGATGACCAACGGCGGGAGCGTCATTCCA
>JACMLT010000209.1 GCA_014379455.1 Nitrospiraceae bacterium
AGAAGCTGACCCTGCTGGCCGCCATCTCGGAGTACACCAGGAGCCCGGTACCATGACGACCGACGGCAGAGAACATCAAGAAGGAAAGATTCCCATCCACGTGGATCCGGATCTTGCCGACCTCGTCCAGGGATTCCTCGACAAGCGGCGCAAGGATACGGGGGTGCTGCTGACGGCGCTGGACGGCGGTGACTTCGAAACCATCAGGATCCTGGGCCACAGTATGAAGGGCTCCGGCGGCGGCTACGGATTCGACGCCATCAGCGTGATCGGCGCCGCACTGGAACAGGCGGCGAAAAGGAAAAATCCCGACGAAATCAGACAACACGTGCACGAACTGTCCCGCTACCTGGAGCGAGTGGAGGTGCTTGATGAGTAACGCCAAGAAACCGTTGATTCTCTGTGTGGACGACGAGCCGGCGGTCCTTCAGGTGGAGAGGGAAATGTTGAAGGGTGGCGGGTATGACGTGATTACCGCGGACAGCGGCGGCGGCGCCCTTGCGACTCTGCAGCAGGCAAAGCCCGATCTCATGCTGCTGGACATCCGGATGCCGGAGATGGATGGGTACCAGGTGTACGCCCGCATGCAGGAGGATAAGAGGATGGCGCACATTCCCGTGATCTTTGTCACGGGGCTGGACGGCGAGGAGGAGAAGGCTCGCGCTCTGACGCTCGGCGGCGCCGCGTATGTGGTGAAACCCTTCTCTGTAAAGACGCTTCTCCCCGTCGTTCAGGCCCACATCGATGCGCTTCCAGGCTGGAAGGGACTGCGCAAAGAGTCCCATGCGTGGGATGGGAAAATCCAGCCTGATTTTTTTCGATTCAAGGAGTATCTGTGCGATCACTTGAACCTGCTTCCGGATAGAAAAGCGATGCTGGCCAAGTTTCTGCCAGGACAACTCTATACGGCCGCATCCGAGATGGGGATCGCTACCAGTATTGTGGCGAAGGCGATCGCGGAGGTCCTCAATCTTGCCTATGTTCCCTCCATCAACGCTGAGACCATTCGACCGGGCGTGCTGCAACCACCTTTCTGCAAGACTCATCATGTAATCCCGACGCGCGAGGAAAGCGGCGCACCGGCTTTCGTATTGAGCAATCCGTTCAATTGGGACCTCCTGGATGCTCTTAAGCGGCTGTCGAAAGGCCAGCCGGCCTCCCTCATCATCACCGAACCGGAGAATATCGACACCCTGCTGAAGAGCGGCGCCGCCCTTCGCCTTGTCGCGACGGACACGGCCATGGACTTCGACCTGCTGACCAGCGAGGCTCCAGAGGGCGAGGCGGAGGGTGACATCGAAGACGAATACGAAGTCCTCAATCCCATCCAACTGGCCCATATCGGGAAACAGCCACCCATCATCCGGCTCGTGAACATGATCCTGACCAACGCCGTAAAGGCGGGAGCCAGCGACATCCATATCGAACCGCAGGAAAAGCTCCTGCTGGTCCGCTATCGGGTGGATGGGATCTTGAACGATGCGTTGAAAATCCCCAAGCATTTGCAACCCAACACCCTCTCCCGGCTCAAGATCATCGCCGGGATGGACATCGGGGAGCACCGCAGGCCTCAGGATGGGCGCAGCCGCCTGCGGGTCGAGGACAAGCAAATCGATCTCAGGGTGTCCATCCTGCCGACGCAGTTCGGGGAAAAAGTGGTCATTCGACTCCTCGATAGCGGCATCGGACTGCTGGACATTGGCGGGTTGGGGTTGACGTCGGACAACCTCCAGTCGTTCCAGCGGCTGTTGTCACAACCACTGGGCATGATTCTCATTACCGGGCCCACAGGCAGCGGGAAGACCACGACGTTGTATTCAGCGCTCAATTGGTTGAAGAGTCCGACGAAAAACATTATCACGCTTGAAGATCCGATCGAATTCAGGATCCCCGGCCTGAACCAGGTTCAGATCAATACGAAGACCGGCATGACCTTTGCGGCTGGATTGCGCTCGGTCGTGCGGCAGGACCCGAACATCGTCTTGGTCGGTGAAATTCGGGATCAAGAAACCGCAACCGTCGCGTCGGAAGCCGCGCAGACGGGCCAATTGCTGCTGAGCACGCTTCATACCAACGATGCGGTGTCGACCATCACCCGCATGTTGGACCTGGGACTCGAGTCGTTCGAGGTGGCCGCGTCGGTAATCGGCGTGCTCTCCCAGCGCCTGGCGCGGCGGGTGTGCCCGGCGTGCGCCGTCAGTCGCGCACCGTTGCCGGAGGTGGTGGAGAAAGTCGGAGGCAGCGGCCGCTTGCCGGCTAGCCCCAGCTGGAAGGCCGGCGCCGGGTGCGCGGCATGCCAGCATTCGGGATATAAGGGACGGCTGGCGATCCATGAATTGCTGGAGGTGACGGAGCCGCTCCGGGAGTTAATCTCCGCCAGAGCGGCCGACCATGTGATTCGCAATGCTGCCCGGCGTGCCGGCATGCGCACCATGATGGAGGACGGGATCACTAAGGCCGCGCAGGGCCTGACCACCTTGGAGGAAGTCGTACGGGTGGCGCCGCGTGACGATGGGCCGGCCGCGCCCATGGACGACAGCCAGCCTCTTGAAAACCTTGTGTGCGAGACGTCGCCGAAGACGGTGAGCAAAGGCAAAACTTCCATCCTCATCCTGGAAGACGATGTGGACACGCAGATGCTCATTGTGAGGATCTTGGAGAAGGGCGGGTATGAAACCACGGTGGCCGGAGACGGCATTGAGGCGCTCTTGCACCTGGGCAAAACAGATTTCGACCTGATCTTGTCCGATATCACCATGCCCAACCTGGACGGAATCAAGCTGCTGGAGATGAACAATCAGAAGGGGATTACGACCCCGGTGATCTTTCTGACGGCCACGACCGAAGCGGAGACCGAACAGAAGTGTTTAGAACTCGGCGCCGTGGATTACATCAAAAAGCCCATCCAGAAGGACATACTCTTGATGCGTGTCAAGCGCGCGTGTCTTCGTCCAGCGGTGACCGGATGAGCGGAATAATATTGCGTGGAATCGCTCGCGTCACGGCAATCGGCTGACACCTTACCGGTTGGGCATCGCCGACAACGCCGACATCACTTGGGCAAGTTCAACGTGGGGCGCCATGGTCTGGTTCTTATGGACACACCGATGCCGAGGATGGACGCTATGACGCTACCCGGACGCTATGGAAACACACGCGGGCATCCATGAAGAGTGCAGTTCGTAAGCCATACGTATTTTCCTTGCCGCTTGTCGCAGCGGTGGCCTGGTCCTGCCTTGTGCTCACGGCTGCGCCGCTTGCCGCTGCGGAGAGCGCTCCGGCAAAGTTAGACGCTGGTGGTCTGATGGAGCTCAGCATCGAGGACTTGATGAGCATTGAAGTCACCTCGCTGTCAAAAAAGCCGCAGAAACTGTCGGACGCCGCCGCGGCCATCTTCGTCATCACTCAGGACGATATCCGGCGGTCGGGCATCACCAGCATCCCCGAAGCGTTGCGGCTGGCGCCGGGGATCCAGGTGGCCAAGCTCAACCAGGGAAGATGGGCCATCTCGTCGCGCGGGTTCAATAGTCGCTTTGCCAATAAGCTGCTGGTCATGATCGACGGCCGGACCGTGTACTCGCCGACCACAAACGGCGTGTTCTGGGAGTTGCAGGACGTCGTGCTGGAGGACATCGACCGGATTGAAGTCATCCGAGGGCCCGGCGGATCCCTGTGGGGAGCAAACGCGGTCAATGGGGTCATCAACATCCTGACAAAAAAAGCCCGGGACACGCAGGGATTTATGGCGAGCGGGCTTGTCGGCACCCAGGAAAGCGGCGGCACGCTCCGGTACGGTGGCAAGATCGGCCAAGACCTGCAATACCGGGTGTATGGTAAATACCGGAACTTCGACACCGCCTTTCACCCACTTGGCGCCCATGACGACTGGCAGGGCGGGCAGGGTGGCTTCCGCATGGATTGGGATGCCAGCACACGAGACTCCTTTACTCTGTCGGGAGATTATTTCAAGGGTGAAGCCGGTCAGCAGTTCCAGATTCCCACCCGTACCCCCCCCAGGTTCTCCAGAACGGAGGACGCCAACACCACCCAGGAGCATAACAACCTCAACCTGCGCTGGAAACGTCAGCTAGGCCAGGGCTCGGACTTGGCGCTGCAATTCTATTGGGACAGGACGAATTTTAATGACATCACATTTAAAGATCGCGTCAACACCTATGATCTCGACTTTCAGCACCGCTTCCCCTTGATCCCAGGGCAGGAGATCGTGTGGGGACTCGGCTACCGCCTGATGGCCATGGAGGCAAATAACAGCACAACGACCACGATTTTGACCTCCCCGAAGAAAGACCTGAGCCTCTACACCGTCTTCCTGCAGGACGAAATCCAGCTGATCAAGGAACGTCTCGCACTCACGGTCGGGGCGAAGATCCTCCATAATGAGTACACCGGCTTTGAATACCAGCCCAGCGCCCGCCTTCATTGGACGGTGACCCCCACACAATCCGCCTGGCTGGCGGTGTCGCGGGCCGTCAAAACACCGGGCCGATTCGAAAGCGAAACGTCGGTCAATATTTTTGGCACGCCCGGTGGATTCGGACAACTGGTCAGCAATCCCCAGTTGCGCTCGGAGCGAGTCGTGGCCTATGAGATCGGCTATCGTATACAGCCGATCGATCGGTTCTCGCTCGACCTCGCCACATTCTACAACACCTACACGCGTCTTCTCGGGACGCAGTCGGTTGGTCGTGGCAACGTCATGTTTGTGAATAACATGTCAGGGGATACGTATGGCCTGGAAGCGGCAATCGACTGGCGCATGCTGGACTGGTGGCGGTTTCGCTCGTCGTATTCCTATCTGCAGATGATCCTGGACAGTCCGTTCGGCACGACCACGGCCGGAACCACGACGGCCTCGAACCCGCAAAATCAGTTTTCGATCCGGTCCATCACAAACGTAACGAAAAACGTGGAATTCGATGCCTGGCTCCGCTATGTGGGCCCCCTCGCGGCTCAGAACGTGCCGGGCTACACGACTATGGACCTTCGACTTGGGTGGAGTCCCTCCCCGAATCTCGAACTGGCTCTCGTGGGGCAAAACCTGCTGGACAAGATGCACCCGGAATTCTTCTCCCGCGAAGTGCAGTCCCAGTTGACCGAAGTGCAGCGCAGTATATACGGGAAAGTTACCTGGCGATGGTGACCGGCATCCGACATTTCCGGGCGGCCGCGCTTCGTCTGGCTCTTGCCATGCTGGCAGGGCTGACGATGCTGTCGCCGTGGGCTGGGCACAGCCAGGCCGCTGCCGGCACGGAACAGGAGCTCAAGATCGCGTTCCTCTACAACTTCGCGAAGTTCGTGGAATGGCCGGAGAAGCAGCTGGTGAGCGTGGAGCATGTCTTTTCGATCTGCATCATCGGCAACGACAAGATGCATGAGATGGCGGGCCAGCTGCTTCGGGATAAGCAGATTCAGGGACGGAAGGTCGTGACGTATGTTCCACGGTCACCCGAGCAGATCAGAAAGTGCCAGATCCTCTTTGTGGATTCCTCAGCGACAGAACGGATCGAGGGTGAGTGGGGCGTCATAGGGAACGCGCCCATCCTGACCGTGGGCGAAACCGAAAGTTTTGTCCGCCAGGGCGGCATCATCCACTTTTTCGTGGAGGAGGGAACGATCCGCTTTGCAATCAGTCCAAAGGCGGCGGAGCGCGCCGAGCTGAAGATCAGCTCGAAACTGCTGAAACTGGGACGGATCGTCGAGGCGGAATGACCCGGCAAGGAAAACGAAAACCATGAGACGATTCTGGCTACAACTTCCCATCAAGCAGAAGCTGATTTTGCTCACCATGCTTTCCAGCAGCGTCGCCTTATTGCTGGCATGCACGGCATTCATCTCGAACGACATTCTCACGTTTCGCAGTACGCTCGTGAACGATCTTTCGGTGTTGGCGCAGATCGTTGAAGCCAACAGCACGGCTCCCCTGGCATTCAAAGACCAGAAAGCCGCGGAGGAGAACCTCATGGGGATGAGTTTTAAGCCCCATCTCATCTCCGCGGCGCTGTACGACAGGGACGGGCGCCTTTTTGCGCAGTATCAGCGCGCCGACATCGTCAATGCGCTCCCGTCCTTGCCGACCCGGGACGAAGGCCACATCTTCGGGCGAGGGTATCTGGAAGTGTCCCGGCCCATCATCCTCGACAACATCCGAATCGGCACGCTCACTCTGAGATCAGACCTCGAGGAACTGGATTCCCGCCTGCGCTGGTACCTCGGCATCACGTTCAGCGTGCTCACGGTGTCTGCCGGTGTCGCCTTCCTGGTGGCGAAGACCCTCCAATCAGTGATCTCGCAGCCAATCCTTCTCCTTGCGGGACTGGCCCGATTGATTTCCGAAAAGAAAAACTATTCGGTCCGGGCGGTCAAGACCAGCCAGGATGAGATCGGCATCCTTATCGACGGCTTCAATGAAATGTTGACGGAAATACAGAAACGCGATGCGGAACTCCAGCAGTACCGCGAAAACCTTGAAGGGCAAGTGGCCAAACGGACTGCCGACCTCGAGCGGACAAACCAGGAATTAATCTCCGCCAAGGTCTCTGCCGAATCCGCCAACGTGGCGAAGAGCGAGTTTTTGGCCTGCATGAGCCACGAGATCCGCACGCCGATGAACGCCATCGTGGGCATGGCCGAGCTGCTGGCGGAGACGCCGCTCTCCGACGAGCAGAGCCACTATGTGGAGACCTTCCGCCGGGCGGGCAACAGTCTGCTCACCCTGATCAGCGACATCCTGGACCTGTCGAAAGTCGAAGCCGGGCATATGGACTTGGAAGACGTCGCCTTCGATCTGCGCGAGGTCGCGGAGAAAGCCTGCGAGATAATCGCGCCCCGGGCGTTTGAGAAAGGCCTGGAGCTGACCAATCACGTGTGGCCCACGGTGCCCGAGGAATTAGTCGGCGACCCGACCCGGCTGCGGCAGATCCTGCTGAACCTCCTCGGCAATGCCGTCAAGTTTACCGAGCGAGGCGAGGTGGCCGTGCGCGTCATGCCGGCCCCCGAGGCCCGCGATGCCGGCGCGCTGCAGTTCTCGGTGTCCGACACGGGCATCGGGATC